>NZ_JBQQCC010000019.1:0-172253 GCF_052245635.1 Nonomuraea sp. KM88 | reverse complement strand
TGGGGTACAGCTTGCGCTCGGTCACTCGACCATCACAGCACGACTGGACCCGCCAACCGGTGGTAACGCTACAAATCCATACGATCACACTGCGACATCACGGGCATAGGCTCGCGAACCGCACTCTAACACCACATCACCTCTCCAGACCATGAGAACCGCGACCACCACCACCGGACTGACCTCACCATGTCGACATGCGTCGGCTCTCCTTCGCACAACAAGCCGGCCATGGCTTGGTTGACGCATTCGACGACAGCGAGCAGCGGAGCGCCCGTCCCGGCGATGCACGCTGCCGCAGCATCTCAAAGATCAACGACAATCCTGGCGTGTGCCAGAATCCGCGTCCATGAGCGATATTCGACTTCTCGGTCCCGAGCACCTGCCCCTGTGCCGGCGGCTCGAAGGCGATCGCGACTGGTCCACCGACGAGGCCAAATGGCGGTTGATGTTCGAGGCGGGCGAAGTCTACGGTGTCGACGCGGCCGACGGCGACGGCTTAGCCGGGTGCGTCGTGGTGACCCGTTACGGCGACACGCTGGCCGGCGTCGGCATGATGCTGGTCGCCGGCAGGTACGGCAGGCAAGGGCTCGGCACCCGGCTGGTGGAGCATGCCCTGGAGGTCGCCGGGGACCGCACCGTGGAGCTGACCGCGACCCGCTTCGGGCGACCCGTATACGAGCGGCTGGGCTTCCGGCCGACGGGTAGCCTGACGATCGCCATGGGGCCGATGCAGGGGGCGGCGTGGACGTCCGCGGTCCGCGTGGCCACACCGGACGACCACGCCGCGCTCCTCGACCTGGACGCCGAGGTCACCGGGGCCGACCGGAGCAAGGCGCTGACGGCGCTGCTGGCCATGGCCGAGCGCACGATCGTCACCGACGGCGGCTTCGCCGTGGCCTGGAACGCCGGCCCTCATCGTGTCATCGGCCCCGTGGTCGCGTCTTCTGAGGAAGCCGCCCGCGAGCTCATCCTGGCCGCCGTTCACGGCGCCGACCGCGATGTGCGGATCGACCTGCTGGACGCCTACCCGGGCCTGCGTCCGTGGCTCACCGGGCTGGGGCCCGCTGAGGGACCCGCGGCCCTGCCGACGATGGTCTACGGCGCCCACCGGCATCCGGGCGACCGCGGGCGATACGTCGCGCCCATCCTCATCTCGATGGGCTGACCGCGCGCACACACTCGCGGGCCCGTGGAACCCCGCCCGCCGGTGTCGGCCGTGGCATGGGGGATGCCGAACTGGCGTTGAGGGTCCATATGTGTGCTGTGAGCGCGGGAGGGACATGACATGCCGTGGAGCACGCGCGAGCTCGCCGAACTGGCGGGAACGACAGTGAACACGATCCGCCACTACCACCGTCTCGGACTGCTCGACGAGCCCGAGCGCCGGTACAACGGATACAAACGGTATGAGGTAGGGCACCTGGTGAGTCTCCTGCGCGTCCGTCGTCTGGCAGATCTTGGGGTGCCGCTCTCGCGGATCGGTGACGTCAGGGCTGGCGCCGACAGCGCTCTGGGTGCTCTGCGCGACCTTGACGCCGAACTCCAGATGAGCATCGAGCGCTCGCAGAAGGCGCGGGAGGACATCGCGGCGATCCTCCGCGACCAGGCGCCTGCGGATGTCCCCGCCGGGTTCGAGTCCGTGGCATCTCGACTGTCGGAGGTGGACAGTTCGATGATCCACATCTACGCGCAGCTATACGACCAGGACGCCTTGGCGGACGTTCAGAAGATGGTGGAGGCTGACACCGACGGCGTCGGCGCCGACATCGATCGATTGCCGGCCGACGCGGATGAGGACACGCGGCAGCGCCTGGTCGAGAGGCTCGCTCGGACTCTCGCGCAGCATTTCATCGACTATCCGTGGTTGAGCGATCCTGCTGGGCACCTGTCCAAGAGCCCGCACGTCACGGCGCGGACGATCGTGGACAGCGTGGTGGATCTGTACAACCCGGCCCAGTTGGACGTGCTCGTCCGTGCCAACACCCTCGCGAACGACCAGGTGCGCGCCCTTCGGGAGCAGAGCGGACAGGCGGACGAGGGACGCGCTCCCCGCGGAGCTTGACCGTGTTCCTGGAACACGGTCTTTGCTGAAGCCAGGCCGTCGCTGGGGCTCGACACCGCTGCCGAGAGCTACCCCGATGGCGCGACGAGAAGGGAATGAGCAATGGCTGGGCGGTACGGAGACCCACGTCCGGCTTCCTCAGAGGAGCCGGACAAGACAGCAGTATGTGGGAACCCGACATTGGCGGAGGACCTCCTCCTGCTCCTGTTCCAGCCGAATTCCGCTTCGCCGTCCGGCGCCGGAAGCATCGCCGGGGAGAGCACGCTCTATTACGTGCTCGCCGGTGCGGTGCTCGCCGACCTCGCGCGCGGGGGCCACGTCCGGAGCGGCACCGGACGGATGGGAACCGTGACAGTGGAGGCCGTCGCTGACAACCCGCACTCGGATCACCTCCTCCGTGCCAGTTGGGAGTACGTCGCCGACAGGCCTCGGGGAGTGCAGACCGTCCTTGCCGCGATGGGGCCGACCCTGCGTGAACCGCTGTTGGATCGACTCGTCGGGCGCGGGGACCTCCGGCGGAGCACGCGCAAGGCACTCGGCCTGTTCAACACCTCGGTGCTTGAGGGAGGCGACAGCGGGCGCCGCGACAGCCTGCTCACCGACGTTCGCGCCGTGCTCGTCGACGGTGCGGAGCCGACGGCCCGCGTCGCGGCGCTCGCCGCGCTCATCTACGGGAGCGGAACCCTGCCGCAGTTCGACCGCGACATCCCGTGGACCTCTCCGGTGATCGCTCGCGCTGAAGAGCTCAAGAACGGGAACTGGGGAGCGGGCGCTGCCGCGGAGGCTGTCGCTCGCACCGTCACCGCGACCATCGTCAACAATGTCATCATCGCCGCGGCTGTGCTGCCGCGCGGTTAGCGAGATGCGCGCTCCGGTCCAACGTCCGGTGCGCGACCATCAAGGTGCCGCGGGACTGGCTGAATCCGGATCCCGAGGTCACGTGGGACGTTCGCATCTCACAGGCCCGCAACATCGATTCTTCGGACCCCGAATACCACACCACGATCATCACGCACCCCGGAGGGCCGTACACCTCAGGGCTTTCCTACAGCACCGCCGTCCAGAAGTACACTCCGGAGCTCCGTCCGACGACAAACTACGTCAGCTTCGACCAGCGCGGCCTCGGTCAGTCCAGCCACGCGAAGTGCGAGTACGAGTACGACCCGGCCGGCGGGCCATCGGCTGCGGCGCAGGCGATCGGTGAAGCATGCTCGCAGGATCGCGATGTGGCGACGATGACAACCGAGCAGACTGCCTACGACATGGACTTCATCCGTCATCTCCTCGGGCTGGAGACGGTCACCTACATGGGCTACTCGTACGGGAGGGCAGGCCGGGGGAGCCGGTTCGAGGCACGCACGACTATGTCATCGAGTTCACCGCCTGCACAGATGGGCAATGGACGCAGGGGCTCGACTACTGGGAGGAGTTCCACGAGCGTACGAAGCGCACAGCGCCGTTGACGGCCCAGCTCGGGCTTCTGATCACGCCGACGTGCGCGTTCTGGCCGACGGACGCGAAGATGCCGACGCCGGACGACAGCTTCCCCGAGACCATCGTTCTGCAGAGCGAACTCGATGCGATGACGCCGTACGAGCAGGGCTGGGCAGCCGGCACAGGGTTGCCGAACACGAGCCTGATCGCCGTCGACAACGAGAGCGTCCACGGCGTCTTCCCCTACGGCACGGAGGAAGTGGACCGCCCGGTCATCGACTTCCTGCTCGGCGGCGACCGGCCCGCACAGACCGTCGTCGCGGCCGGCAAACCCCTGCCCCTGGAGCGGACCACGTACGAGTCGTGGACGCCGCTCGATGGGAACGCCGAGCACGCCACCGAAACCCCCTCGTTCACCGATCCGACCATCCCGGCAGAGACGGGCGTGCTGCGGGAGCAGGGGAGTCGAAGTGGATGACGTCGAGAGGCAGGCGTGATTGTTGACTTTTTACGGTCTGGCCCGTTATCTCATATGAAGCCGATACGGGCCCGAAGGAAGCAGTTCCACTCAAGACCGTAATCTCCCAGGAGTGCAACCCATGCGTGTCCTCTCCGTCCTGCTGTCCACTCTCTTAGCCGCCTCCCCAGCCCAAGGAACCGTGACCGACTTCGGCGTCCAGTCGACCGCGCTCACCGTCTTCGAGGGGTACTTCGGCACCGGCCAGGACGGGCGGCCCGCCGTTTTCAGCGTCCAGATGGGTACGCCAGGGGTCGTCGCCGAAGTCGATCCGGTGACCCGCGAACTGAGGGACACCGTGGAGTTGCCCGGCTCGTCCGGCGGGTGGGGCATCACCCAGGCCGCCGACGGGACCGTCTATGCCGGGACCTACCCCAACGGCCACCTGTACTCCTTCAAGCCGGGCCAGGAGCAGGCCACCGATTTGGGGCAGGTCGTGCCGGGGGAGTTGTACGCCTACGGGCTGCAGGCCGGTGAGGACGGCAAGGTCTACGGGGGGACGTATCCGGGGGCCAAGGCGTTCTCGTACACCCCGGGTGAAGGGTTCCGCGACCTCGGAGTGATGGTCGAGGGCCAGCAGTACACGCCGGACGTCGCGGTCGACACCGACCGGCAACTGCTGTGGGCGGCGGTCGGCTCGGCGGGGCACCTGATCCGGCTGGACCTGGCCACGGGGGAGAAGCGGGACATCTGGCCCGAGGCGCTGCGCGGCGATCCGAGCTATCCGTACGACCTGAACCTGGTGGCGGGCAAGCTGTTCGTCAAGCGAAGCAAGGGGCAGGCGCTCGTGCTCGACCCCGACTCGGGGGAGGTGCTGGCCGACGGGTTCGCGATGAGCTCGCGCGGCACGACCAAGGTCGCCGAGGGCGGCTACGTCTACTTCACCTCGGGCACCGAGCTGTGGCGCTACGACCTGGCCGCCGACCGGCCGGAAGCGGTGCCGGGGGTGGCCTCGGGCGGTGCCGGGGTGGGCTGGGGCTTCGTCGACGGCACGCTTTACGCGGCGATCGGCAACTACAACGGCGACGGGTTCTCCTACGACCCGAGCACCGGCGCGTCCCAGCGCTTCAAGCTGCCGTTCCCGTACCAGCCCATCGACATCAACAATGTCACTGCCGGGCCGGACG
The DNA here is from genome assembly GCF_052245635.1 of Nonomuraea sp. KM88. NCBI lineage: Bacteria > Bacillati > Actinomycetota > Actinomycetes > Streptosporangiales > Streptosporangiaceae > Nonomuraea > Nonomuraea sp. KM88. Next base: position 167,110 of record NZ_JBQQCC010000019.1, on the reverse strand, counting down.
GCCGGATCTACACCAACCTCTACATCAACGGCAACGTCGCGGTCCTCGACCCGGCCACCGGCAAGGTGACCCAGCTCGGCCGGGCCGCGCAGACCGACGGGTGGTTCTGGAAGGACGGCAAGCTCTACCTGGGCACCTATCCCAACGGCGCGATCATGCACTACGACCCGGCCCAGCCGTTCGTCACGGGCACGAACCCGCGTGAGCTGTTCCGCCTGATCGGCGACGGCCAGAACCGGCCCGTGGCGTTCGCCGCCGCCGGGAGCAAGGTCTACATCGGCAGCACCCCCGACTACGGCCTCTGGGGCGGCGCGCTCACCGTCTACGAGGAGACTTCAGGCGAGCACACGGTACGGCGCGCCCCCGTCGCCGACCAGGGCGTCACCTCGCTGGCCGTGCTCGGGGACACCCTGTGGGGCGGCACGTCGATCTACGGCGGCGGCGGCACCACGCCCAAGGCGACGGACGCCAAGGTGTTCACCTACGACCTGGCCTCGGGCGAGAAGCGATCGGAGCACACGCCGGTGCCCGGCGCGAAGTCGATCACCGCGCTGGTCAAGGGCTCCGACGGGCTGCTCTGGGGCCTCGCCGACGGCACGGTGTTCATCATGGACCCGGCCACGGCCCGCGTGGTCAAGCGGGTCAAGCTCCCCGCCGGATACACCGGCGTCTCTGACGAGCTGCACGTCAACCCCGACGAGCACGTCTACGCCTCCCTCGACGGGAAGGTGTTCCGCATCGACCCGCTGTCGAAGACGTTCACGACCGCCGTCGAGTCCGGCCTCTACCGGGGCGCGCAGGACGGCTCGGGCAACATCTGGTTCCGCAGCGGCACCAAGGACGCCCTCGGCTCCGTACAGGGCGGCGCCCGCCTGCTCCGCTACACCCCTCCGGCGGACGCCTGCAAGGCCTCCGACCTGACCCCGATGGTCACCGTCAAGGGCCGCGACACCGGGGTGGCGAACCGCTATCGCCCCGACGGCTGCACGATCGAGGACCTCATCGAGGACGAGAAGCACACCGGGCCCCAGCTCATCGCCCACGTCGCCAAGAAGTCGGCCGAACTGGTGGCCGCCCGCCTCATCACCAAGGAGGAAGCCGGCCGCATCGTCAGCGCCGCGGCCAAGCCCTGACACGGGATGATCCACTGAAGGCATGGCGTTCACGGTTCACGCGGATGGGTGACTCGTGACGCCGCCTTCATTTTGTGAAGCCGGTGAACGGCGCGCAGACTTGCGCGGTTTGGCAGCCGACCAGGTCCGCTTGCGGCACACTGCCGCTGCCTTGAGTCCTTATGAATGCTTACCCGTGCTGGCGCTGCTGCTGTTCGCGACATTCCTCGCCGTGCCGATGGCCGAGGTCAGGCGGGCGTTTCGTGATGTGCGTTTCCTCGGCACGGTGCTGGGTGGCCGACTTCGCCGGTAGGGAGGGAAGCTCAGAGGTGAGCTTCAGAGTTTGCGAGGATTCTACAGTTCCTTGCGGTTGAGTACACAAGAGTGCCATTCAATCCAATGTGGGCGAGGGTATGCACTTATCATGATTCACATGAAGCGAACCATCATGGCGGCCCTCTTCGCAGTGGCGGCGGTCGCCATTACCGCTCCCGGCGTGGCGTACGCGGATCCCCCGCCAAGCAAATGTCACAGTGAGTGGGCTAATTCGAGTCGGCAGTCCGCGATGGCCAAATGCAAGAGAGGATCGGGATATGTGCAGGCTCGCGTCACTTGTGCCAACAAGTCTGGCACCAAGAAAGTTTTCTTAGGAAACTGGGCTCCGGTTGGCTCCTGGTCGATCGCATACTGTACCCCAAAGTACAATAAGGGAATATCCCATAGATATGGGATCAAGACATACTGAGCCTGAATCCTGAGGCGAGGTCCGAGAAGCTGAATGGACTGAAGTCTCAATCTTGGTCTCAGTGCAGTCATGTCCGTCCGGACGCGTTCAGGGACTGACGGTGTGCCACCCGTGCCCAGCTCAGAACTCCTTCCGGTGTTCCGGTCTCAGTTTTAACGTAAGCATTCATCAGGATTCAAGATCGTGTCGGGCGTGAGTGCCCTCCTCCTCGTGGGATGTTCTTCGGGTGCAGGCCGGGCGGCTCTCGGCGCATTGCCTTGATAAGACACGGCCAGGACCCCAATCGAGTGATCAGGACTGCTGTTCTTTCTGAAGCTTGCCACCTTGGCGGCGACGAGTGACAGAAAATCGCCGAACCGAGATATCGAACTATCTCGGTTCGGCTCTCACAGAGCGCCCGCCGTAACGGCGAACCCCGGTCCACGGCCTCCGTTACTCATCCCGTTCGTCCTGCTCGCCGAGATGGTCCCCAACCCGATCCCGGCGCGAGCTCCCGCCAAGGTCAAGCCATACGACGGCCCGCCGTGCGCGCTCCGCGCGGGGAACGCTGCCACGTGTCGCAACCGGGCTTGCCGCGCGGAGCGCGCCGGAGAACCAGCCGACTAGACAGAAGGTGGATGGTCGAGGAGCGCTACTCCGTACCGCGCCAGGAGGTCGGCGTGCTCTTCGTCGGCGCGCGCGTCAGCGGGGCCGATCGCCCTGAAGTAGCCCTCGACGGCTCCGGGGTTGTTGATCTGAAGGATCTCCGCGGTCTCCGTGATCGGCTGGAGCGTGTGGGGCACTGACCGGGGTCCGTAGATGAAGGCGCCGGGTTCGGCGTCGTACACGTCGCACGTGGCGAGCGACGTCGATCCGATCCAGAACCGGACGCGTCCGGAAAGGATCACCCAGCTCTCGTCCTCGTGACTGTGGGTGTGCAGGGGTGGCGCGTCGGCGCGCGGCATGTTCAGACGTGAGACGGTGATCGCTCCACTCGTCTCGTCGGTCGACACGACCTGCTCGACCCCGGTGTTGTAGTAGCGGAAGGCCGGACCGTCGCCGGGGTTCCGCACGAGAGCGATGCTCATCCGAAAACCTTTCATAGCGGGTACGTCAGCGCGCTGGACGCGGCCATGGCCGCATGATCAGCCAGCTATCTAGACATTAACAAGTTGAAATATAAACTACAAGGCAGGGTGTGGAGCCCGGCTCGGCGCAGGCATGTGTGCTCGGGCGACTCGATGAGCGACGCGGCATGGGACGCACGAGTGGCCCTGGCCGCGGTACGCGGCCGGTTCTCCCACCGGCGCGGATGCCTCGATCACGGCCCGGTCCCACCTGTCGATGACGGGGCCGTGATCAGGGAAGCGTGGTGATGGTCAGGCGCAGGCGTAGCCGGACGGCAGGGCGGTGTTGCCGTTGGGCCTGCTCGCTTGGAAGCCGAAGCTGGTGGTGCCGGCTCCCGGCGCGAGCGTGCCGTTGTGGCTGACACTTCTGACCGTGACGGTCTGGCCGCTGCTGGTGACGGTGGCGTTCCACGAGCCGGTCAGGGTGTGCCCGGCCGGCAGGGTGAAGGTGACGGTCCAGCTGGTGATCGTCGAATTGCTGGTGTTGGTGATGGTCAGCGGCTGGATCACATACCCGTTCCCCCACTGTGACTGCACGGTCGGGGTGGCGGAGCAGGCACCGGTCGTGCCTGCCTGGGTGGTGATCTGGACGGTGTCGGAGACCGGTGAGACGTTACCGGCGGCATCGCGCGCCCGGACCTGGTAGCGGTAGGTGGTGTTCGCGGTCAGGCCCGTGTCGGTGAACGAGGTCGTGGCCGAGGTGCCGACCTGGGTGAACGTGCCGCCCGACGCGCCGGGAGCGCGCAGGATCTGATAGCCGGTCACGCCGGTGTCGTCGGTGGACGCGGTCCAGGTCAGCGTGGCACTGGCGGCGGTCACGTTGGACGCGACCGGGGTGCCCGGCGTGGTCGGCGGCGTGGTGTCGGTCGAACTGGTGGTCAAGCCGAAGAACTGGATGGCGTAGAGGGCCATGCCGCCCTGCGGAAGAGCATGCCCGGCGCCCTGGACGCTGTACGCCTCCACCTGCACGGTGCCGGACGAATTGGCGTACCGGCTGCGGTTCCAGTTCGCCTGCGGGGTGTCGGTGCTGGTCGGGGTCTGGCTCAGCCCGAACACATCGGTCCACTGCTCGATCGACTCGCGCAGCAGCGAGTAGGGCACGAGGGTGTCGCTGGTGCCGTGCCACAGCTGCATGCGCGGGCGGGGGCCGGAATATCCCGGGTACGCCTGGCGGACAGCATCGCCCCACTGCTGGGGTGATCGGTCCATGCTCCCGCCGGTGCACCTGCTGTTTCCAGGTGGATAGTCGGAGGCGCCGGCAAAGCAGTTGAAGGGCACACCCATGAAGGAGGCCCCTGCCTTGAACACGTCCGGATGGACGGCGAGCATGTGCTGGGTCATCATGCCGCCGGACGAGCTTCCGGTGGCGTAGACCCGGTTCGGGTCTCCACGGTAGGTCCGCTCGACGTAGTCGATCATCGAGAGGATCGAGTCCGGATCGCTGCCGCCGCCGCGCTGCTTGGCCGCGTCCGACCAGGTGTCGAAGCAGTTGCCGAACCCCGCCGACTGGGTGGCGGTCGGGTAGATGACGACGAAGCCGTATCGATCCGCCAGCGAGGCGAACTCGCTGCCCTGGTGGAAGCCGGGACCGGAGCCGCCGCAGCCATGCATCGCAACCACGATCGCCGGCGAGGTCGGGTGCGAGTCCGGCACATAGACGTGCATCCGCATGTTGCCCGGGTTGTTGCCGAAGCCGGTCACCTCCACCAGGCTGGCGGCGACGGCCGGCGATCCGAGTGCCACGGTCATGACGGCTAAGAGCGCCGCGGCGCAGGCACTGGCCAGCACCCGTATCCATCGGGTCATTCGCGCTCCTCCTCTCCAGATCTGCGGCGCGCCGTGGATCGGTTCGCCGCGTATTGACACCGGTCGCTGGAAAATAGAAGGGCCCGCAATCCACCGTCAATGCACGCGCGGTGCGCTGGTCCGCCGGTTCACCTGGCAGGGAGCCGTTCTCCCTGGTTATCAAGTAGCTTGTTATCAAGTTCCTTGATAATGGGGTGAAACTTACATCTGGGCCCGTTCCGACGGGACGAGATATCGTCTCCTGGTGACCGATCCGGGTGTCCCCGCGGCCGCTGCGCCGGACGCACCGCCGCCCCATGTGAGCTACCTGGTGTTCCGGCTGGAACGCCGCATCCGCGCCTGCCTGGATGAAGCGCTCGCCCGGCACGGCATGACGACCACCGAATACATGGCGCTCAGCGAGCTGCGCCTGCGCGACGCCCCGTCCTCGGCCGACCTGGCCCGCATCGCCTTCGTCACCCCGCAGGCGATGAACCTGGTCATCCGCGATCTCGAACAACGCGGCCTGATCCGCCGCGACCCGCATCCCCGTGGCGGCCGCGCCCTGCGCACCCGCCTCACCCCGAAAGGCCTGAGCACCCTCCGGCGATGCGACCGCTCCCTCGACGGCATCGAAGCCGTCATGCTCGCCGAGATCGACGACCCCGACCGCACGACGCTCGCGGAAACGCTCACGCTGTGCGCCCGAGCCCTCCACCCGGACACGCGGGCCCTGACCCCGGTCCTTCGCTCGCGGAAGCCGCCACCGTCGCCCTGGCCGTAAGGGTCTTGGGCCCGATTTGCGAGGACGATAGAGTCTGGCCCTGAAGGAGAGCCGTGCCGGGCGGAGGAGGGGATGTCCATCGCGCCCTTATCCCTGCCGCAGCCACCTGCGAAGGCGCCGGAGTTCGGACGAGACGCGCTGATCGTGTGCGAGAGCCTGGTGCGGATCTACCAGTCCGGGTCGGTCGAGGTGCAGGCACTGCAGGGGCTGGACCTGGTCGTGGACAGCGGGGAGATGGTGGCCGTCGTCGGCGCGTCCGGGTCGGGGAAGTCGACGTTGCTGTCCATCCTGGCCGGGGTCGACGCTCCCACCGCCGGGCGCGTGCGGGTCGATCGGTGGAATCTGCTGGACATGTCGCGGGCCGATCGTGTCCGGTATCGGCGGCACACCGTGGGATTCGTACGCCAGCAGACGGCCGCCAACCTCATCCCGTACCTGACCGCACGGCAGATGGTCGACCTGCCGATGACAGCGGCCCGCACCCCTGGCCGGATACGCCGCAGGCGTGCTGCCGAGCTGCTGGACCTGCTCGGCGTCGCCGACTGTGCCGAGCGGCGGCCCGCGCAGCTGTCCGGCGGGCAGCAGATGCGGGTGGCCATCGCGGTGGCCCTCGCCAACGAGCCCAGGGTGCTGCTGGCCGACGAGCCGACCGGTGAACTGGACAGCGCCACGTCGGCCGCCGTGTTCGGGCTGCTGCGGGAGGTCAACCGGCAGCTGGCCGTCACCGTCGTCATCGTGACCCACGATCCCGCGGTCAGCGGGCAGGTGGAGCGGACGGTGGCGATCCGCGACGGGCGCACGAGCAGCGAGGTGTTGCGGCGCACCGCCACCGGAGACGACGGCGCCCAGCAGGTGATCGCCGAGGAGTACGCGGTGATGGACCGTGCGGGGCGGATCCAGGTGCCGCGCGACTACCGGGAGGCGCTGGCGTTGACGCGAAGGGTCCGGCTGGTGCTGGAGGCCGACCACGTGGCGATCCGCCCCGACGGCGGCGGCGCCGGATGAACGGCGGCCCCCTCGTCCATGTGCGTGGCGTTCATCGCCGGTTCGGCAGCGGGGCGACCGCCGTGCACGCGTTGCGGGACGTGACGTTCGAGCTCGTGGCCGGCACCATGACCGCCCTCGTCGGGCGGTCCGGCTCCGGCAAGACCACGCTGCTCAACATCATCGGCGGCCTGGACCGCCCGGACTCCGGCACGGTCCTCGTGGACGGAACGGACGTCACCGCCCTCGACGAGGACGGCCTGTCCCTGTTACGGCGGGAGAAGGTCTCGTACGTCTTCCAGACTTTCGGCCTGATCCCGGTGTTGTCGGCCGCGGAGAACGTGGGCGCCCCGCTGCGGCTGGCCCGCGTACCGCCGGTGGAGCGTGAGCGGCGGGTCGCGCTGCTGCTGGAACTGGTCGGACTGGCCGCCCATGCCGAGCAGTTACCCGCTGAGCTGTCCGGCGGGCAGCAGCAGCGGGTGGCGATCGCCCGGGCGCTGGCCGCCTCGCCACGGCTGCTGATCGCGGACGAGCCGACCGGGCAGCTGGACGCCGAAACCGGGCTGTCGGTGATGGCGCTGCTGCGCGGGGTGGTGGAGTCCGAGGGGGTGACGGCGTTCGTCTCCACCCATGATCCGACGATGCTCGCGCTGGCAGATCGGGTGATCCGCATCAACGACGGGCATCTCGACGAGCATCCCGGCTCACGCTCTGACGGGCGGCCCGACGGAGGCTCCAACGGTCGGGGCGATTCGTGATCAGCGAGAGCCGTCCGTGCTGAGGCTGGTCGCCCGGCGAGCCCGTGCGCAATGGCCGTTGCTGGCAGCCCTCCTGGCCGTCGCCGTGGTCGGCCCCACGCTGCTGGGCACCTGCGCCCTCCTGCTCACCCGTACCGCCGAGCAGGCGCTGGAGACCGCCGCCTCTCGCGCCGCCTCCGACCAGATCGACGTCACCGCCTACACCGTGACCATTCGCGGCGAGAACGCGAGATCCGTCGCCGACGACACCCGCGCCGTGCTGGCCTCGGCGCTCGCCCCGTTCGCGACGACGACGGCCGCGCGCGCGTCGTCCGTGATGCGGTCGCTGCCCAGCGCCGGTGTTCCGGCCGTGGCGTACCTGTCGGGGGTGGAGGACCTGCAGGCCCGCACCCGACTGGCCGCCGGACGCCTGCCGCGGGCGGGTGCCGCGCCGGCGGAGGCGGTTGTCCTGGAAAGCACCGCGCGGCAGCTCGGCCTGACCGTCGGCAGGCGGGTCCGCCTCGGCAGAGAGCTGGCCGACGATCCCGACCGGGGCGTCGAGGTGAGCGTGGTCGGAGTCGTTCGACCGCTGCCGGGCACGGGCTGGGAGCGTGACCCCCTCGCCGCCGCCGGGTACGATCCGGCCTACCACGACGGCCGCTCCGCACAGCCGGTTCACGCGTACGGGCCGTTCATCGTCGACCTCGCCGACCTGCTCGGCGGCGGCTCCACCCTCGACCGGCTGGAGATCGGCGCCCACCCCGACCTGTCCGCCCCCGCCGCCCGCGATCTCGACACCGTCATCCAGACCGTGCTCGGCGCTGACCGTCGGCTGGGGCAGACCCTCGGCGACCGGGTACGGATCCAGCGCGTCGCCTCCCGACTGCCCTCGACCCTGCTGGCCGCCCACGAACAGCAGCGGGTCACCACGGCGGCCGTGCTCGCCGTCGCCGCCATCGGACTCGTCCTGACCGCGACCGCCCTCGCCCTCGCGGGCCGGCTCAGCGCCGGTGTGCGCAACGACGAGACCGCCCTGCTGTCCGCGCTGGGCGTCGGCCGCGGCCGGCTCGCCGGCGCCGCGCTCGTCGAGGCCGGCGCGCTCGCCGGGATCGCCACCGCGGTCGCGATCCCGGCCTCGTCCGCCCTGCACGCCGGGCTGACCCGGCTGCCGCCCATGGCCGGGGCCGGGCTCGCCACGCCTTTCTGCGTGAACGCCGTACAGGTGCTGTCCGTCGCCGGCGGCGCGCTGGCGCTGGCGGCGGTGCTCGTCGTGCCCTCGCTGCGGACCTCCACCGGAGGTTTGCGCGGGCGGCGGGAGCTGCTCGCCCGATCCGGCGCCGACGTGCTGCTCGTGGCGCTCGCCGCCGTCGGCTGGTGGCAGTTGCGCGACCAGCCTGCAGGTTCGGGGTCGCCCATCGACGCCGTACGGGTGCTCGCTCCAGCGCTGCTGCTCATCGCCGGATCCGCGGTGGCGTTGCGCCTGGTGTGGCCCGCGTTGCGCGTCGTGGAACGGCTGGCCGGCCGGGCGCGCGGGCTGATGGTTCCGCTGGCCGCGTTCGAGGCCGCCCGCAGGCCACAGGCGGTCGCGGCGGGGCTGCTGATCGGGCTGGGCTGCGCGGCGGCCACGTACGGGATCGGGTTCGACGCCACGTGGCAGCGCTCCCAGCAGGACCAGGCCGATCTGTCCGTCGGCACCGATCTCGTGCTCACCCTCACCGCCCCGCCCGCCCCCGGGCAGGGCAGGGTGGTCGGCGCGGCCACCGGGGGAGAGGTGAGCCCGGCCACCGATCGTGGCATCGCGGTCGGGCAGTGGCTCGGCAGCGTCGGTGACCCGCCGCGGCTGATCGCCGTGGACACCACTCGTGCCGAGGCGCTGCTGCGCGGGCGGCTGGACGACGGCCGCACCTGGAACGCCGTGGGTGGCGGCCTCGCGCCGCCGGCGCGCGCCGCCGGCGTTCCCGTCCCGGCCGGAGCCGCGCTCTCCCTGACCGGGAAGGCGACCGGTGCGACGCCGCTCACCGTGACGCCCCGGCTGCTGCTCCAGGACGCGACAGGTCTGCGTACCCCGTGCACCGGTGAGCCCGTTCCGCTCGACGGCGAAGCACATCCGCTGCCGGACTGCGCGACGGCCGAAGGGCTCCAGCTGGTCGCGGTGTCCCTTCCGTTCGCGATCGCGACGGGGAACGTGGGCACCGGCCACTCCGATCCCCTGGCGGAACTTCCGGCGGGGGACAGCCGTGTCGCCGTGACGCTCACCGTGGCGGGAACAGGCTCCGCAGCCTCGCACTGGACCGCCACCTCAGCCGGGCCGGCCCCCGGGCAGCTCGGCAATCCTGCCGTCGCCCTGACCGGCACCTCCGCCGGCACCGAGCTGAGGATGACCACGACCGTCGCGCTGAAGGGCCGGCCGGACGCCGCCAGGAACCTGGTCGCCACCGCCTTCCCGGCCCCGGGACCGGTGCCCGTCGCCGTCTCCGCCCGCTTCGCCGACGAGGTGGGCGCCCGGCGCGGCTCCCGGCTCGACCTCACCGTCGGACTCACCCCCGTACAGGTCAGCGTGGCCGAGGTGCTGCCGGCCGTGCCGTCCGCTCCGGGCGCCGCGGCCATCCTGGCCGACTTCGACGCCCTCTCCCGCGCTCTCGCCGTCAGCGGCGACTTCGACGTGCCCGTGGACGCGTGGTGGGTCGGCCGTCCCGCCACGGGCGATGCGGCCGATCTCCGCCTCGGCAGCGTCACCACGCGCGCGTCCGAGACCGCCCGGCTCACCGGCGGCCCGCTGCAGGCCGGGCTGCCGGCCGTGCTCCGGCTGCTCGTACCGGCCGCGGTCCTGCTGATGATCGCCGGGATCGTCCTGCACGTGACGTTCGATCTGCGGGCCCGTGCGGTCGAGGTGGCGCGCCTGCGGGGTCTCGGGATGACCCGGCGCGAGATCCGTACCGTGCTGCTCGGCCAGCACGTCGGCATCCTGCTGCCGCTGCTCGCGGCGGGCGCGGTCATCGGCGCGCTGGCCACCCGCGTCGTCGCGCCGCTGCTCGTCCGCTCCGACACCGGCGCCGCTCCCGTTCCCGAGGTCCTGCCCGTCTGGCCGTGGGCCGCCGAGGCCGCCCTGCTCACCGGGCTGCCGGCCGGGTGCGCGCTGGCGGTGAGCGCGGTGGTCGCCGTCCAGGCCCGGCTCGCCGATGCCGCGTACCTGCGGGTGGCGTCGTGAAAATCCCGGCACCGCACTGGCCCAGCGTCGCCGGCCGCGCCCGCGCGGACGCCGGGCCGTTGCTCCTGGCCGCCGTCGTGGTGGCGGTCGTCACGTTGCTCGCCGGCGCGATACCGCCGTTACTGTCCGCGACCGCCGACACCGCCGTACGGGACGCGGTACGCGGGGACGGCGCCGACCTCCGGGTCCACGCCCGCATGGAAGACGACGGCGGACCGAGCGGCAGCCGCGTCCGGCACCCCCGCCTCGCCGAGGGCGTCGACGACTTCCGGGCCAGGGCGACGGACGAGCTCGGCCCCGGCCTGCGCGCCGCCCTGCATCCACCCGTCGCCACCGTCACCAGCCCCACCCTCAAGATCACCGATGGCAGCGTGCTGCGCACGTTCCAGCTCGCTTACGTGGCCCGCGACGGCGGGCCCGGCGTGACCTGGATCGTCGGCGGCCCGCCCCGGCTCACCGGCTCCGAGACGGCGTCGGTTCCCTACGGCGCGCCGCCCTGGCCGGTGCAGGTGGGCCTGTCGGAGGCGGACGCCGCCGCTCTCCAGCTCCGTCCCGGCGCCCGCATCCCGCTGGCCGACGACCAGGGGAACGTCAAGAAGGTGCAGGTCAGCGGCATCTTCCGGCCTCGGGACAGCGCCGATCCCGCCTGGCGGCTCATCCCCGCGCTGCTGCGTCCCGTCGCCGGCGCGGACGGCACGGGAAGCACCCGGTTCGCCGGGCTGCTGTCCCGCGACTCTCTGCCCGACGCCCGGCTCGCCTTCGGACAGGACGAGTTGCGGCGTACCGCCTCGTTCACGCCCGACCCGGCCCGGCTCACCTGGGACGCGGTCCCGTCGGTCACCGCGAGGGTGGTCGCGCTCAAGGCGGCCTCCGGCTCCTCCGGCGCCCGGGACGGCTCGCTGAAGTGGGAGACCCGGCTCGACGGGGTGTTGCGGAACGTGAGCGCCCAGGTCGACGCCGCGTCCGCGCAGGCGTCCGTCCTGCTCGTCACCCTGCTCGCCGCCGCGGTCCTGGTCCTGCTGCTCGCCGCCGACCTGCTGGTACGCCACCGCGCCCCCGCCCTGGCAGCCGCCCGGCAGAGAGGGATGTCGCTACCGGTGATCGGTGGCGAGCTGCTGCTCGAATCCGCCGTGATGGCGCTGCTGGCCACGGCGGCCGGGCTCGGCCTGGCCCGGGCCGTCGCGCCGGGGGTCTCCTGGGAGTGGACGGCTCCCGTGGTGGTCACCGCCGTCGCCGCCGGGCCCGCGTTCGGCACGCTCACCGCCGCCCGCGCCACCCGGGATCGCCGCGTGCCGGCCAACCGGAGTGCCCGGCGGTGGGTGCGTAACACCGTACGGCTGCGGCGGGCCGCACTTGAGATCGGGGTGCTGGTGGCCGCGTCCGGCGCCCTCGTCGCTCTGTACCAGCGGGGGATCGGCGGCGGGATGCTGCCCGCGAGCGCGCCCGCCCTCTGCGCGCTCGCGGGCGCGCTCATGCTGGCGCGGGCCCTGCCCCTCGGGACGCGCTTCGTGCTCAAGCGGCTTCTGGGCTCGCGCCGGCCGCTGGCGGTGTTCGGGGCCGCGAGGGCGGCGGCGACCTCGGCCCGGGTGCTCCCGCTGGTGGTGCTCGTGACCTCCGTGGCCCTGGCCTCGTACGCGCTCACCCTTGGTGCCGCTGTCGGCCACGGGACCGCGGATGGGCCGCTGGCCTCGGGACTGTTGCGGTTGGCGTGGGTCTCGGCGGTAACCCTGCCGGTTCTGGGCCTGCTGGGACTCGCTCTCGGCACGGCGGCCGGCGCGCCGGAGCGGTGGCGGACCCTGACCCGGCTGCGCACCCTCGGGCTGCGGCCCCGGGAGGCCCGCTGGGTCGCCGCGGGGGAACTGCTGCCGCCGGTGGTGGTCGCCGTTGTGGGCGGTCCGCTGCTCGGGGCGCTGCTCGCCCGCCTGACGTTCGGCTCGCTCGCCCTGCGCCTGCTCACCGGTGCCGATCCGGCCCCGGCGTTGCCGTGGTGAGGGCCCGCACTGGTGGCGGTCGTGTTCCTGGCGGCGGTCGCCGTCGTGGTGCCCGTCGAGTCGGCGCTACGCCGCCGACGACGGCTGAGCGAGGTGCTCCGCGCGGGCGACAGCTGAGCCGGCCGGCTGGTCGGGCCGGGAGCGCGGCCTTATCGACGCTAACAAATTCAAGTTAGCACGGCTTGACTGAATCCTCGATAACGAAATAACGTTGCCGTTGCTTACATGCCATCCGGTCACCACCACGGTCGCCGGCGTGCGGCCGGACATCCGTCCGGAGGAGTTCGCGGGGCCATGACCGGGCTTTCGCCTGTCGCAGAGCCGGTCCGTACGGAGAAGGAGCATGATGATCTACCACGGCAGCAGATTCACCTTCGAAGCGAAGGCGCCACCGGAACAACGGACGAAAGCCCTCGAAAGCCTGCGCGACCAGGGACGGAACGTCCCGTCGGTGACGTCCTTCCTGGTCGGCCGTGACCACAGCGGCGAGTACGAGTGGGGCGCCGTCTTCGTCGTCGAGGACCTGGCCGCCTATGGCGAGTTCCTGGCGCACCCTGCCAGCCGGCACGCCCATCGGATCGTGCAGCCGCTGCTCGCCGCGTCCACCTCGTTCGACCTCACCGACGACCCGGATCCGGAGACGGGCGCGAAGATCGCCGAGGTGCGTCAGCGCCTGCTGGACGCGCCTGCGGACGACGACGGCGACAGACCCGTGCACACCCGCCGTGCGGTGCTCAAGGCCGTCGCGGTGAGCGCGGCGGGAGCGGCCGTGGCCGGGACGGGCGTCGCCGCTCCCGCCGCCGCGGCCGCCCGGACCGCCACCGCTCAGGCGTACGCCGTCGCCCCCGGGGCGTCGATGGAAGTCGCGATGACGATCAACGGGCGGCTGCGCAAGGTCGTCCTGGAGCCGAGGGTGACGCTGCTGGACACGTTGCGGGAGCGGCTCGGCCTGACCGGCACCAAGAAGGGCTGTGACCGGGGCGAGTGCGGGGCGTGCACGGTGCTGGTCGACGGCGAGCGGGTCAAGTCGTGCCTGACGCTGGCGGTGATGCGGCAGGGAGCCGAGATCACCACGGTGGAAGGGCTGGCGCGGGGAGAGGACCTGCATCCGGTGCAGGAGGCGTTCATCCGGAACGACGCCTTCCAGTGCGGCGCGTGTACTCCCGGCCAGATCATGTCCGCCGTGGCCTGCATCAACGAGGGGCATGCCGGTTCGGAGGCGGAGATCCGCGAGTGGATGAGCGGGAACCTGTGCAGGTGCGCGGCGTACCAGAACATCGTCGCAGCCGTCGCCGACGCCGCGAAGGAGGTGCGGCGATGAGGGCCTTCGGTTACACCGTCGCCCGCGATCCGGCCGAGGCGGTACGGACGGCCGCGAACACCCCCAACTCGACGTTCGTGGCAGGCGGCACGGACCTGCTGAACCTGATGCGCGACGGCGCGGAGGCCCACGACCACCTCATCGACGTCAACCGGCTGGACCTCGGCACGATCGCCGTCGGCTCCGGCTCGCTGCGGATAGGCGGGGCGGCCCGGATGCGGCAGGTCGCCGAGCACCCCGGAGTGCGGCGGGAGTTCCCGATGTTGTCGGAGGCGCTGCTGGCCTCGGCGTCCCCGCAGGTCCGCAACATGGCCTCGATCGGCGGAAACCTTTTGCAGCGCACCAGGTGCGGGTACTTCCGCGACGCGGCCTCACCCTGCAACAAGCGGGTGCCGGGCAGTGGCTGCCCGGCGATCACCGGGCAGAACCGGGGACACGCGATCCTGGGAGGCGGCGAGCACTGCATCGCCACGCACCCGTCGGACCTGGCGGTGGCGCTGACCGCCCTGGACGCGACCGTGCACCTGCTCGGTCCCGGCGGCGAGCGCGCCGTCCCCATCGCCGGCTTCTACCTCCTCCCCGGGTCCACCCCGGACCGGGAGACCACGATGCGCCCAGGCGAGCTGATCACCAGGGTGGACGTGCCGCGCACGGCCCTCACCAGGCAGTCGCGCTACCTGAAGCTGCGCGACCGGGCCACGTTCGAGTTCGCGGTGGTGTCGGTGGCGGCCGCGCTGCGGACGAGGGGCGGCGTGGTACGGGACGTACGGCTGGCGTTCGGCGGCGTGGGCACCCGCCCGTGGCGGGACACCCGCGCCGAGGCGGCGCTGCGGGGCCGGCCGCTCACCGGGCAGGCCATCAACGAGGCGGGCCGGCTCCTGGTCAGGGACGCGAAGCCGTACGAGGGGAACAGGTTCAAGGTCGAGCTCGTCCAGCGGGCGCTGGTGAGCATCCTCAGCGAGCTGGGAGGGCTTCGATGAGCGGGCTGGTGGGGCAGGGCGTGGCGCGGGTGGACGGCCGGGCGAAGGTCACCGGCGCGGCCCGCTATGCCGCGGACCAGGAGGTGCCCGGTGCGCTGCACGGCGCTCTGGTGATGAGCACGATCGCCCGCGGCGAGGTCCTGGAGATCGACAGCAGGGCGGCGCTGGCGCATCCCGGCGTCGTCGCGGTCTACACCCACGCCGACATGCCGAGGCTGAACCTGCCGAACTTCCCGTACAACAGGCGTTATATCCCCCTGCAGGACACGCGGGTGCACCACCACGGGCAGCCCGTCGCGTACGTCGTGGCCCAGACCCTGGAGCAGGCACAGGAGGCCGCCAACCTGGTGAAGGCGCGCTATCGGGCGGAGGATCCGGTCGCGCGGATGGCGGACGTGCTCGACGAGGCGTTCCTGCCGGAGAAGTTCCGCGACAGGCCCAACGAGCTCGCCCGCGGCGATGCCGCCGCGGCACTCGAACAGGCCGCGGTACGCATCGACCAGAGCTACAGCAGCCCGATGCAGCACCACAACCCGATCGAGCCGCACACCACCACCGCCGTCTGGGAGGGCGGCACGCTGACCCTGTACGAGAGCACCCAGGGCGTGGTCCTCGCCCGTGACGCCGTGGCGACCGCGTTCGACAAGCCTCAGGAAAGCGTCAGGGTCATCTCTCCCTACCTGGGCGGCGGGTTCGGCGCCAAGGCCCCCATCTATCCGCACACGCTGCTCACCGCGGCGGCGGCGCAACTCTGCGGCCGGCCCGTGAAGCTGGTGCTGTCGCGCGCGCAGATGTTCACCTCCAACGGTCACCGCGCCGAGTACCGCCACCACCTCCGGCTGGGCGCCGACCGCGAGGGCGCGCTGACCGCCATCGTCAGCACCTCGACGGCTCAGGTGACCCGCGTCGAGGAGAACATCTACAACGGCAGCGACTCCACGGTGCGCCTGTACGCCTGCCCGAACGTGCACGTACGGCAGCTTGGTGTGCGGCTCGACCTGCCGACGTCGAGCTACATGCGCTCGCCGGAGACGACCGCTCACTTCGGCCTCGAGACCGCCATGGACGAGCTGAGCTACGAGCTCGGCATCGACCCGGTGGAGCTCCGGATACGCAACCACACCGAGGTCGACCAGCAGACCGAGCCCCCCACGCCTTACCCCGACAAGCGACTGCTGGAGTGCTACCGGGCCGCGGCCGAGGCGTTCGGCTGGGCCCGGCGCAATCCCAAGCCGGGCACCACCAGGGACGGGGACGAGTACGTCGGCTGGGGCATGGCCACCGAGACCCACACCCACGGCGCCATCCCGTCCCAGGCCAGGCTCACCATCGGCGCCGACGGGCGCGCGACCCTGCGGACCGCCACCCAGGAGATCGGCACCGGCACCTACACCGTGCTCACCCAGATCGTCGCCGAAGGGCTCGGCATGCCGCTCGACCACGTCACGACGCTGCTCGGCGACACCTCCTACCCCGACGCTTCCCTGTCGGCCGGGTCGTCCACGATGCCCAGCATGGCCGCCCCGACGGCAGAGGCGGCGGCGAGCGCGCGGAACGCCGTGATCGCGCTCGCCGTCGCCGACCCGCGCTCCCCGCTGCACGGCGTGCCGGCTGACGAGGTCGTGACCGAGGACGGCCGCCTGTACGCCCGGGGCGACCGCGACCGCAGGGACACCTACCGCGACGTCATGACCCGCCACGGCAGCCCCGTCGAGGTGACCGGAAGCAAGAAGAACACGGCCGGGCACTCGTTCGGCGCGGTGTTCCTGGAGGTACGGATCCACCCGAGGCTGGGCAGGGTGCGCGTGACCCGGGTGGTGACCGCGCACGACCTGGGCCGGGTGCTCAATCGCCGGACCGCGCGCGGGCAGGTCATCGGCGGTGTGACGTGGGGGATCGGCTTCGCGCTGATGGAGCACACGATGGTGGACCCGAACACCGCGCGGGTCGTCAACCCGAACCTGTCCACCTACCTGGTTCCGGTCTGCGCGGACACGCCGTCGGTGGAGGCGTTGTTCGTGGACCGGCCGGGGGCGGACGCCGAGCTGACCGGGATCCGCGGATTCGGCGAGACGCCCGGAACCGGCGTTCCCGCGGCCGTCGGCAACGCGATCTACCACGCCATCGGCCGGCGTCTCAGGGACGTCCCCTTCACCCGGGACAAGCTGCTCTGACCTCTGCGAGCCCGCGTGCCCGCACCCGTCGCCCGCGACCTCAGCGGGCCGGGGCGTGGCTCGCGGCCCGGTCGAGAAGCTCGTTCAGCAGGGCCCGCTCGCCCGGCGTGTACAGGTCCGGCACCTCGCCGAGGACGGCCTTCAGTCCCACGGCCCGCTGGGCCACGCTCGGCGGGCCGGCCGGGACGTCCGTGGTGATCGCCGCGAGGACGGCCTCGCGCAGGCGGCCGGACAGGGCGGAATCGCGCTCCTCGGGAGGGGTGCCGATGAGGTTGAGCGTGAGGCCGACGCCCGCCGAGTGGACGATGTCCATGGCCGTCTCGACACCGGCGGAGAGCCGGCCCGCGACGGCGATGCGTTCGACCAGCAGGCGCAGCCGCGCCATCGCCTGCTCGGTGCTGCGCCTGCGGGACCCCGGGGTCGGCCGGCCGTACATGAGCAGATACTGCTCCGGGTTCTCCAGGCCGAAGCCGACATGGGTGTCCCAGCCGCGGCGCAGGTCGTCCACGGGGTCGTCGGAGAGCGCCTGGCTGTGCTTGCGGGCGAGGTAGCGCGCGAACCCGTCGGCCGCGACCGCTTCGAGCAGCCCGTTCATGTCGGTGAACAGGCGGTAGAGCGTGGGCGCCTGCACGCCGGCCGCCGCGCTGACGGTGCGCGTCGTCACTCCTTCGCGGCCCTTGTCCCGCAGCAGCTCGGTCGTGGCGTCGATGATGCGCTGGCGAACCTCTTCCCGATCAGCCATGGAACAACGATAACAGAATTTCGGTATCAGCAATTTTCGTCATCGGAACCCCCCACGAACCTCCGGAAGGTCATTGTGCCTACGCCCGCCGTCACATCGGCGTGCGGTGGGTGCCGCAGCGGGCGCAGACGGCTTCCTGTCAGCCGAGCGGGATGATGACGTCGGCCAGCTCGCCGGGCATGGAGAGGAAGGGGGAGTGGGAGGCGTCGAGCGCGACGACGGAGATCGGGTTGTCGGGAAACGCCGCGTCGGCCTCGGCGATGAACCTCGCCTGCAGGGACGGCCGGACGGCCATGTCCCGCGTGCAGGTGATGTACGTGCGCCGCACCGATCCCCAGCCGTCACGAGTCAGGGTGGTCGTACCCAGCATGATGCCGATCGGGCCGTCGGGCGTCAGCAGGCCGGTGGCGGCGTCGGCCAGGACCGGGTCCACGTCACCGTAGAACGCTTCGTACAGCCGCCGCCGGTAGGCCGCGTCGTCCGTGGCGAGGTCGAGCCGCAGCGCGCCCGTCCTGGCCGGGTCGCCCTGCAACAACGGCGCGACACGGTCATCGGCGGCCTCCGGAAGCCGCGTGTACGCCGCCGCGGACACGCCTGACGCCGGCATGTACGCGGTGAGGTACACCGCGTGCGCCACCAGCCCGGGTGTCTCCTGGGCCGTTCGCGTCAGCACCGGACCGGCCGCGCTGTGGGCGACCACCGTGACCGGCTCGCCACCGCCGATCCGCTTGATCTGCGAAGTCAGCAACTCGGCCGCAGCGTCGAGACTCACGTCCGCCAGGGGCGAAACCTCGGTGCCGACCGCCTCGCGGTTGCACGGCTGTCCGGTGAACCACCGAGGACGGCGGGCAGCCCGTGTCCCGCCATGTCCACCGCGGCGGCCGGGCGCCCGGCCGCCGCCAGATGGGGAACGACTTCGCTCCAGCACCAGGAGCCGTGCCAGAAACCGTGAACCAACACCAGCGTGGACATGGATGCTCCCTGGGGTGACGCCTGCGCCAAGGCTCATGGGGATCGGGTGAACGATGGCCTCGAAGACCGCGTCGGCGACGGCGATCCCTACGAGATCGTTGGCGCCGGGCGGAGCAGGCCGTGTGATCCATACTGCACGCATCGCGCGGGCCTCGCGAAGCCAGTGTCGGCGGGAAAGGCCGGGCCGAGGAGCTCGCAGAAGGACGGGACGCAGGTCACGCACCGGCCGGTCGGGCCATTCTCGATGTATCAATCCATCCAGTGAAACCAGGCATCGAACACGCTGTACGGCGGGCTCCCAAAAATTGTCTCCACCCGAAGCCCGGCCTCTAGCGGCAGGCTGAGGACCTGGGAACCGAGCAGGGCGATATCGTGTCGATCGAGCACCTGGCCGATCTGCCGAAACTCCTCCTCCCATCCCGGAAAAGCTGTATCCGTGACCAGCGACAGATCCGGCAGGCCGCGACTGCCGGCGCCGCCAGGCCCCGATGAATGAATGTCGGGCTTGAAGAGTGCTGCCAGCGGAGCGAGCCGACACAGCGCCAGGGGCAGCCCTTCAACTTCTGTCCGGCCGCTCTCGGAACGGCGCATCGATCCGTCGCGCTTGGTGATGAAGACATCGACGTAGGACGCGTATCCAGAGCCGTAATGCTGGAATTCGGCATGGTGAACGCGCAACATCGGCATCCGGTCAAGATCGGCGACGAGCCGCCGGAGAAACCCCTCGACAGAGGTAGCCCCGCCGGCCCATGCTCCCACCGTGCTTGCCAGGTGATCATTCGTGGCGCTTCGGAGAGCTGTCGGGTCGGTCGCCTGCTTTCTGCTCACTGGTTCACTCCCGGTCCGGCTTTCCTTCCGTTCGTGCACGATAGCGGGGACGTCTCGTCTGCCCGACGGGATCAGAGGGCGTTTGCTGACGGCGCGCTCCCTGGCCTGGCTTGACTCGCGGCCGGCCTGTGGTAACTTAATTGCATGCACATGCAGCTATCTGGATCGCATTCCTCCCGTGGAGGCAGTGTGAGTGCCGCCTGGTCGCAAGTGGCGGTGTTGGCCTCTGCGGTGGACGCGAGTCTGGACAAGTGGCTTGCCGATACCTACCGGCTCGGGCTGACCGAGTTCCGGGCGCTGACCTTCCTGAGCCAGGCGTCGGACAAGGAGTTGCGGGTCAACGACCTCGCCCAGCGAGTCGGCCTGAATCCCAGCTCGACCACGCGCCTGGTCAGCCGGCTGGAGGCAAAGGGCCTCGCTCGCCGTGACGTCTGCCCGGACGACGGCCGGGGCGTCTACGCCGTCATCGACGAGCGTGCGGAGACGTTGCTGGCGGAGGTCCGCGACTCCTACGAGGCCCGCGTCCAGGAGTTGCTGAGCAAGCCCGCCATCCACTTCCCCCACCTGGACGCACGTCTCGTCGCCGGCGCCCTCGCCGAGGTGGGCACCCTCGTCGGGCCCTGACGCCGCGGAGCGGGACTGCGACGTCCCGCTCTTTGCGCATATATCTGCATGTACAGACAATAACCTGAGAGAGGATCGTGCCATGACCACCCAGGTCGATGTGTTCGTCGACTACGTCTGCCCCTTCTGCTTCCTCGTCGAGCCGGCGATCGAAGAGCTCAGGCGTGAGCGCGATGTGGAGGTGACGATTCGCCCGTTCGAGCTGCGCCCTGACCCGGTGCCCACCTTGCGGCCGGAAGACGAGTACCTGCCGCGGGTGTGGAAGGACGTGGTGTACCCGATGGCAGAGCGTGTCGGCGTGCCGATGACGCTGCCCTCGGTCTCGCCGCAGCCCCGTACCGAGAAGGCGTTCATGGTGCTGCAGCTCGCCCAGGAACGGGGCAGGGCCGAGGCCTACACCGAGGCGATGTTCCAGGCCTTCTTCCAGGAGGACCGGAACATCGGCGAGGACGACGTGATCCTCGACGTCGCCACCTCGGCCGGCCTCGACCGCGCTGAGGCCCTACAGGCACTTCACAGCGAGGAGCGCCGGATCCGCCAGCGCGAAGATCAGGACTATGCCGTGAACGTCGGGATCGACGCGGTGCCCGGCGTCGTCATCGGGGGGCACGTCCTGCGTGGGGTTCCGTCGGCGACCCGGTTGAAGAAGGTCGTCGACCAGCTCGCCGCGCAGGAGGCAGGACACCGCGCTCCGCGGGCGGAGGACCGGTCGTGATCGTGTCCGCGTCCGACCTGGAACCGGTCATGGACCTGGCCGTCGAGGCCTGCGTCACCCACGTTGCGGCCGGTGGGCTGCCCTTCGTCGGCGTCCTCGTGGAGGCCGGAGGGGAGGTGATCTCGGAGTTCGGAGTCAACCGGGTCCGGGAGACCGGCGACCCGACCGCGCACGCCGAGGTCGTCGCGATGCGCGACGCCATGACCACCCACGGTCTCGACAGCCTGGCCGGCACCGTGCTGCTGGCTACCGGGGAGCCGTGCGGGCTGTGCTACCGGTACGCGGTCGACCGCGGCGTTGAGGCGATCTATGTTGCCGTCGATCGCGATGAGGTCGCCGCCTTCGGCTTCGACTACCGGGCCAGCTATCCAGCGTTCGGCATCACCGATGAGCACCGGGCCGAACTGCTGCGCCCGCTGCCCGTTGCGCGCGGCGACGAGCCGTTCACCCGCTACCTCGACAGCAACCACCCTGCCGGGAACGCGCCCGCGCGTCCGGAAAGTGAATCGAGAGGAACACCGTCATGAGCTGGCTCTACCTGGGCATCGCCGTCATCTTCGAGGTCGCCGTCGGCATCGCGGCGGGCAAGGCGCAGGGCTTCACGAAACTGTCGTGGACCATCGGCACCCTCGTCAGCGGCGCGATCGCCACCTTCTTCCTCAGCCTCGCCCTGCTGACCTTCGAGGTCGGTGTCGGCTACGCCCTGTGGACCTCCCTGGCAGGCGTCGGGATCGTCATCATCGGCGCCCTCCTCCTCTCCCAGCGCCTGACCTGGAAGAAGCTCATCGGCATTGCCGTCGTGATCGCCGGAGTCGTCGGCCTCAACCTCGCCGGAACCGCCTGACCCCTGCTCATCCGAGCACCGCGAAAGGACACGAATCCCCATGACCACCACATCCCAGGCCCTCACCCCGCCCGACACGGAGAAGAAGGCCGGCCCCTGGGTGGCACTGCTCCTGGCCGGAGCCTTCGAGGTTGGCTACGCCCTCAGCGTCAACGGCAGCCAAGGCTTCACCAACCCTGCCTGGTCGCTCGTCGCGATCGTCTTCTTCCTGTTCACGCTGTTCTTCCTCAGCGTCGCCCTGAAGAGGACCGACGTCGGCATCGGCTACGCCGTCTGGGCCGGCATCGGTGCCATCGGAGCAGCGCTCCTCGGACCGGTCTTCTTCAACGAAACGCTCACTCGCGCCAAGGGCTTCTGGCTGGCCGTGATCGTCGCCGGAGTCGTCTGGCTCAAGCTCGCAGACAGCCCCAAGCTCGAACGAGCCCGGGCGATGACCTGAACCACACCACGCGGCCCTCGCGGTGCCGTGACCGTCCAGCAAGAAACCATCCTGCCCGTATCCAGCGATCGCTGGATACGGGCGCACGGCGGCCCTGTCGCCCGCGCCGCCGTCTGTGCGGCGTGGAGCGCCAGGGCTGGTCGTGCTTCCGGCGTGTCGACCTACAACGACACGTTCGCGCCCTCCAGCACGCGCATGAAGGCACGTGACCACTCAGGCAGGTCCGGCCAGCCACGGCAGGAGACCATCGCGCCGTCCACCACGTCGGGGGCGTCCACGAAGGTCGCACCAGCCATTTCCATGTCGGCCCTCAGCGGCGGGAACGCCGCCGTGGTACGGCCGCGCAGCAGGCCGAGCGCGGCGGGCACCTGCGGGCCGTGGCAAATCGTGCCCACCGGCAAGCCGCGTTCGAAGAAGTGGTGCACGATGCGGGCGACGTCGGGATCGGTGCGGATGTACTCCGGTGCGCGGCCGCCCGGGATCACCAGCGCCTGGTAGTCCTCGGGGCGCACGTCGGCGAATGCGAGATCCACCGGCAACCGGTGGCCGGTGGATCTCGGTGTAGGCGTCCCAGCCCGGCTCGAAGTCGTGGACCACCAGCTTCGCCGCACGCGTGGTGAGGGTGGCCACGATGGCCTCATGGCCACCTTCCCGGAGCCGGAAGACGGGGTACATGGAGTCCAGCTCTTCCGCCGCATCGCCGGTCAGGACGAGCACTCGGGCCATGACTCACTCCTCTTCTCCCACGATGGATCTTGATCAGCATGGAACGGAAAGGGCAGACCGCCGCCGGAAGCCTCGCCCGCGTGTGGCGATGGCGCGTGGCCGGCCGTCGCAGGTTGGTCAGGCGCGGGTCCACTTCTGGTTGGCGCCGCCGTGACAGCTCCAGATCTGCAGCCTGGTGCCGTTGGCGGTGCCGGCGCCGCTGACGTCGAGGCACTTGTTCGCCCCGACCGCGGTGATGCTGCCGTCGGCGTTGATGCGCCATTTCTGGTTGTCCTGGCCGTTGCAGTCCCAGATGATCACCGCGGTGCCGTCCGCCGTGCCCGCCGCGTTCACGTCCAGGCACTTGGTGCCGTAGACGCGCAGCTCACCCGCGCTGGTCGAGGTCCACTGCTGGTTGGCCTGCCCGTTGCAGTCCCAGATCTGCGCCTGCGCGCCGTTGGCCTGGGAAGCGCCGTTGACGTCCAGGCACCGGCCCGACCCCGCACCCCGCAGCGCGCTCGTGTCCGGCGGGTTCGGGTCGCCGTCTCCCAACTGCGTGAAGAACTCCCAGACCACCGGTCTGGTCCAGGAGTTCTCGCCGGGTTCGAAGTCGCCAGGCCTCCCGTCAACGGGACCGGGGGTGTGGCCCGCGTCGAACGCCGCCCACGCGACCGGATACCCGGTCCGGCATCCCGAGTAATAGGTGACGATGTGCGTCAGGCTGCCCTGCGCGGGCTCCGGCGGGTTCTGGGGCGTGCAACCGTTGTTCCCGACGAACCTGTCGCGGAGCGACCGGCCCGCGGAGATGTTGAGCACCGGATCCCTGAGGCCGTGCAGTCCGATGTACGCGACGGGCTCCGTGCCGCCGCTGCACCCGCTGAGCTGCGCGCCGGCGTAAACCGCCACCGCGCGGAAGACCGTCGCCCGGGCGCATGCGAGCGCGTAGCTCATGCCGCCGCCGTAGCTGAAGCCCAGGGCGAAGCGTTGTGAGGTGTCCACGCAGAGGTCCGCCTCGATCTCCCGGATCATGTCGTCGACGAAGGTGACGTCCTCACCGCCCGAGTTGGCCCAGCCGTTGTTCAGGCCCTGGGGCGCGACGAAGATCGCGGTGTTGTCCGACAATGCTCTGAGCCCGTAGTAGGACCACGGATAGCCACTGGTTCCGCCCGAGTCGACATCGTTGGCGGTGCCGCCGTTCCAGTGAAATCCAAAGATCAACCGGTAGGGGGTTGTGTTGGTGTAGTTGTCTGGAATCCTCAGGATGTAGTTGCGGTTCTTGCCGCTCGTGGTGATCGAATGAGTTCCGCTGGTCAGCGTCGGGGTTGCGCCGCATCCCGCGGTGGGCGCGAGGGCGCTCTGTTCAGCGGGTGACGGGGCCGCGCTGTCGCCCAGCGCCGTCTGCCCCGTGGCCGGAACGATGAGCAGTGCCGCCGACGCGACAGCTGTGAAAAGTAACCTGAGCCTCGACATCACGCACATTCCTTTGCTGGTCTCGTGGTGACACACGTGAAAGGCAAGCCACTGCTGTCACCTTGAGGGCGTGGGCGGCCGGAGTTTCTGCTCTCTTGTCCGGTGATACCGGACCGACCGGGCGCGCGCCATTTTCGGCCGATCGGGAACCGGCGCCGGCGCGTATTCGGCACAATGGGCCTGTATTTCATGATGTTAGCGTTAACTAAATGCCGCCGTACTCGCTTCTCCTTCTTTGGGGCGGTCGATGGGGATGGCGTAGAGGAGCAAATATGGCTGTGACAGGACCTGTCAAGGGCCGGCACGCTCGACATCGGGGGCCCTCGCCCGAGAGCCCCCGTTCGCTCTTCCGCCTGACCAGGACAGGCGGCCGCGCCCACCGCCGATCCATCGCGATGAAACTTTCACGTCGTTCCGAGTGCCAGGCCGAACCGGTCGGAGACGGCCGGATCAGTGGGACGAGAAGAAAAGGCGCTGCTGGATCTCCCTGCGGTAGTCGTCGAGGGTGTTGTCGATGTGCGTGGCCGCGGACTGGGCAGCCGCTTCCGGATCGCCGGCGCGGATGGCCTGGTAGATGGCGTCGTGCTCCTCGACGGCCTTGGCGGCGTGCCCGCCCACCGAGCCGCGCAGGCCGATGAGGCTCGACTGCGCCTGCAGCCTACGGGCCTCCCGCACGGCGACCTGGAGGAACATGTTGTGCGAGGCCGTGGCGATGGCGGTGTGGAAGGCGTCGTCGCCCTCGTTGAACAGCTCCTCGCGTCCGGTCTCGAAGCCGTGGCGGCACAGGCCGGCCCCTTCTTCGATGGCCCTCAGCTCGGCAGGGGTGGCGCGGCGGGCGGCCAGTCGGCTGGTCTCCATCTCCTGCGCCCGGCGAAACTCGAACAGCATGTAGACGTGGTCGAGGTCGGTCGGGAGGAAGAAGGAGCCCCAGCGCCCGGTGCCCAGCATCCCCTCGTCGTCGGCCACGTACAGGCCGCGGCCCTTCTGGGCGCGTACCCGGCCGAGCGCGGAGAGTATCTTCACCGCCTCGCGCACCACGGTGCGGCTGGTGCCCAGTTGCCGGGCCAGCTCGTTCTCGGTCGGCATGCGGTCGCCCGGACGCAGGCCGAGCTCGACGATCAATTCCAGCACCTGCTCGGCGGCTACCTCGTAACCCGGCCGGTATCCGCTTTCGCGCGGGGTGTCGGTCACCGTGCTTCCTCCTCGCCGTTCCCTGCAAAAGTATGACGGATGAGCCGACCCTCTCCGCCACGAGTGGTGTCCGATGAGTACGACACATATGAACGGTTCATTCGAGGGTTGTCGGCGCGGATCTGCGCGGTCGCAGGTATTACTGCTGATGAACGCATGAACAAGCTCACCACGGCTATGCGATCAGTGCCTGAACCGCGAAATGAGCAGGCTTAAGGGCTTGACGGGTATCCCTGATCCGAAGGTAATTAGGAGCGAGGCCGGCGGCCCCCGACCGCTCCACCCCGCGAAGGCGTCACCTGTCTGAGGATCAGGGTGTGACCTGGCCATACGCCTACCCCCCGAAGGAACAACTGTGCCCTTACGTCCATCCGTCACGATGCTGAGACCGATCCTGATCGGCGTCGTCACCGCCGCGCTGGCCGCGGCGTCCGCCCTCGTCGCCTCCGCCACCCCGGCCGTCGCGGCCACCACGACCCTGCACGCGTCTCCCGCCGGCACCGGCACCGCCTGCACCTCCGCCCAGCCGTGCTCGCTGACCGAGGCGCAGGCGGCGGTACGTTCGCTGAACGCCGGGATGTCCGGTGACATCGTCGTGGAGCTGGCGGGCGGGGTGTATCGGCTGTCCGCGCCGCTCAGGCTGACCGCCGCCGACTCCGGGAACAACGGCTACTCAGTCAGATGGCAGGCCGCGGAGGGGGCCGTCCCGGTCATCAGCGGAGCCAGGGCGGTCACCGGATGGACCGTGGCGGACTCGGGAAAGAACATCTGGCGCGTCAACGTCGGCGCCGGGATCGACACCCGGCAGCTGTACGTCGACGGCGCGCTCGCCACCCGGGCGCGCACCGCCGTCAACCGGTCCGACTTCACCGCGAGCAGCACCGGAATGAGGTTCACCAGCGGTGCGCTGAGCTACCTGAACAACCTCGCCAACCAGGGCCGGGTCGAGATGGAGAGCGTCGGCTCGTTCACCGACCGGTACGCGCCGGTGCGGAGCATCAGCGGAAACCTCATCACGATGCGGCAGCCCGCCTGGAACAACAACAACTTCGGGTACGACACCTTCACCAGCCCGCACCGGGCCGGCCCGCTCTATCTGGTCAACGCCTACGAGTTCCTCGACTCGCCGGGGGAGTGGTACCTCGACCCGGCGACGGGCGCCCTGTCCTACATCCCGCTCGCCGGGCAGAACATGGGCAACGCCAGCGTGGAGCTGCCGGTGCTCCAGTCGCTGGTGCACGTCGGGGGAACCTACGACGCGCCCGCGCACCACATCGCGTTCAGCGGGGTCACCTTCACCGGTACGAGCTGGCTCGGCCCCAGCGGCGACCAGGGCTACGTGGACCAGCAGACCGGCTCCTACATAGCGGGCAACTGGAACTGGCCCGCCTTCACCTCCTGCCACCAGGGCTGCAGGCAGTTCGAGGCGACCCGGCCGAACTGGCACCAGATGCCGGCCGCCGTGCAGGTCTCCGCGGCGAACACCATCACCTTCACCGACTCGCGCTTCGTCAACCTGGGACAGACGGCCATCGGCATCGGCAACGACGCCAACGCGCACGCCAGCGGTGTCGGCCTGGGCGCCGCCGACATCACGGTCACCCGGTCGGAGATCGCCCGTAGCTCGGCCGGCGGCATCGTGGTCGGCGGCGTGCGCGCCGACGCGCACCACCCGAGTGACCAGCGGATGGTCAACCGGAACATCACCGTCAGCGACAACACCATCCACGACCTCGGCCTGGACCACCGGGGCGTCGTCTCGGTCCTGACCACCTACGTCACCGGCACCGACGTGTCCCACAACGAGGTCTACAACATGCCGTACACCGGCATGTCGATCGGGTACGGCTGGGGCGCCAACGAGCCGGGCGGCAGCACCCACTACGCCGACCGCGGCCTGTACGACTTCCAGCCGCGCTACACCACGGCCACCACCGCCTCCGGCAACCGGCTCATCGGCAACTACGTGCACGACGTCATGCAGCAGATGACCGACGGCGGCTGCATCTACACGCTGTCGTGGAACCCGGGCGCGGTGATCAGCGACAACCACTGCCTGCGCACCAACGGCTGGTTCGGCATCTACTTCGACGAGGGCTCGCGGCACTACACCGTCAGGAACAACGTGCTGTCGAACACCGGCACCTGGGCCACCGCCAACTACTGGTACGGCGAGAACATGGGCGACTTCACCGTCACCGGCAACTGGTCGACCAACGGCAGCACCAATGTCACCAACGGCGACCGCGGCAACGTGGTGAACAACAACGTCACCGTCACCAACGGCGCCTGGCCGGCCGGCGCCCAGGCCGTGATGGCGTCCGCCGGGCCCCAGGACCGGCCTCCGGGGAGCACGAGCGCGTACAAGGGGGTGGGGTCGGGCCGCTGCCTGGACGTCAACGGCGCTTCCCAGGCCAACGGCGCGCAGGCGCAGATCTGGGACTGCAACGGGCAGGCCAACCAGCAGTGGACCTCGACCAGCGCGGGTGAGCTGCGGGTTTATGGCGGCAAGTGCCTGGACGTGAACGGGGCCGGGACGGCGGACGGCACCGCGGTGATCATCTGGGACTGCAACGGCCAGGACAACCAGAAGTGGCGCATCAACGCCGACGGCAGCATCACCGCGGTCGGGGCGAACAAGTGCCTGGACGTCAGCGGCGCCGGCACCGCCAACGGCACCGAAGTGCACATCTGGAGCTGTCACGGCGGCGCCAACCAGAAGTGGACCCGCGCCTGACACCGTCCGCCTGACGACGATCCTCGTCTCCCGA
This sequence comes from Nonomuraea sp. KM88, assembly GCF_052245635.1. Classification (NCBI taxonomy): domain Bacteria; kingdom Bacillati; phylum Actinomycetota; class Actinomycetes; order Streptosporangiales; family Streptosporangiaceae; genus Nonomuraea; species Nonomuraea sp. KM88. Next base: position 138,882 of record NZ_JBQQCC010000019.1, on the reverse strand, counting down.
CGTGGCCGGAGGGGGCACTCCTCCGGCCACGGAGCAGAATCCCGGGCGCCTCGCCCTGACCGGTCTTCCTGCTGCAGGAGGGAACACTCATGTCCCGACGTCCGTGGCTCACCCTGCTGACCACGATGGCGCTCATCATGCCCGGAGCGCTCGCGCTCAACGCCTCCCCTGCGAACGCCCTCGACATCCCGGCGTCCGACTACCAGCAGGTGTCCCTCGCGTCGGGTGGCGCGGAACTGGGTGAGGCGATGTCGCTGGCCGTGATGCCGAACCGGTCGGTGGTGCACACGGCGCGCGACGGCACGGTCCGGGTCACCGACGTCGACGGCGACACGACGGTGGCCGGCAGGCTCAACGTCTACACCCACGACGAGGAGGGCCTCCAGGGAGTGGCGGTCGACCCCGGCTTCGCGTCGAACCGGCACCTCTGGCTCTACTACTCCCCGCGGCTGAGCACGCCGAACGGCGATGCGCCGAGCACCGGCACGCAGGACCAGTTCGACCAGTGGAAGGGCGAGCTCTACCTGTCCCGGTTCACCCTCAAGACGGACGGCACCCTCGACATGAGCAGCGAGAAGGTGGTCCTCCGGGTGCAGAACGACCGTGGCCAGTGCTGCCACGTGGGCGGGGACATCGACTTCGACGCCGCCGGCAACCTGTACCTGACCACCGGCGACGACACCAACCCGTTCGAGTCGAGCGGCTACTCCCCGCTGGACGAGCGGACCAACCGCAACCCGCAGTACGACGCCCAGCGCTCGTCCGCCAACACCAACGACCTGCGTGGCAAGCTCCTGCGCATCAAACCGCAGCCCGACGGCAGCTACACGATCCCCGACGGCAACCTGTTCCCGCCGGGGACGGCGAAGACCCGGCCGGAGATCTACGCGATGGGCTTCCGCAACCCGTTCCGGATGAGCGTGGACAAGGCGACCGGCGTCGTCTATCTCGGCGACTACGGGCCCGACGCGGGCGTGACCAGCTCCAGCCGCGGGCCGAGCGGGCAGGTGGAGTTCGATCGCATCACCGGGCCCGGCAACTACGGATGGCCGTACTGCACGGGCACGAACACCACCAGCGAGACCTACAACGAGTGGAACTTCGCCACCAACAGCACCGGTCCGAAGTACGACTGCGCGGGCGGCCCCGCCAACAACTCCTTCCGCAACACCGGCCTGACCGCGCTGCCCCCGGCGAAGCCGGCCTGGATCCGGTACGCGGGGGACGCCGGAAGCCCGCCGGAGTTCGGCTCCGGGTCGGAGTCGCCGATGGGTGGCCCGGTCTACCGTTACGACCCCAACCTGAATTCGGCCGTCAAGTTCCCCCAGGCGCTCGACGGGCGGTATTTCGCCGGTGAGTACGGCCGGCGGTGGATCAAGGCGATCGAGGTCAGGTCGGACGGCGCCTACGGGGAGATCTCGGCGTTCCCCTGGTCGGGGACGCAGGTGATGGACATGGCCTTCGGCCCCGACGGGGCCCTGTACGTCCTCGACTACGGCACCGGGAACAACAACCAGGCGCTGTACCGCATCGAGTACATCGGCAGCGCCGACCGCAATCCGATCGCCAAGGTGTCCGCCGACAAGACGTCGGGACCGGCTCCACTGGCGGTGACCTTCTCCTCGGCGGGCAGCTCGGATCCGGAGGGCGGCGCGCTGAGCTTCTCGTGGGACTTCGGTGACGGCACCACCTCCACGGCGGCGAATCCGAGCAAGACCTACACCACGAACGGCACCTACACGGTGACGCTCACGGTCCGGGATCCGCAGGGTCTCACCGGCACGGCGAGCGTGATCGTGACCGTCGGCAACACCGCGCCGACGGTCAGCCTCACCACCCCTGCCGACGGGCAACTGTTCTCCTTCGGAGACACCGTGCCCTTCCAGGTCACCGTCAGCGACCCGGAGGACGGCACGATCGACTGCGACGAGGTCACCGTCGCCTACTTCCTCGGCCACGACAGCCACCGCCACCAGATCACCTCCAGGACCGGCTGTTCGGGCTCCATCGCGGTGCCGGTCGACGGTGAGCACGACGCCGCGGCCAACATCTACGGCGTCTTCGAGGCCTCCTACACCGACAAGGGCGATCTGACCTCCACCAGCGCCCGTACGCTCCAGCCGCGGCACCGGCAGGCTGAGCACTTCGGCGCCCAGCAGGGCATCCAGACGGCCGAGCACGCCACCGCGGAAGGCGGCGAGACGGTCGGCTTCACCGACGACGGCGACTGGATCTCCTTCCAGCCGTACATCCTGGCGAACGCGACGAGCATCACGGCCCGGGTGTCCTCGGCCGGCGCGGGCGGCAGGATCGAGGTGCGGGCGGGCTCGGCGACGGGCACGCTGCTGGGAACGGCGGACGTGGCGAGCACCGGCGGCTGGGACACCTTCACCGACGTCTCGGCGAACCTCAGTGGCGCGCCGGCCGGCACGACGACGCTGTATCTGGTCTTCCGCGGTCCGACCGGACAGGGTTACCTGTTCGACGTGGACGCCTTCACCCTCGACACCGGCACCCCGCCCTCGGGAGGCACGAGTGCCTTGGAGGGTGTGGGGTCGGGCCGCTGCCTGGACGTCAACGGCGCCTCGCAGGCCAACGGCGCGCAGGCGCAGATCTGGGACTGCAACGGGCAGGCCAACCAGCAGTGGACCTCGACCAGCGCGGGTGAGCTGCGGGTTTATGGCGGCAAGTGCCTGGACGTGAACGGGGCCGGGACGGCGGACGGCACCGCGGTGATCATCTGGGACTGCAACGGCCAGGACAACCAGAAATGGCGCATCAACGCCGACGGCAGCATCACCGCGGTCGGGGCGAACAAGTGCCTCGACGTCAGCGGCACCGCCAACGGCACCAGGGCGCGCATCTGGACCTGCACAGGAGGAACCAACCAGCGCTGGACCCGCCTCTGAAAGGGACAACCATGCTGCGACATCCGACCCCCTCCGCGCCCGGGCGCACCGCGGGGAGCGACCGAACACCCTCCGTGCTGCGACGGCTGTCCGTGGCGGTGGTGGCGATCATCGCCGCCGCGACGATGATCCCCGCCATCCCCGCCCAGGCCGCCGCCTTCAAGGTGCTGGTGTTCTCCAAGACGGCCGGGTTCCGGCACGACTCGATCCCCACCGGGATCCAGGCCATCCGCGACCTGGGGGCCGCCGACGACTTCGCCGTCGACGCGACGGAGGACTCGGGCGCCTTCAGCACGGCCAACCTGGCCCAGTACCAGGCGGTGGTGTTCCTCAACACGACCGGTGACGTGCTGAACGACACCCAGCAGGCCGCCTTCCAGACGTACGTGAACGGCGGAGGCGGTTACGTCGGGGTGCATGCGGCCGCGGACACCGAGTACGACTGGCCGTACTACGGGCAGCTCATGGGAGCCTGGTTCAGCAACCACCCGGCGATCCAGCAGGCCACCGTACGGAACGAGGACCGGGCACACGCCGCGACCGCCCACCTCGGGGCGGCCTGGTCACGCACCGACGAGTGGTACAACTACCGCTCCAACCCGCGCCCGAACGTCCGGGTGCTGCAGAGCCTGGACGAGGGCAGCTACAGCGGCGGCGGCATGGGCGATCACCCGATCACCTGGTGCCGGCCACAGTCCTCGGGCCGCGCGTTCTACACCGGCCTGGGACACACCCAGGAGTCGTACGCCGATCCGAACTTCCGCACGCTGCTGCTCGGCGGAATCCGGTACGCGGCCGGGGCCGCCAACGCCGACTGCCGCCCGGAGACCGGGTACACGACGTTGTACAACGGCTCGACGACGGGCTGGTCGCAGGCGGGGCCGGGGTCGTTCGCCAACAGTGACGCCACGCTGACCTCCCAGGGCGGCATGGGGATGTTGTGGTACGACTCCAAGGAGTTCAGCTCCTACTCCCTCAAGCTCGACTGGAAGATGACCGGCGACTCCAACTCCGGCGTGATCGTCGGGTTCCCGGCCACCGGCGACCCCGACGCGGCGCTCGACACCGGATACGAGGTGCAGATCGACGCGACCGACACCGCGGACAGGACGACCGGGGCGATCTACGGTTTCCAGGCCGCCGACCTCGCCGCCCGCGACGCGGCGCTGAACCCTCCGGGGGAGTGGAACACCTACGAGCTGCTGGTGGAGGGTGAGCGGCTGCAGGTGTTCCTGAACGGCAGCAGAATCAACGATTTCACCAACACGGATCCGGTCCGCTCGCTCCAGCAGGGCCACATCGGCATCCAGAACCACGGGTCCGGAGACGTGGTGTCCTTCCGCAACATCCGCATCAAGGAACTGGCCGGCACGCCGGGCGGCACGAGCGCGCTGCGGGGTGCGGGGTCGAACCGGTGCCTGGACGTCAGCGGCGCCTCGCGGGCCAACGGCGCGCAGGCGCAGATCTGGGACTGCCATGGCCAGGCGAACCAGCAGTGGACCTCGACCAGCGCGGGTGAGCTGCGGGTTTATGGCGGCAAGTGCCTGGACGTGAACGGGGCCGGGACGGCGGACGGCACCGCGGTGATCATCTGGGACTGCAACGGCCAGGACAACCAGAAGTGGCGCATCAACGCCGACGGCAGCATCACCGCGGTCGGGGCGAACAAGTGCCTCGACGTCAGCGGCACCGCCAACGGCACCAGGGCGCGCATCTGGGCCTGCACCGGAGGAGCCAACCAGCGCTGGACCCACGTCTGAGGCTCTCGGCCACACCCTCGCGCGGCCCTTCGACCGGGGCCGCGCGAGCCACGGGGCGCAGCGACCGCGACCGCGGTGCCGGTGCGCGGTCAGCGTCCTGCCCGGGCGGCCAGGGAGGCCAGGAGTCCCTTGACCTCGGTCGCCTCGTACGAGTCACGGTCGAAGGGAGCGATGATCAGCGGTCCGTCGTCGGGGAGATCCGGCAGCCGGCCATGGCTGCCCCGCACCGGAGCCGGGTCGAGCGGCACCACCCGCATCGTGTACCGGAACCCCAGCTTCTTCCTGGCGAGCGCCGCCCCCGCGCGCAGCTTGACGAACGGATCGCGCGGGTCCATGAACAACTCGGCGGGGTCGTAGCCGGGTTTGCGGTGGATGTCCACGAGCCTGGCGAAATCCGGGGCGCGGTCGTCGGAGAGCCAGTAGTAATAGGTGAACCAGGCGTCGGGCTCCGCCACCGCGACGAGCTCGCCGGCGCGCTCGTGGTCGAGCCCGTACTTCGCCTTCCCCGCCTGGTCGAGCACCTCGTCCACGCCGGCCAGTTCGGCGATGACGGCCCGGGTGCGGTCGAGGTCGCCGGGGTCGCGCACGTACACGTGGGCCACCTGGTGGTCGGCGACGGCGAAGGCCCGGGACGTCCACGGGTCGAGGTACTCCATCCCGGCCTGGACGTAGACCTCCAGGAGACCCGCGGTGCGCAGCGCCCGGTTGACGTCCACCGGGCGGGACACCGGGGTGATGCCGTATTCGGAGAGCACGACCACCTCGGCGTCCTCGGCCAGGAGCGGAGCCAGCGCGGCGTCGACGGCGCGGGCGGCCGCGATCGCCTCGGGACCGGCGGGGCCGTACCGCTGGAGGTCGTAGTCGAGGTGCGGCACGTAGACCAGCAGCAGATCCGGCCGTTCGCGGGCCAGGATGCGGCGGGCCGCGGCGATGATCCATTCGGAGGAGGCGATCCCCGCGTTGGGTCCCCAGTAGGTGAACAGGGGGAACGGCCCCAGTGCGGCCTCGAGGTCGTCGTGGAGTGCGGGCGGGCGGGTGTAGCAGTCGGGAGACTTGCGGCCGTCGGCGTGGTAGACGGGACGCGGGGTGACGAGCAGGTCGGTGGGCGCGCCCATCGCGTACCACCAGCAGACGTTGGCGGTGCGCAGGCCGGTCGCGGCGGTCCACAGCTGGTCGCCCTGGATGAGCGCGTTGTGCTGGCGCCACAGCAGCACCTCGCCGAGATCCCGGAAGTACCACCCGTTTCCCACGATGCCGTGGTCGCGGGGCATCGAACCGGTCAGCAGGGTGGCCTGCATCGAGCAGGTGACGGCGGGCAGCACGGGCCGCAGCGCGGCCGCCGAGCCCACTTTCGCCACATTCGGCATGTGCGCGAGAAGGCGCGGGGTGAGCCCGACCGCATTGATCACGATCAGCGGTGCCATCAGAGTCTCCCGAGGGGACCGTCGTCTTGGGGCGACGGGTGAATCGGGAGCGGGAGGGCCGTCAAGGCCCGAGCGTGCCCTGACTTGTCGGGTCCGCGCATCACGGATGTCCTTCCTGGTTTTGTCGGCGCCAGCCGATATCGTGGCGGTGTCGTTACCGAACGTGACGGGGGGTGGGTGTGCGCAGGTCGTTCCGATTTCTGCTGCGCCCCACCGCCCGGCAGGCGGCGGCGCTGGCGGCGTGCCTGGAGGACCACCGGCAACTCTACAATGCGGCTTTGGAGCACCGCCGCACCGCCTACGCGAAGGCGGGCGTGAGTGTCCGGTACGGCGAGCAGTCGGCCGAGCTGAAACACATCCGCGCCGACGACTCCGGCGGGCAGGGGCGTTGGTCGTTCTCCTCCCAGCAGGCCACGCTGCGACGGCTGGACAAGGCGTTTCGCGCGTTCTTCACGCGGGTCGGCGAGGGTCGCGCGCCGGGGTTTCCGCGTTTCAAGGGGCGTGGCCGGTTCGACACGGTCGAGTGGCCGAAGGACGGCGACGGCTGCCGGTGGGACTCCCAGCCCGAGCACCCGACCGTCACCTACGTGCGCCTCCAGGGCGTCGGGCATGTCCGCGTCCACCGGCACCGCGCGGTCAAGGGCCGGGTGAAGACGATCGCGGTGAAGCGGGAAGGCAACCGATGGTTCGTGGTGCTGTCGTGCGACGACGTGCCCGCCGGACCGCTGCCCGCCACCGGCGCGGTGGCCGGGATCGACATGGGCGTGGCGTCCCTCGTCACGACCAGCGACGGGGAGCATCTGAGCAACCCCCGCCCCCTGGCCGCGTCCGCTGACCGGCTGGCGGCCGCGCAGCGGGTTCTGGCCCGGAAGGAACGGGGTTCCAAGCGGCGGCGTAAGGCGGTGGCCCGCGTGGCCGCGCTGCACGCCAGGGTGCGCAGGCAACGTCTGGACGGCGCGCACAAGGCCGCGCTCGCCCTGGTCCGCGCCTATGACGTGATCGTGCACGAGGACCTGCGGATCGCGCACATGACCCGCTCGGCGGCGGGCACGATCGAAGCTCCCGGCCGGGGCGTCGCCGCCAAGTCCGGCTTGAACCGGTCGATCCTGGACGCGGGTTGGGGGGTGTTCCTGACGATCCTCGCGTACAAGGCTGAAAGCGCCGGTCGCAAGCTGATCGCGGTGAACCCCGCCGGCACCTCCCGCACCTGCGCCCGCTGCGGGCACTGCGCGAAGGAGAACCGCGTCACCCAGGCCGGGTTCGCCTGCACGGCGTGCGGGCATGCCGCGCACGCCGACGTCAACGCGGCGGTCAACATCGTGAGGGCAGGGCTTGCCCTTCGCCAGGCTGCGCAAGCGGCTTAGCGAGAAGCCGCTCCCTTCAGGGAGCGGAGGAGTCACCACGTCTCCTTCAGCCCGAGGGCGGCCAGCTGCGCCCGCATCCAGTGGAGCTCGGCGGCGATGCCGTGCGCGATGTCGGCCGGCGCGCCGGGAAGCACGTTCCACGTGTAGGTCTCCACCTCGACGTGCCTGGTCAGCGGACGCTCCCTGCCGACAAGCACCTCCAGCAGGCGCCGCAGGTAGGGGGCGCTGGTGGCGAGCGGAGGGGGCGGCGCGTCGTGCAGCGGGACGTGGAAGTGCACCCGCCAGCTCTCGTCCGCGGGCAGGCCACCGGCCAGGGCCTCGCCCAGGTCGTCGGTGTATCCGCTGGCCGAGCGCGTCTGGTGGAGGAAGCGGGGCTCGTCGAACGCGGCCAGGGCCCGCTGCGCCCGCGGCGGCGCCACCAACGCGCACGACGCCTGGAGCTTCACGATCGGCAACCCGCAGGCGGCGCCCGCGTCAGGCTCCTCGAAACCCACGGCCATGTGGCAGGCGTCCAGACAGAGACCGAGGTGGTCGTGGTCCACGTCACTCAGCAGGGCGCCCGCCTGGGACGTCGTCTCGACGATGCAGCCGGGCTCCGGCTCGAAGCCCAGCCGGATCACCTTGCCGGTACGGCCGGCCAGCGCGCGCAGGCCCTCGGCGACCGCGTCGAGATTGGCCATCACCGCCGCCGCCTTCTCTCTCGTCCACCCGGTCCGCCAGGCGAGAGGCAGGGTCGAGATCGTGCCCTCGGTGACGTCGTCCGGCAGCAGCGAGGCGAGGATCCCGGCGAGCCCGAGCGTGTGGCGCAGCCGCTCCGCGTCGGCCCAGTCAGGGGTGTAGACGCGGTACTTCACGATCTCGTCGTGGAAGCCGCGGTAGGGGAACCCGTTGAGGGTCACGACCTCCAGCCCGAGCGCGGTCAGCCGCTCGCGCAGCGCCGCGAGTTCCCCGGGCCGGGCGGTGAGGTCCGCGGCGGCGTGCCGGGACAGCCACAGCCCGAGCCCGAGCCGTTCGACGCCGAGCAGGCGCCTGACCCGCGCCGCGACGCCGGACAGCTGACCGTGGATGCCGGGGAGATCCTCCGCGGCGTGGACATTGGTGCAGTAGGACAGGTGCACCGTCGAGCCGTCCGCATGGCGCAGCCGCATGGTCAGCCCCGCTTGATCGTGTTGCCGGCGTGGTCAGGGCCTGCTACGGGGCCGCTCTCGAGGTCAAGCCGGCCACTCTGCCCGTAGAAGGCGACCGGATTGCGCCACAGCACCCGATCCACGTCGTCCTCGCCGAAGCCGGCCGCGAGCATGACGTCGGCCACCTCGCGCGTCTTCAGCGGATCGCTGCGCCCCCAGTCGGCGGCCGAGTTCACCAGCATCCTGTCCGTGCCGTACTCCTTGAGCAGGGTCACCATCCGGTCCGGGTCCATCTTGGTGTCCGGGTAGATGGAGAACCCCATCCAGCAGCCCGAGTCCGCGACCATGCCGACGGTCACCTCGTTGAGGTGGTCGATGAGCACCCGCGCGGGGGGTGTCCCGGCCGCCCGCACCACGTCGAGCGTCCGGCGGGTGCCCCCGGCCTTGTCCCGATGCGGGGTGTGCACGAGTACCGGAAGATCATTCTCCTGTGCCAGGGCGAGCTGCGCCTCGAACGCCCGTTCCTCCTCTGCCGTCATCGAGTCGTAGCCGACCTCGCCGACCGCGACGACGGAGTCCTTCAGCAGGTATCGCGGCAACTCGGCCAGCACCGCCGCGCATCGCGGATCGTTCGCCTCCTTCGGGTTGAGCGCGAGCGCGCAGTGGTGGCGGATGCCGTACTGCGCGGCGCGATAGGGCTCCCAGCCGAGCAGCGCGTCGAAGTAGTCGAGGAAGCTGCCCACATGGGTACGGGGCTGCCCCAGCCAGAAGGCGGGTTCGACGACGGCCCGGACCCCCGCGGCGTGCATGCGCTGGTAGTCGTCGGTGGTCCGGGAGGTCATGTGGACGTGGGGGTCGAAGATGCGCATTCAGATCCTCTCCAGGACGTCGCGCGGGACGGGCCGGCCGGCCGCCCGCAACTCCGCCGCGTAGTCCGACAACATCCGGGCCAGCTCGGCGTCGAAACGGCGGTCCAGCTCGGCCACCGCCACCAGGGGGATCGACATGAAGACGCACTTGAGCACCCCTTGCCGGAAGGAGTGGTCGCCCAGCCACGCCGAGCCGTACGGGCCGAGGGCCGCGGCGACCAGCCGCGCGTCATTGCTGCGAAGCGCGTCCTCCACCAGCGCGACCGCCGTGCCTTCCAGGTCGAGCTCGTGCAGGACGGTCAGAATCGCCAGCCGCTCACCGCTGTCGCCGGCCTCGTACAGGCTCCGGATCACCGCGTGGTGGCCGCGCAGCGCGCCGAGCAGCGCGTGCCGGGCGCCCGGGCCGCCCCGCCGTTCGGCCTGCGGGAAGAGCCGGTGGATCGCCAGCGGGTCAGCTTCGACCTGCCGGGCGGCCTGGGCCAGCCACTCCTGTGCCGGCTCCTTCATGTGCCCTCCTCAAGAAGTCGATCGATCGGCGGGCGACCTGCGGGGCCGCATGGCTGTGCCGGGCCAGCTCCACGGCCACCAAACCCGGGTAGCCGTGCAGAGCGGCGAGCACCGGCGCGAAGTCGATCTCACCCTCGCCGAATTCCAGGTGCTCGTGGACCCCCCGGCGCATGTCCTCGATCTGCACGTGCACGGCGTACGGCAGCGCCCGCCGGACACAGGTGTCCAGGTCCTCCCGCTCGATGCAGTGACAGTGCCCGATGTCGAGGGTGAGACCGAACCGGGTAGGGGCGCCGAGCATCGCGCGCAGCCGCTCGAAGCCGTCCAGGTCGGCGACGAGCATCCCGGGTTCGGGTTCGAATCCCAGCGTGACGCCCACCTGATCGGCCTCGTCGAGCAGTCGTGCGCACTGGCGGGCCAGCCGCGTGTACGCCTCCTCCTCCGGCACGCCGTCGGGCCGGACGCCGCTCCACAGGTGCACCACGGGAGCGCCCAGGTCGGCGGCGACGCGCATCGCCGTGATGAGAAACTCCGCTCTGCGCCCGGCGCCGTCGCTGATGAGGGTCGGATGGTGTTTGCGCAGGGGATCGAGGGTGTAGCGCCCGCCCGTCTCGACGACGGCAGCGAGGCCGAGGCGATCGAGGATCCCGGCGATCCTGGACACCTCCGCGGCCAGCCCGGGGGAGTGGGGGTCGAGATGACCGTGGTCGAGCGTGATGGCCGCACCGGTGTACCCCAGGTCGGCCAGGACCGCGAGCGCCTCGGGAAGCCGGTGGCCGGAGAAGCCGTTGGTGCAGTAGGCCCACCTCACGATGTCGCCAGCCGGGATGAGAGCCACCTTCCCACGGGGAGCGAACACAGCAGCGCGCCCGCCATCGCGAACCGTCCGCCACCGGCGACCGCCGCCGCCTGGAGCGGGATCAGGCCGAGAATGCTCAGGCGGACGGCCTGCCGCACGTTCTCGGGGTCGGGAAGGGTCCGTAACCCGGCCTGGACCGGAAGGGTGGAGGCGAGATAGCCGGCGATGAGGACGCCCGCTCCGGTCCGGGCCGTGGCTCCGCCCCGCACGCAGGAGGCGGCCGCGAGCCCGGCCGCCACGGTGCTGGCCACGAGCGCGCGCTCGGCGGTCCCGCGGGTCGCCCCCGTCACCTCGGCGCGGCCGAGGACGCTGATCCCGTAGGTGTGCGCGCCTATCGCCAGCGCTGCCGGCACCGCGGACCTCGCCTGCTCGCCCGCGCCCAGAAGCACGTCGAGCACGCGGCAGGCCGCCATCGCCGCCGGTCCCGCCACCGTCCGTTTGAGGCGCAGGTCGTAGGCCCACACCGCGCCGGCCAGCAGGCCGGCGACGGCGAGACCGCGACGGCCGCCGGCGAGGGCGGCGGTGGACAGGCCCGCGCCGGTCAGGGCGGCTGCGAGCCCGAGCGCGACGCCCGGCCGGACCCGGCCCGACGGGATCGGGCGCTCGGGACGCTCGACGGCGTCCGCCTCACGGTCCGCCCAGTCGTTGAGCGCCATTCCCGACCAGTACACGAGCACCGACGCCAGGGCCAGGCCGGGTGCCGGGCGCCGCCCCGCGGCGGCGGCTCCCGCCATGGTGTCCCCCGGCACCGACAGCGCGGCGGGCGCGCGGACCAGTTCGAGCAGCGCCCTCATGACAGCTCCTCGGCGAAGGCGCGCAGCCGGGCGTACTGGGCCGCCAGGGCGTGCTCGCCCGTCCCCAGCGGGCTCTTGAAGAAGTACCCGAGCTCGGGCTGGACGCCGTGCCGCCCCTTCTCGTGCGCGCGCGCGACCAGCCGGGCCAGGTCCAGGACGAGCGGAGCGGCCAGCGCCGAATCGCAGCCCTGCCAGGTGAACTGCAGCGTCATCCGGACGCCGAGAAAGCCCTCGAAGCTCACGTGGTCCCAGGCGGTCTTCCACTCTCCGAGGTCCGGGACGTAGTCGATGTGCGTCTCACCCTCCACGGGTCCTCCCAGGACCTGCGCGACGACCTGGTCCTTGGAGAGCCGCTTGCTGGACCTGGCGGCAGGATCGGCGAGTGTCGCCCCGTCGCCGCCGCCGAGCAGGTTGAGCCCGGACCAGGAGCGGACGCGCAGCGCCCGGTCGGCGAACATGGGCGCCAGGGCGCTCTTGACCAGGGTCTCGCCGGTCTTTCCATCGCGTCCCGCGTACGGCACGCGCCGCTGGGCGGCGAGTTCCGCCAGGGCGGGCAGGGTCGGCCCGGTGGAGGGGGTGAACTCCACATAGCCGCACCCCGCGTGGAACGCCGCATAGGCGTACAGCGAACTCGGCGGCAGGACGTCGTCCCCTACGGCGAGCCGCTCCTCGAGATCGGCCAGCCTTTCGAACTCGGGGCGCGGATCCACCGGGGGTTCGGTCGACGACACGTTGACGACGACCATCCGGGCCAGCCCGTGCCGGGCGCGGAAGCCGGCGATGTCGTCGATCAGCCGGGTCGCGGCCCGGCCGCCGTCACCGGGGACGTAGCCCGGCCGGATCTCGGCGTCGGCGGCGTCCAGATCGGGCGCGAGCAATCCCGGTAAGTCCGGCGATATGACCTCTGCTCTGCCCAGCTGTTCGGCGCGCTTGCGTAAGGAGGTCCCGGCGACGTCATGGCCGCCGAAGATCAGGTCGGTCAGCGGAACCAGCCGCCCGGGGAAGCCGGCGGACTCGCTCACGCATCCACGGGGGGACGCCGCTCCCGCCTTGATGGCCGCGGCGCCCACGATGGCAGTGGTCGCCACGGATCCTCGTGCCCCGATAAGCCACACACCGAGCTTGTCCATGAAAGCTCCATCGTGCCGGGACTACCCCGCATGCGAAGGCATCCAGTAGGTAAGTCTCCGCGATGGTAAAAGCTATTTTTGTCGATGGTCAAGCATAAGTAGGCTTATTGCTGTCTTATCATCTGCCGCCTACGGCCATCGCCGCCGGTCCGCCGCGTCGGGCGTACTCGACACCCGCTCTTCATGGGGACGCCACCCGTCGCGGCTCCATAATTATGTCGCGCTGGCGGCCGACTTTTGCTTGACCATCGACATAAGCCCGCTTAGCATCCCGCAACATGACGGATATGGGCCTGAAACCTGCCGATGGCCCCCGAGCAGGGACGGCGCCTACTCCTCGCTGCCTGCCGTGCACGCCCGGGGGTCACCGGGGGCGGGGAGGCTGACCGGATGCTGAGCATGCGCGGCATCGGCAAGAGCTTCCTCGGCGTGCGGGTGCTGTCCGGGGTGGACCTCGATGTGACGGCCGGCGAGGTTCACGCCGTCGTCGGCGAGAACGGCGCGGGCAAATCCACCCTGATGAAAATCATCTGCGGGGTTCACACGCCGGACGAGGGCACGATCGAGATCGACGGCCGGCCCGTCTCCTTCGGCCATCCGCTCGAGGCGCAGCGCTCCGGCATCGCGATCATCTACCAGGAGTTCAACCTGCTGCCCGAGCGCACCGTCGCTGAGAACGTGTTCCTCGGGCGCGAGCCCGTCAGACGCGGCCTGGTCGACCGCGCCGCCATGGAGGAGGCGACCGCGCGGCTCCTCGGCGAGCTGGGCGAGGATCCCTTCGGTCCCCGCGACGCCGTCAAGCGCCTGTCGGTCGCCCAGCAGCAGATCGTCGAGATCGTCAAGGCGTTGTCGGTGAACGCGCGGCTCGTCGTCATGGACGAGCCCAGCGCGGCGCTCGCCGAGCACGAGGTCGAGTTGCTCTACCGGCTGATCGGGCGGTTGAGGGAACGCGGCGTCGCCGTCGTGTACATCTCCCACCGATTACGCGAGGTGTTCGATCTCGCCGACCGGGTCACCGTGCTCAAGGACGGCTCGCGCGTCACCACGCTCCCGATCGGCGAAGTGACCCCCGACGAGTTGATCCGCCTGATGGTGGGCCGTGACCTCGGCACCTACTTCCCGCCCCGCTCGGAAGGTGCCGGCGAGGTACGGCTCAGCCTGCGCGCGGCCGGCAACCACAAGCTCCACGACATAGACCTGGAACTGCGTGCCGGGGAGATCGTCGGCATCGCGGGCCTGCAGGGATCCGGCAGATCGGAGCTCGCCAAAGCGATCTTCGGGGCGGAGCCGTTCACCACGGGCGAGATGATCCCGAAGCGCCCGCGCTCGGTCCGGGAAGCCGTGGCCATGGGCATCGGGCTCGTGACCGAGGACCGCAAGGCCGAAGGGCTCGCGCTGCGCCAGTCCGTGCGCGACAACGTCCTGCTCGTCGCCCGCGCGGTGGGCCCACGCAACCGCGACGGCGTCCGCGACCTGCTCGAACGGGTACGCCTCTCGCCCGCGCGCCAGGACCAGGAGGTCCGCTACCTGTCCGGCGGCAACCAGCAGAAGGTCGTGCTCGTCAAATGGATGACGATGGCGCCCCGGGTGCTGCTGTTCGACGAGCCGACCCGGGGAGTCGACGTCGGGGCCAAGGCCGCCATCCACGACCTGATGCGCGAACTGGCGAACGACGGCATGGCCATCATGATGATCTCTTCCGAACTGCCCGAGCTCATCGGCATGAGCGATCGGGTGGTCGTCCTGCGCGACGGCCGTGTCGCGGGCGCGCTGCCGGCCGGGACCTCCGAGGAGGCCATCATGCGCCTGGCCGCGGGAGAGGTGGCATGAATGCACCTGCTCACGCGCGCCCGCCGCGGCCAGGCGCACGGCGGTCTGGCGGCTCACCTGCGCGAACCCTCGCAGGTCGTGTTCCTCGCGCTGCTCGGCCTGGTCGCGATCGGCTGGGCCCTCGTCGCGCTCGACGGCGGCCAGTTCCTCACCATGGAAAGCATCGTCGGGATCCAGCAGCGGTCCGCCGCACTCGGCATCGTGGCGATCGGGCAGACGCTGGCGATCCTGGCCGGGTCGCTCGACCTGTCCGTGGCGTACCTGATCAGCCTGTCCTCGCTGGTCGCGGCGGAGATCATGGCGGGCCAGGACGGCAACATCGGGCCGGCGGTCGCCGCGGTGCTGGTCATCAGCTCGCTCGTGGGGCTGGTCAACGGGCTGGTCATCACCAGGCTTCAGGTCCACGCCTTCATCGCCACACTCGGCGTCGCTCTGATCATCAAGGGCATCGTCGACCACCTGTACGACGGCCCGGCGGGCAGGGTGCCCGAGTCGTTCCAGCTTCTCGGGTACTCCCGCGTCGGGCCGGTACCCGTCTCCGCCATGCTCTGGGCAGGCGTGGCCGTCGCGGCCTGGTTCCTGCTGAGCAGGACCCGGCTGGGATACCGGATCTACGCGGTGGGCGGCAACGAGGAGGTCGCCCGGCTGTCCGGGATCCGTACGGCCCGCGTCATCGTGATCACCCACGTGCTCTGCTCGGTCTGCGCCGGCATCGCGGGTCTGCTGCTGGCCGCCAGACTCGGGGCGGGGGCGCCCACGGTGGGCACCGATGGCGGTTATGACCTGGAGTCCATCGCCGCGGTCGTGCTCGGCGGGACCGCGTTGGCCGGAGGCAAGGGCGGGGTCGCCGGAACCGTGGGCGGGGTCCTGCTGCTGGCCGTCCTGGACACCCTCTTCAACCAGCTCGAGGTCAACTCCTTCGTCAAGGACGTGGTCCGCGGCGTGGTCATCGTCATCGCGGTGGCCGTCTACGCCCGGCGCCGAGCGAGGCGGTCGGCATGAAGCGTGCACTACCCATCCTCGCGGTCCTCGTGGTGCTGCTGGCCGCGATCGCGGTCGCCAATCCCCACTTCCTGGAACCCGCCGGGTTCCTGGCGTTCCTCAAGCGGGCCGCGCCGCTGGTGATCCTCGCCGCGGGACAGTACTTCGTCATCGTCTCCGGCGAGTTCGACCTGTCGATCGGCTCGCTGGTGACGGCCGAGGTGGTGATCGCCGCGCGGCTCATCGACGGCGACGAGTCCGCCACCTGGCCGGTCCTCGCCCTGCTGGTCGTCGTCGGACTGCTCGTCGGGCTGGTCAACGGCGTGGGCACCACCAAGCTGCGGGTGCCGTCGTTCATCGTGACGCTCGGCATGCTGCTCGTCCTCAGCGGCGCGGTCTTCCTCTGGACCGGTGGCGCGCCACGCGGCGCGCTGTCGGAGGGCTTCCGGATGTTCGGCCGCGGCGCCCTCGGGCCGCTGCCGTGGTCGGTGCTGATCCTGCTGGCCGTGGGCGGGGCGGCGATCTGGCTCATGCGCGCCGACTTCGGCCGGACCCTCATGGCCACCGGTGACAACGAGCGTGCCGCGGCACTGTCCGGGGTCCGGGTCGACCGGGTCAGGATCCTCGCCTTCATGCTCTCCGGCCTGTCCGCGGCCGTCGCGGCGATCCTGCTCGGCGGCTTCGCCGGGGTCTCGGCGCAGGCGGGCCAGGGACTGGAGTTCTCCGCCATCACGGCGGTCGTTCTCGGCGGCGTGGTGCTCGGCGGCGGCCGCGGCTCCGTGCCGGCCGCCATGGCCGGGGCCGTCACGCTGGAGGCGCTGTTCACCCTGCTCAACCTGTACGGAATCTCGGGGGCGCTGGAGTCCACCGTCCAGGGCGTCATCATCATCGCCGCGGTCGCGGCGGGAGCCATCCGACTTCCCTGGAAGTCCACCCCCCGAAGAGGAGACGCTCATGCCGCGCCTTGAGGCCGCAATCGCCCTGTCAGCCGTGCTCGTCCTCGCCGGCTGCACCACCGACAAGCCGACGGACACCACCCGACCCGCGCCGCCCGCCACGAGCGCCGGGAACTCGGGCACAGGAGCGCAGTCGAAGTTCTTCGTGCAGGCGGACTTCGACGCCCAGCTGGCCATGCGTTCCCAGACGCCTCAGGGCCCCGCGGCCAAGCCCTGGGAGCAGGCCATCGACCCGAAGATGATCGACACGGCACAGTACAAGAAGGACGGGCCGTACCACCTGTGCTTCTCCAACGCGGCGGTCAACAACCCCTGGCGCCAGGTCGGGTGGAAGACGATGCAGGCGGAGGTGGGCCTGCACGAGGAGATCGAGGAGTTCACCGCGCTGGATGCCGAGGGCAAGGACGACAAGCAGATCTCGGACATCGCCGAGCTGCAGGCCAAGGGCTGCGACGCCCTGATCGTCTCGCCGAACACCACGGCGACGCTCACCCCCGCCGTGACGGCCGCCTGCGCGAAGGTGCCGGTCATCGTGTTCGACCGGGGCGTGGAGACGGACTGCCCGGTGACGTTCATCAAGCCCATCGGCGGCTACGCCTTCGGCGCCGACGCCGCCGAGTTCCTGGCCGAGAAGGTGCCGGAGGGCGGGAAGGTGCTGGCGCTGCGCATCCTGCCCGGTGTCGACGTCCTGGAGACCCGCTGGTCGGCGGCGAAGGTGGTATTCGACAAGAGCCGCCTCCAGGTGGTGGGGGTGGAGTTCACCGACGGTGACGCCGCCAGGACCAAGAGCATCGTCAGCGACTACATCCAGCGGCACGGCAAGATCGACGGCGTCTGGATGGACGCCGGTGCCACGGCGGTGGCCGCGATCGAGGCGTTCGAGGACGCCGGCCTGCCGGTGCCGCCGATCAACGGGGAGGACCAGCAGGACTTCCTGCAGAAGTGGAAGGACGCCGACCTCACCGCCGTCGCGCCCACGTACCCGACCTACCAGTGGCGGACCCCGATCATCGCCGCTCTGAAGATCCTCAAGGGCGAGGAGGTGCCCGAGATGTGGAACCTGCCGCAGCCGAAGGTCACCAGCGAGAACCTGTCGGCCTACCTCAAGCCCGACATGCCGCCGCTGCACTACGCGCTGTGCGGTTGTGAGGACCTGCCCGGCTTCCCCGAGGTCTGGGGCGGGAAGAAGAGCTGATCGGCTCCTTTCGCGAACCGACGACGAAGAGGTACGCCATGTTCTCCATCGGAGTGAACACCTGGGTCTGGGTCTCCCCGCTGACCGACGACGACCTGGCGCGGCTCGCGCCCCGCATCGCCCGGTGGGGTTTCGACGTCATCGAGCTGCCGGTCGAGCGACCCGGCGACTGGAACCCGGACAGGGCCGCGGCGGTGCTGGCCGAACACGGGCTGGCCGCGTCCGTGGTGCTGGTCATGCCGCCGGGGCGGGAGCTCGTGGCCGCCTCCCCGGAGACCGTCCGCGACACCCAGGATTATCTGCGGCACTGCGTCGACGTGGCGGCGGCCGTCGGCTCCCCGGTGATCGGAGGGCCGGCGTACGCCTCGGTCGGCCGTACGTGGCGGCTCTCGCCGGACGAACGCGGGAGGGTCTACGCCGAGTTGCGCGAGCATCTGCGGCCCGTCCTGGACCATGCGGCCGAGCGAGGGGTGAAACTCGCGGTCGAGCCGCTCAACCGGTACGAGACCAGCCTTCTCAACACCGTCGAGCAGGCGCTCGAGGCGTTGCCCGAGGACTGCCACCTGGCACTCGACGTCTACCACATGAACATCGAGGAGAAGGATCCCGCCCAGGCGGTGCGGGACGCGGCGGACCGCATCGCGCACGTGCAGGTGTGCGGCACCGACCGCGGCGCGCCGGGGGCCGACCGTTTCGACTGGCCGGGCTTCGTCCGGGCCCTGCGCGACACCGGCTATCAGGGGCCGCTCGTCATCGAGTCGTTCACCGCGCACAACCTGAGCATCGCCACCGCGGCCTCCATCTGGCGGCCCCTCGCGGAGAGCCAGGACGCGCTGGCCGTGGACGGCCTCGCCTACCTACGCGCCCTCTGACAGCGAGCTGAAAGTTTCATACTTATCCCGCCGAGACGGGGGCATCGAAACGGCTTCCGGATGGCCGTCACTGCCTTCCACCTGTTGGTTTCCGCGATCGCCGCCCAAGCGCCTGCGGAGTAGATGCGAAAAGATAAGAATCAAAGCCCTAAATAAGCATGCTTAAGGGTACGTTTGCGAGCCGAGACGACGCATGTCTCCCTCGTAGCCCTCCGGCTCGGACCGCTGCCGACACCCCCTCAGGAGATCCTTCATGCGAAGATCACGCCTGTTCACCGCCCTGGTCGCAGCCTTATCAGGGCTCGTGATGTCGTTGTCCCCGCACGTGGCGCACGCGGCCGAACCTCAGTTCAGGGTGCTGCTGTTCACCGAGACGGCGAGCGGCGCCTACCGGCATGACTCCATCCCCGCGGGCGTCGCGATGTTCGAGCAGCTGGCGATCGACCACGACTTCCAGCTCGATCACAGCGAGGACTCCGCCGTCTTCACGACCGCGACGCTGAACACCTACGACGCGGTGATCATGTTCCAGACCAGCGGCATGGTGTGGGACAACGACGCCCAGCGTCAGGCCTTCCAGGCCTACGTGCGCAGTGGCCACGGCGTCGTCGCGATCCACAACGCCACCGACATGAACATCGAGTCGCAGTTTCCCTGGTGGGACCAGGTCGTCCTGGCCGGCGCCCACATGACCGCTCATTCGGCGATCCTGCAGGGCACCGCCAAGGTGGCCGACAAGGCCCACCCCTCCACGGAGGGGCTGCCGGACCGGTGGGTGCGCCCGGAGGAGTGGTACAACTTCGACAAGAACATGCGGGGCTCGGTGCACGTCCTGGTGACCGCGGACGAGACCACCTATGACGCGGGGCCGAACGCGATGGGCGCCGACCACCCGATCTCCTGGTGCCACAACCCGGAGGGCGGCCGGGTGTGGGCCACCGCGATGGGCCACCAGACGTCCTCCTATGCTGAGTCGCTCTTCCAGCAGCACCTGCTGGGCGGGGTGAAGTGGGCGGCGGGCGCGGCGCCGGGCGACTGCGGCGGCACGGTCGCGGACCGGTACCAGAAGGTGACCCTCGACGGCGCGCCGGACCAGCCGATGGAACTCGACGTGGCCGCCGACGGCAGGGTCTTCTACATCTCGCGCTCGGGCAAGGTCAACCTGATCCCCACCGACGGCGGGGGCACGCGCGTCATCGGCACCCTCTCGGTGTACGACGGCGGCGAGGACGGCGGCATCGGGCTGGCGCTGGATCCGGACTTCACCACCACCGGCTGGATCTACGTCAACTACTCGCCGTCCGGCGGCGACGAGGTCAACCGGGTGTCGAGGTTCACCTTCGACGGCACCAGCCTCGACCTGTCGAGTGAGAAGAAGTTGATCGAGGTTCCGGCGTACCGCCACGTCGACGAGCCCGGCCACACCGGCGGCTACCTCGCGTTCGGTCCGGGCGGGAACCTGTACATCGGCCCGGGTGACGACACCAATCCGAACGGGTCCAGCGGCTACACCCCGATCGACGAGCGGCAGGGCCGGGAACATTACGACGCCCAGCGGTCCTCGGCCAACACCGATGACCTGCGCGGCAAGATCCTGCGTATTCACCCCGAATCCGATGGCACGTACACGATTCCGTCCGGCAACCTGTTCGCGCCCGGCACCGCCAAGACGCGGCCGGAGATCTACGCGATGGGCTTCCGCAACCCGTTCCGCTTCTCGGTCGACCAGGTGACGGGGTGGATCTCGCTGGGTGACTATGGCCCAGACGCCGGCGCGGCGAACCCCAACCGCGGTCCCGAGGGCACCGTCGAGTGGAACCTGATCAAGGAGCCTGGCTTCTACGGCTGGCCGTACTGCGTCGGTGACAACATCCCGTTCAACGACTACAACTTCGCCACCAACACCTCCGGCGCGAAGTTCAACTGCTCGGCGCCGGTCAACGACTCGCCCAACAACACCGGCCTGACCGATCTGCCCGCGGCCAAGCCCGCGACCGTGTGGTACGACTACCACGCCTCGGCCGAGTTCCCCGAGATCGACTGCTGCGGCGGCGCCGCCCCGATGGGCGGCCCCTTCTACCGCTACGACGACGCCAGCGACTCCGACCGCAAGTTCCCCGAGTATTTCGACGGCACGCCGTTCCTCTACGAATGGAGCCGCAACTTCGTCAAGGAACTCCCGTTGGACTCCTCGGGCAACCTTCTGAAGATCAACCCTCTGGCAGCACAGCTGGCCCCGCATGCGCCGATCGACATGAAGTTCGGTCCGGACGGCGCCCTGTACATGGCCGACTGGGGCAACGGCTTCGGCCACGCGAACACCGACGACAGCGTCTACCGGATCGACTACGTGGCCGGGAACCGCGCGCCCCTGGCCAAGGCGAGCGCCAACCCCGACTCGGGCACGGCGCCGCTGACGGTGGCGTTCTCCTCGGCCGGTTCGTCCGACCCCGACGGCGACGCGATCACCTACGCGTGGGAGTTCGGCGACGGCGGGACCTCTGCCGGCGCCAACCCCTCCCACACCTACACCGCCAACGGGACCTACACGGCCAAGCTGACCGTACGGGACTCCGGCGGGAAGACCGGCAGCGTCACGTTGCCGATCGTCGTCGGCAACACCCGCCCCGAGGTGACCTTCTCGGCACCACCCGACGGCGGCTTCATCGACTTCGGCGACGAGGTGGACTACGCGGTGAACGCCACCGACCCCGAGGACGGCGCCGCCGACTGCAGCAAGGTCAACGTGACCACAGCACTGGGCCATGACCAGCACGCCCACGACACCGGCCAGTACACCGGTTGCTCCGGGACGGTCACGACCACCGCCTCCGGCCATGACGAGGCCTCCAACGTCTACTACGTCCTGTCCGCCGACTACACCGACAGCGGCGGCCTGAAGGGCTCCACCGGCCTCACCCTGCAGCCGAAACACAAGCAGGCCGAGCACTTCACCGGCTCGTCCGGAATCCGCGTCATCGACGAGTCCGGAGCCGAGGGCGGTAGGCGCATCGGCGACATCTCCAACAATGACTGGATCTCCTTCAGCCCGGTCAACCTGTCCGGGATCGACACGGTGTCCTTCCGCGTCTCGGCACCGTCCAACACCGGGGCGTCCATCGAGCTGCACGCCGACTCGCCGACCGGGCCCCTCCTCGCCTCCAGCCCCGTACCGGCGACCGGGGGATGGAACACCTACGTGTCGCTGCCCGCGGTGCAGGTCACCGACCCCGGTGGGACCCGCGACGTCCACGTCGTGTTCAAGGCGCCGTCGGCGAACTCGTTCGACGTGGACTCCAGCACCTTCAACGGCAGGGGCGTCGGGCACGGTGACGGCCCGTCCCCCGGCAGCACGAGCGCGCTGCGGGGCGCGGGGTCGAACCGCTGCCTGGACGTCAACGGCGCTTCCCAGGCCAACGGCGCGCAGGCGCAGATCTGGGACTGCAACGGGCAGGCCAACCAGCAGTGGACCTCGACCAGCGCGGGTGAGCTGCGGGTTTATGGCGGCAAGTGCCTGGACGTGAACGGGGCCGGGACGGCGGACGGCACCGCGGTGATCATCTGGGACTGCAACGGCCAGGACAACCAGAAGTGGCGCATCAACGCCGACGGCAGCATCACCGCGGTCGGGGCGAACAAGTGCTTGGACGTCAGCGGCGCCGGCACCGCCAACGGCACCACAGTGCACATCTGGTCATGTAACGGCGCGAACAACCAGAAGTGGACCCGCGTCTGATCCCCATGTGACGCCCGCCCCCCGGAGCCGGCCCGCCTTCGCCGGCCGGCTCCAGCGTCCTTGCGCGATCAAGCGGCCTGTGACACCGCTGACCAGGGGTCGCCGTCGAGCGGGGTGAGCTCGAACACCGGGTGGCGGCCGGCCTCGGCGATGAAGTCCTCCACCGGAGAGTCCCTGGTGGCCTGGAAATACGGTCGGGCGGGGGCCGAGAAGCCCACATAGCGCTTCAGGACGGGTCCGGCCTCCATGGGCGCGAGTTCCCGGATGGTGTAGGCGCGTGTGGTGAACCGGCGGCGCAAGATCACCTTTCCGGCGGCGCGAGCGTTGAGCACCCAGGAAACCGCCCCATAGGGGGCGACCAACCAGCGCCTGCCCTCGTGTTCGACGAGTGCCACCGGCTGGGTGCGCAGGCGGCCGCTCTTGCGGCCCCGGGTGGTCAGGAGATAGCCACGGGGGATCAGGCCCGCGCGGATGAGCACACCGACGATCGTGTTGCCCGCCCGGACGATCCGGCCCGCAGGGTACGGTTTTGTCGGCCCGGCGGCCCTGCCGGAGTGGCTGGCGGCCATGTCATGCACCTTTCATCGGTCGTGTCATGGGGGCGGCTTACAGAGCGGCCATCGGCATCGTCGTCTGCTCGCTTCGGCTTCACCGGAAGCGATCAGCGTGTCTGCCGGCCCACTCGGCATACGTGTTCGGCGGGCCGCCGGTGGCCTGGTGTACCCCCGGGAGGATCGGGGCGGTCGTGCCGGTGGCGGCGGCCAGAACGCCGATCATGGCATCCGCGACCGCGGGTGGATGGTGGGCGACGAGGGCTGTACGGAGTTCCTCCGGAGACAACTCGGCGAAGCGAAGGGGCCGCCCGAGAACCTCGCCGAGGATCTCAACCCGTTCGACGGTGGTCAGGGGTTCCGGACCGGACAGTTCGTACGTGTGGCCCGCGCGGTCGTCGTCCAGCAACGCGGCGGCGACGACCGCGGCGATGTCGTGTTCGTCGACCGGTGCCAGCGAGGCGTCGGGGAAGGCGTTGTACACCGTGTCCTCGGCACGGATCGAGGGAGCCCATGACAGGTCGTTGGCCATGAACGCGGTCGGCCGGACGAACGTGCAGAGCATGCCGGAGGCGCGTACGGCGTCCTCATTGGTGTGGTGTTGCCGCTCGATCAGGCTGGGCCCGCCGGGGAGCGTCGCCGAGGACAGCAGGACGATCCGGCGTACGCCGGCCTTGCGCGCGAGCGCCAGCAGGTCGGCGACGGGCCACCCGGGCACGGGGAACAGGTAGGCCACGTCCACACCCTCGAACGCCGGCTCGACGGACGCCGCCACCCGGAGATCGCCGAGCATGGCCACGGCACCGCCGGGCAGCTGAACCTCGCCGGGACGCCTGGTGAGCGCCCGCACGGTGGCGCCCGCCGCGGTCAGTTCGTGAACGACTCGGCCGCCGATCCGGCCGGTGGCCCCGGTTACAAGTATCACGTTCTTGTTCCTTCCTCAGATGTTCAGCAGGGCGATGCTGTAGGCGACGATCCAGGCGGCCCAGCCGAGCCAGCCGAGCAGGCCGGTCACCGCGATGCGGTTGGTGCCGTCGGCGTTGTACGGGGCGGCCGTGGAGGAGACGAAGAGCAGGGCCGCGCTGATCCAGCCCAGCCACGCGTGCCAGGAGGGGATGAACGCGAGACTCGCTCCGGCGGCGGTGAAGCCGAGCACCGCGATGGCCAGGAAGGCCTGGTTGAATCCGAACAGCACGTTGCCGAACGCCCACAGCCCGGCCACCGAGCCGCGGTGGTGGCGGGCGGCCGAGGCCGCCCCGAACCGTAGCGATTCGACGACCATGAAGGTGGCGTTCTGCATGAGGACGCCCGCGAAGCCGACCAGGGCCCAGGCGTTGCCGCCGGGCTGCTCGTCTCGCCAGAGCGCCGCGAGCAGCCCGGCGGCGAACAGGGTGGTGAACAGCCAGGCGGCCGGGGCGAAGACGGAGGGCAGGTTGATGCGCCTGCCGATGCCGGCCAGTGCGTCGGTGACCGCGTCCAGGGATTGGCCGGAGGTGGGCTGCGGGAGCCCGGCGCGGACGTAGAAGACGTTGACGACGATCGCGAGCAGGACGAATCCGATGCCCGTGGCACCCGCCAGACTGGTGGTGGTCACGGCGACCACCAATTGGATGTACGGCACATATATTGAATGTAATCTACGGCAAGGCTGGATGCAATCATGGAGAACGAGACAGGGCGGCGCCGCTACAACTCGCTGCGCCGCGTGGCGCAGGCAAAGCAGACGCGAGCGGAGATCGCCGACGCCGCGCGCCGGCTGTTCCTGTCGCAGGGGTGGGCGGCGACCACTGTGCGCGACGTCGCCCGGGAGGCGGGGGTCGCCGTTCCGACCGTGTACGCGGCGTACCAGAACAAGGCGGGGCTGGTCTGGGCGCTGGCCGACGCCGCGGACCTGGCCGCGGGCGTGTCCCAGATGATCGACGAACTGGAGGCTACCTCTGACCCCCGGCGGCATCTGGCCGCGATGGCCGGCTACGACCGGCGTCTTTTCGAGCGCGCGGGCGATCTCATCGTTCTGATACGTGACGCGGGCCGTACCGAGCCCGAGTTCGCGGACTTCTATCTGCGGAGCCGGAGACAGGTCGGCGAGTATCGCACCCAGGTGTTCTCCTCCTGGCCGGACGGCACGCTCCGCCCCGGCCTGGACGTCCCCACCGCCATCGACATCTACGCCGCCCTGTGCAACATCGACGTCTACACCACCCTCCGCGTCGAACGCTCGTGGTCGCCCGACCGGATCGAGTGCTGGTGGGGTGAGGCGTTGGCCCGCGAACTGCTGAGCCGTCCGCTCGTGCACCCGTAACCGGGCCGCCACCGTCGGCTCTCCGGCCTCGAACCACTCTGCCGCCTGAGCCGTAGACGCTCCCGCCGCTCCTGCTCCGCTGGCGTGTACCCACCCCTTTGCCCGTACGGTCGGCGTGAACGCCACCAACGCCCAGCTGCCGGTCAGCGACGTCGCGGTCTACGCGAACACGGTCCGAGGTGGTGGGTTCAGCTACAGCGCGACCGTCACCTTCAGGCGCGAGCCGCAACGGTGATGTCGCACCTCGGGACGAGTCGCACGACTCTCCCGTTGTGCCGTTAATCGCGGCTCGCCACTGCTGTTCTTCGGCCGACAGGTGCTGAGCGCGCTGCTCGGTCTCTTCGGCCAGCGCCCCGGCCAGCTCGGGCATGTCCCTGGTACGGCCCTGGAAGACCACGTCCACGATCATGACGCCGTCGCGCAGGGTCAGCTCAGGTGATCTTGGCGCAAGGAAACGAACGGTGGCTGCTGCGCACCTGCCAGAACGCGAAAAGAACGGGCCGGATCCCTGCGTTGACGGGGGAGGAGCCCACGGCGGCGAGAGATCAGGGGGCGGTTGGCAACTGTCTCTTGTGCTCGGTGAGCTCGTAGCGGCGGACGATGACCTCGAAAGTGGCCTCATCGACCGGCTCGCCTTCCAGAAAATCGTCGATGTCGTCGTAGGTGACGCCGAGCACCTCCTCATCGGGCCTGCCCGGGTTCAGCGTCTCCAGGTCTGCGGTCGGGGTCTTGTCGATCAGCGTGGGCGGCGCACCGAGTGCCTGTGACATGGCCCGTACGCGGCGCTTGGTGAGGCCGGTGAGCGGGACCACATCGGCCGCGCCATCGCCGAACTTGGTGAAGAAGCCAGAGACCGCCTCGGCAGCGTGATCGGTGCCCACCACCAAGCCTTCGTGTGCTCCCGCCACCGCGTATTGAGCAATCATGCGCTGCCGGGCCTTGATGTTGCCGTGCAGGAAGTCCTGGTGGTGCGCGTCCCGGAACACCATGCCGCCGGCCAGCACCGCCTCCAGCGCTGCGTCACTGGCGGGCTGCACATCGACGGTCAGCACCCGGTCGGGCTGGATGAACTCGAGCGCGAGCTGTGCATCCTGCTCATCAACCTGGACTCCGTACGGCAGCCGCATCGCCAGAAAGGTCGAGTCGCGCCCGGCGTAACGGACCCGCTCGACCGCGAGCTGACACAGTCGGCCTGCGGTCATGGAGTCCAGACCGCCGCTGATGCTCAGGACCAACGAGCTCCGTCTCGTGGAGATCAACTGGTCGGTGAGGAAAGCCACACGGCGCTCGATCTCCTGCCCTACATCAAAGGACGCGCTCACCTGGAGATCTCGGGCGATCTCCTGCTGCAGGGACATGGAAACCTGGTCGGTCATGATGCTCCTCCGTCTGGACTCGTGGGTGCATGGCCGGCATGTGCCGCTGCGGCGCGATCACGGGCCACAAGGGGGTGTTCTCGTGGGCGGCGCCCCCTCCCAGCGTCACGACGGTTATCACCTGACACCCGACCGCGGATGCACCGACCGGCTCCGGATCCACAGCGAACACGCACCTCATGCCGGGATCGGGCGGGAGCGCCGACGGTGGGCGCCGGGTGGGACGCCGATCTGCCGCATGAAGGCGCGGCGCATGGTTTCGGCGGTGCCGAACCCGCTGTGACGGGCCACGACTTCCAGGCCCTCGGTTGTGGTTTCCAGCAGCAGGCGGGCGGCTTCGACGCGGGCGCGTTCGACGTACTTGCCGGGGCTGAGCCCGACTTCGCGGCTGAAGATCCGGGTGAAGTTGCGGGTGCTGGTGGACAGTCGGGCGGCCATGGCGGGCACCGTGTGGTCGGCGGCGGGGTCGGCGGCGATGTCGCACAGCAGCTGGCGCAGTGCCTGGTTGCGTACCGTCCGCGTCCGCTGCCAGACGCTGAACTGGGGCTGGCCGCCCGGCCGTTGCATGAACACCACCAGCCACCTGGCCACCTGCCGCGCGAGCTCCGCCCCGTGGTCCTGCTCGATGAGGGACAAGGCCAGATCCACCCCGGCGCTCACGCCCGCCGCGGTCACGATCGGCGGGTCCTGGACGAAGATCGCATCAGCCTCGACCGTGACGGCGGGATAGGCGGCGGCCAGCTCCTCGCGAAAACGCCAGTGCGTGGTGACGTGACGCCCGTCCAGCAGGCCGCCCTCGGCCAGCACGAACGCGCCCGTGCACATCGCCCCCACCCGCCTGGCCTGATGCGACAGACGCCGGACATGCTCGACCAGCTCACGCTCCAGCATCGCCCGCCGGCGACTCAGCCCTCCGGCCACCATGAGCGTGTCCAACGGACCCGCGACATCCGCCACATCCACATCCACCCCCATGCGCATCCCGCACGAGGTCCGCACATCCCGCCCACCGGCCGAGGCCAGCCACACCCGGTACCCGCCACCCGCCATCCGCGCGGCACTGGCGAACGCATCCGCCGGCCCGGCCACATCCATCAGCTGAACCCCGTCGTACACCACGAAGAGCACCCGCCGCTCGCCGGCCCCGCCACCGGGCACGTCGATGACATCGCGCATCACCCACCCCCGCACTTCACAACATGTCTGATCAGCCGTCGTGTACCTGGACCCGCTGGCTCTGAGCGGCCAGCCGGGCCCGCAGCAGCGGTGCCAGTTCCCGGTCTCGCTCGGTTTCGGCCGGCAGCGCCTCCATGAGTGACCGCATGCGCTCCTCGATCAGCGGTGCCACGTAGCGGTCGGTGTGCACGTACAGCTTGTCCGCCAGAATCGCCTCCAGCACCTGGTCCCCGACCACGTCCGGGTCGAGCCCGTAGCGTTGGAGAAGGGCGTGCCCCTCCTCGGCGGACGGGTCCTGCCGCTCCTCGGCTCGAGCGCTGTTGAGGGTGACGTTCGTTCGCACGAGTCCTGGGCACACGACCGTCACCCCGATGCCGTTCGCTATGAGCTCTGGCTGGATTCGCAGCGACTCCGACATGCCGACCACGGCGAATTTCGACGTCACGTACGTGACGTTGGTGGTGGCGATCAGCCCTGCCCCGGAGGCGGTGTTGACGATGTGCCCCGGCCCGCCTCGGTCCAGCATGCGTGGCAGCACGGTCTGCACGCCGTTGATCACGCCGCCGAGGTTGACGTCAAGCACATGGTCCCACTGCTCGTAGCGCAGAGCCCTGATCGGTGTGAGGAAGCCGAGCCCGGCGTTGTTGCAGAGCACGGCGATCGGGCCGAGCCGGTTCTCCGCGGCGTCGACGACGCGGGTGAACGCGTCCCGATCGCGGACGTCGAGCGGGAAGACCGCCACGGCCGAACCGTCGCCCGCGAGCGCTAGCAGTTCCCGCTTCGCCGACTGCAGTCGCTCCTCATCGAGGTCGGCCAGCGCGAGACGGGCGCCTGCCCTGGCGAACGCGCGGGCCATGCCGAGCCCGATGCCTTGGGCGCCTCCGGTGATGAACACGGTTCGGCCTGCTAGATCCTTCATGGCGCCTCCTGCTCGTGACAGTGACTCTCACTTTTACTGTAGTGCATGTAACTGCCATCTGAAAGTCACTCCCAAAATTTCGGCTAGGCTGTTGCCATGTCTGAGGAGCCCCGGCTGCGAGAGCGGAAGCGTCGAGCAGCGATGCGCCATGTCCAGGCGGTGGCGCTGGACCTGTTCGACGAGCATGGCTTCGCCGCCGTCACGATCGAGCAGGTCGCGGCGGCGGCCGACGTTTCACCAAGCTCGGTCTACCGCTACTTCGGCACCAAGGAAGGGATCATCTTGTCCGGTCCCGACGAGGGTCTGGTCGGCGAACTGCGAGAGCTGTCAGCCGAGGGCCGCCCGATGATCGAGGCGCTACGCCGTACGGTCGCGTTGTTCGTCGCCACCTCGGCCGGTGACACGGTCGACCGACGGAGGGTGCGTTACCTGATGGAGGTGCCGTCCGTCCAGGCGGCGGTGGCTCATCGGTTCTTCAGCGACACCTCGGCGGTTGCGGATTATCTCGCCAGGCAGATGGGCCGTCCCGTACATGATCTCGAGGTTCAGATCATGTGCGGGGCACTGTACGGCGGGATAATCGGGACGCTCCGGCACTGGCACACCACGAACTACGCGGAGTCGCTGGGCGACTTGCTGGACAAGACCCTGACAGCCCTGGAGAGGGGTTTCCGCGTGGACCGCCACTGAGACGAATGCCGCTGGGCACTGCCGAAGATCCACGGCCACCGCGACGGGCTCAGCTGCAGGTCGCC
Organism: Nonomuraea sp. KM88; assembly: GCF_052245635.1. Classification (NCBI taxonomy): domain Bacteria; kingdom Bacillati; phylum Actinomycetota; class Actinomycetes; order Streptosporangiales; family Streptosporangiaceae; genus Nonomuraea; species Nonomuraea sp. KM88. Next base: position 109,490 of record NZ_JBQQCC010000019.1, on the reverse strand, counting down.
TGCCGACGGGTCGGGCATTGATGTACACGCGCCGTCCCATGGCGCCGTGGCCTCACGGAAAATGGCTGGACAGAGCGCACGCCAATGTCGGCTGGTTGGTTATTTAGCGAAAAAGGTTCTAGCACACCCGGCATGTGACGGTCAATCAACAGAAAAGGATCCCATTCGAGCGGCCGAACCTTAGGCGAGTTCACGCGCGGCCAGATGATCGACGTTGCGTTGGACGAGAACCGACCATACATCCTGAGCGAAGGACACGTAGCCCACCTATTCGGCCATGCCGCCGTGGACTCCTCTTTCGTCGGCCGTCTCCATGATCGAATTGTTTTCGCGTGAGCGGCCGCGAGTCAGGCATGGAGTCAGAAATCAGCCGTAGCCCTGGGGTGGAATTATCGAACGAATGCCGCGGCAGGCCCCGCCCAGCCGCGGCCCTGAGCCTGAATCCACGGCATGATTCCAGGTGATCGTTCTCCGGTCCATTTCCATGAGGGGCCGGTCAAGCCGTCCATCACGCGGGGTGGATCATGGATGGCGGCGAAGGCGTTCATCCAGGCGGGCACGCTGATGAGTCGGCGGGGCGGGGTGGCCCCGCCGGCGCCGGGGTGGAATGCATCCGGAACGTGGTGATCAACGCCGGGATGACGACCACGGCCATGGCCAGGAAGACGTCGGAGAAGGCAGCGCCTTCGTGCCCGGAGTGCAGGGGGTTGATGGCGCCGCTGCCGCTCTGCTGCCTTGCGGTCACCAGCACACCGAACAGGGCGGGGCCGGTACCCGCGCCAAGAAACTGGGCTCCTTGCAGGATCCCGAGGCCGGCGCCGACCTGGTCGGCCGGCAGCGCGCTTGCCACGGCGCTGATGATCGGTGTCATCACGCAGACGAACCCGACGCTGAGCCCGAATATCCCGACCCCAGCGGGGATCGCCGACGTGCCTCCCGCGAAGGTCGACAGGAACAGCGCGAACACTCCGACGGCTGCGAGGCCCGTAAGCACCAGGAGCCGGGTGCCGGTGTGATCGGCGAGGCGGCCGATCAACGGAGAGACGATGGCGACGGCCACCCCGGCCGGGATCATGACCAGGGCCCCGGCCCCCGGTTCGAGACCGTTGACGTCAACCACCAGGAGCGGCACGAAGACCAGGCCGCCGAGGTTGATGATCATGGCGAGGAACGCGACGACGACCCCGGCCCGGTAGATCTGATGGGTGAACAGCGCGGGCGGGATGAACGGCTGCGCGCTGCGGGCGGTGCGCCACCCGAAGAGCGCGATGGCCACGATCGCCACCACGAGGCTGCCCCAGGACGTGGGTGCGGTCAGGCCGGCGACCTGTGCCTGGGTGATGCCGAAAAGGATCAGGCCGGCGCCGAGGCCCAGGAGGATGCCGCCGGGAAGATCGAACCGCTCCGCGCCGGCTGGGGCCCCGCCCGGTAGCACCCGCAGCGTCACGGGAAGCAGCACGCACGCGACCGCGAGCATGAGCCAGAACAGCGCGGGCCAGCCGAGGGACTGGCCGATCCCGCCACCGACAGCCGGTCCGGCGGCGGTGCCGATACCCGCGGCCGCGGAAACGACGCCGATCCCCATCCCCCGCTTGTCCTCCGGCATCAACCTGGTGACGGCAATGATGGAGAGCACCGGGATCGCGGCTGCGCCTACCCCCATCACGATCCGCCCGAGCACGAGCACGAGGAGATCCGGGGCGAGCGCGCAGATCAGGCTGCCGGCGGCGTATGCCAGCAGGGCGAAAGCGAAGAGACGCCGCAGGCTCACCCGGTCGGAGATGCGGCCGTAGAAGGGGATGCCGACCGAGAACGTCAGCAGAAACCCGGTGACGACCCACGCGAGCTCCGCCTCGGAAGCCCCGAACTCCGCTCCGATCGACGGGAGCACGAGATTGACCATGTCGCTGGCGATGACCGTGGCGAGCATCGCCGGCAGGAGCACTGCCAGCAGGGCTGGCCCTGAGCCGGTTCGTTCGGTTGCGGTCGACGTGGGTGTCATGAGACCCGTCCTCCGTGCGGCAATACTGCCACTGAAGTAGTTACAGTTAGGGCCGAAAGAAGGGCGGAGGACGTGCCTCCGCCAGTGCTCGGCTAGCGATTCGGTGGTGCGTGCTCACGCTCGGCGGCCAGCACCTGCTCGACCAGGTGGGCGATGGTCGTCCGGCCGAGCCGTTCCTTCATGGCCTGTTCCGCGTCCCGGAACTCCACCTCGAGCAGGTTTTGCATGTGGCGCCCGACCTCGCATGCATCGCTGGCCGGATGGGCGTGCCGCGACAGGATCGGCCCCTCCTCGACGGCGCCGTAGGCGTCGTGGAGCGTGATCTCGCGCGGGGCGCGGGCAAGGGACCAGCCGCCGCCACGCCCCTCGGTGGACCATACCAAGCCAGCGTTCCGCAGGCTGCCGAGGATGCGCCGCACGAGAACCGGATTGCTCGCCAGGCTGTCCGCGATCTCCGCGGAGGTCAGTGAGCGTTCCCAGCGCGCCAACATCGTGAGCGCGTGAATCGCGACCGCGCTCCTGCTGCTGAGACTCATCCGCACCCCTTCGCGCTCCGCTGCATGCGGATTGAACTGTAATGAGGCTAGTTGCAGTTTGATGGCTCGTCAATCCAGAAGGTGCGTCGGCGTGGATGCTCGCCGCGCGCGTGCCGGGGAGGTGGTCAGAGCTCGGCGAGGATTCCCGCGACCAGGGCCGCGCGCTCGGGCAGGGTGGACAGCACGATCCGCTCGTGCAGCGCGTGCGCGCCCGCCCCGAGGGGACCGAACCCGTCGAGTGTGGGCAGGCCCAGCGAGCCGGCCGTGTTCGTGTCGGCGGCCCCCGCGGCGGGTTCGGCGGCGACGTCCTGGCTCAGCCGCTGCCCCGCCGTGCGTACGGCGGCGCTGAAGGGGTCGTCGGGGCCGTCGGAGGTCCAGGTGGGCCTGCTGGACAGGATCTCCGCCCGGACCCGCGCCCCCTCGCGCACCGGCGCGAGGGCGGTCAGCTCGGCGAGCACCGCGCTTTCCACGGCGGCGTCGGCGAAGCGCAGCCCGATGTCGGCCGAGGCGCGTTCGGCCACCACGTTGGTCTTGCCGCCGCCCGACAGCGCGCCGACGTTGCACAGGACTCCTTGGGAATGCCTGCCGACGACCTCGCGCACCCTGACGAGCTGGTCGACCAGCTCGTCGATCGCCGAGATCCCCTTCTCGGGGTCGAGCGCGGCGTGCGCCGCGCGCCCGTGCACGCTCAGCCGCAGCCGGGTACTGCCGCGCCGCCCGCGCTTGAGCGCGCCGCCGGGGTGTGGGGACTCGAAGCCGAGTGCGGCGAACGCGCCCTCCGCGCGTTCTCTGACCAGAGTGCTGGACGTGGGGGAGCCGATCTCCTCGTCGGCCACCACGACCACGCGTACCGGCCGGTGCCGGACGCCGGTGCGCGCGGCCACTTCCAGGGCCGTCTCCATGACCACCAGGCCGCTCTTCATGTCGAAGACGCCGGGCCCGTGCGCGAGGGTGCCGTGCTCGGCCGACTCCGTCACCTGCCACGGCATCGGCCCTGCCAGATGGCCTTTCGGCCACACGGTGTCGTGGTGGCCGATGAACAGCAGCGGAGCCTCGTCCGCTCGTCCGGGGGAGCCGGGGAAGTCGGCCGTGACGTGGTCGCCGGTGGGCTCGGCGACCCGGCGGGCGACGCCGCCGAGCTCGGTGTAGCGGGCCACCAGCAGGTCGGCGAGCGCGTTGAGCGCCTCGGCGTCGCCGGTGGGGGTCTCGTGCTCCACGTAGCGGCGCACCCGTTCCGTCATCTCCGCCGCGCGCGCCCGGGCTGCCTCACGAAGCCCGGTGACCGGGGTGCCCGCCGCACCGTCGTGGGGGGATCCGACGCTGATCATCTGCTGTCCTCGGGGGTTGGAGGGCAGGCGACCCGGTGCGGGCCGCCCCTGCGTTGCAGAGCATGATACGTGACGTATATCCGTCGCGATGGCCCGGCTGGCGCGTGGCTTCAGCGTCTATTTCGCGATTATTCGCAGCTCAGCCAGCATTGACAGCATTGACGGCATCTTGATACCTACTCTAGATGCGACTTTAAGGTACGAATCCCCGACATCACCCTCGTTCGCTGCAGGAGCACCCCGTCCTCATGACGTCAACCACAACGCCCGTGGTCAGGACCCTCACCACCCCGGACGAGCTCGGTCAGGCGACCACGCTCTACCGGGACGTGTTCGGCTACACCGACCTGCGCCAGGGCGCCAGCCCGCGGCTGCTCACCGCCCTGCGCGACAACGGCGGCTCCGTCGTCGGCGCGCGTGACGGCGACCGCGTCATCGCCTTCGCCTTCGGCTTCCAGGCCACCGACGGGACCAGCTCCTACCACTACTCCCAGGCGGCCGTGGTCCACCCCAGCCACCAGGGCTGCGGCCTGGGCCGGGCGCTCAAGTCGGCCCAGCGCGAGGTCGCGCTGGGCTGGGGCGTCACCCGGATGCGCTGGACCTACGACCCCCTGATCGCGCGTAACGCGCACTTCAACCTGGATGTGCTGGGCGCGGTCGCACGCTGGTTCCACGGCGGCTTCTACGACGACGGCTCCGACCGCCTCCTCGTCGACTGGGATCTCGGCATCGCTCCGGGACCCCGCGTACCCGCCCAGGATCCCCCCGCTGACCTGGGCGACTGGGCCCGCCCGGTCCCCGACGGCGACCGGATCTGGTTGCCGATCCCGTCCGACTTCACCGCCCTCGCCAAGCGAGACCCGCTCCACGCGGCACGGGTGCGCACCGATCTGGCAGCCGCACTCGGACCGCTGATGGATGACGGGTGGGCGGCCGTGTCCTGCGTGCCGCACACTCCCCAGACCGCCCTTTACCGCTTGGAGCGTGCCCTGTGACGACAGGCGACCTCGAACTCGCCCATGCCGAGAACCGGAGGCTGAGCAGCCCCGGCGAGCGCTTCGGCGCCCGGTTGCAACGCCGCTCGTCGGCCGAGGCGTTACAGCAGAAGGTCATCGAGCAGGAGACCCGCAATCTCGGCGAGGCCCTGGAGCGGATCACCGCCGATGGATCCGCGACCCGGGCCGCCGCCGCCGTGGTGGCCGCGCGGCGGCGCTTCGTCACCGGGTACGGCAAGTCGTTCGCCTACGCCTCGCTGCTGGCCACCGACCTGTCCGCCGGACTCTCCCACGTCACCCTCGTCGACGGCGCCGTGGTGCGGGTCCTCGACGTGCTCAGCGAGGTGAGCCAGAACGACGTGCTGGTCGCGGTGTCGCTGCGCCGATACCGCCGCGAGACGGTCGTCGTCGCCCGGCACTTCGCCGAGGCCGGCGGCGCGGTGGTGGCCATCACCGACGACGCGCGGGCGCCCCTGGCCTCCATCGCGGCCGAAACCATCGTCGTACGGACCGACAGCGCCTCCTACGCCGACTCGCCCACGGCGGTCGCCGCGGTCGTGCACCTGCTGACCACCCTGGCCACCGCCAGTTCGAAGGGCGCCCGGCGCAGGCTCGCGGAGCGCGACCGGCTCAGCCACGCCCTCGGCAACTATCTGGAGGACTGAACCATGCGCATCGTCGAAGCGTCACTGCACCTCGTGCGGCTGCCGCTGGTGCACGCGTTCCAGACCAGCTCCCATCGTAAGACCCACCTGGATCACATCCTGGTACGGCTGGTGGAGGAGTCGGGAGCCGAGGGGTGGGGCGAGATCGCCTCTCCGTCCGACCCCTTCTACTGCCCGGAGACCACCGAGACCTGCTGGCACATCGCCGAACGTTACCTGCTGCCCTCCGTCGTCGACGCCGTCTGGGAGCACCCGGCGGAGTTGCCCCGGCTGTGGCGCAAGGTACGCGGCAACCGCTTCGCGATCGCGGGCGTCGACGCCGCCGGCTGGGCCCTGTGGTCGGAGATCCGCGGCGTCCCTCTGGCCAAGGCGCTGGGCGGGACCCGCAGCGAGGTCGTGGCGGGGGTGTCGCTGGGCATCGAACCCACCTACGACGCACTCCTCGACCAGGTACGCCGCCAGGTCGACGCCGGTTACCCGAGGGTCAAGCTGAAGATCGCCCCCGGCTGGGACACCGAGCCGGTACGGCTGGTCCGTGAGGCCTTCCCGGACCTGGCGATCCACGTCGACGCCAACGGCGCCTACGGCGAGACGGCGGAGGAGCTCGCCGTGCTCCGCGGTCTGGACGACTTCGGGCTGCTGATGATCGAGCAGCCGTTCGCGCCGCGCAACCTGGTCGCCCACGCCGCCCTGCAGCGCGGCGTGCGGACGCCGGTGTGCCTCGACGAGTCCGTCGACACCATCGACGACCTGCGCACGGCGCTCGCGCTGGGAGCCGGCCGGGTGCTCAACATCAAGGTGTCGCGGATGGGCGGGCTCACGGCCGCCGTGGCGGCCCACGATCTCGCCCGGGAGCACGGCGTGGACGTGTGGTGCGGCGGCATGCACGAATTCGGCATCGGCCGCGCCGCCAACGTGGCCCTCTCCAGCCTCCCGGGATTCACCCTTCCCTCCGACGTGTCGGCCTCGGCCAAGTACTACGCCCGCGACGTCGTCCAGCCGGAGGTCGTCGCCGACCAGGGCGTCGTCCGGGTACCGGACGGGCCTGGACTGGGTCACACCGTCGACGCCGCCTTCATCGGCGAGAACCGGCTGAAGGAAACCACGATCACCGCCCCGGCCACGTCCACCCGTCGCGGCTCCCCACCCGCAGGGGGCCCTGCCACGGCGGGATCAGCTGCCTGAACCCCGCGCAGAGAGAAAGCACATGAGCACCTCCTCCGGCACCTCCCCCAAGAACGACACCAACGCCTACGCCGTCGAAACCTCCCCCGGGCGCCGCAGGCTGACCAACATCATCGCCCTGATCGGCCTGGTCGCCTCGGTCTGCGCCGGTTTCCTCGCCAACGGCCCGACCCTCTGGGGCCTGCTGCCGATCGCGCTGTACGCACTGCTGTCCCTGCTCGGCATGGACATCGTGATCGCCACGGTCATCGCCCTGCTGTCGGGGGTGCTGGTCGCCCAGATGCCGCCGCTCGACGTCGGCGCGCTGCTCGGAGACTCCCTGGCCGACCAGGTGACGATGATCGGACTGATCATCATGCTGGGGTCCGGCGTCGGCGAGATCCTGAAGGTCACCGGCGTGGCCGCGACCATCGTGCGCGGGGTCATGCGCGTCGTGGGCGAGAGGAGCCGCTCCGCCGTGATCCTGGGCGTCATGGTGGCCTCGTTGCTGCTGGTGGCCAGCCTCGGCACGCTGGCAGGCGCGCTCGCCATCGCGGCTCCCATCCTGCTGCCGATCACCGCGCGAATGGGCTTCACCCGGTCGGCGACCGCGTCGATGATGTTCATCGGCGGCTGCGCCGGGTTGACCGTCGCGCCTTTCGCGGGGTCCAACGTGGCCATCATGGACGCGGCCGGGATCGGCTACCTCGGTTACCTGGGCTACGGAGCCGCACCGCTCGCGGTGCTCTCGCTGATCATGGGGCTCATCGTGGTCCCGTGGATGCAGCGCAGGACCGAGCGCGCCGACGACTTCTACAGCGAGGCCGAGGTCGGCGCGGCGACCGACGCGGACGAGCCGGCCGCGGGCACGGGCCGGGCCACGGCCGCCTTCCTGATCGTGCTGCTCGCCAGCGTCGTCTACGCGACCGTCACCATGGCGGGGACGGCGTTCCCGCTGCTCGCCCTGCCGGTGCTCGGCGTCGTCACGGGCCTGGCGAGCGGCCTCGGCCCCAAGGAGATCATCGAACATCTCTACCGGGGCGCATCCCGGCTGATCAGCATCTTCCTGCTCTTCTGGCTGCTGGCGGGGCTGTTCATCACGATCGACAAGCTCGCGCCCTTCAAGGTGATCCTGGACATGTACGGCGAGAGCCTGGCGGGCAGTTCCCCCTTCGTGTTCACGATCCTCATCGCGCTGCTCGGCTGGGTCGGCGTGCCGGGGGCGACGGCGGCCCAGGTGGTGCTGCTCGACAAGGTCTTCGGCGACCTGGCCGCCCACATCGGCGTCGGCGTCGGCGCGTGGACGGTCGTGCTGCTGTTCGCCTCCAAGGCCGACACCTACGGCCCCTTCCCCAACGGCAACATGGTCGGCGCGATGGGCCTGGCCCGCTCCTCGAACCTGCCGAACATGATGATCACGGGGTGGCTGCTGCTGGTCCCGGCCTGCCTGATGTACACGGTCATCCTGCTCCTCCTGTCCCCATGAGACCGGGATACGGCCTGCTGGACGTCGCGACACCTGGAGGATGAGCACAGTGACGGAGCACGACACCGTAGTCCGTGGCGGCACCCTGATCGACGGCACCGGCGCCCCCGGCTACCGGGCGGACCTCGGCCTCGACGGCGGGCGGATCACCCGGATCGCCCGCCCCGCCGGCGGCGACCCGCCGAAGGGCCGCACCACCGTCGACGCCTCGGGTCTGGCGGTCACGCCGGGCTTCATCGACCTGCACTCGCACGCCGACTTCAGCATCGAAGGCTGGCCCCAGGCCACCACCCAGCTCCACCAGGGAGTGACGACCCTGGTGACGGGGAACTGCGGGTGGTCGCCGTTCCCGCAGGATCCGGCGGGCCTGCTGCGCGAGTGGAGCGACTTCCTCGCTCCCGAGACCGGGTGGGACTTCACCGACACCGAAGGATTCGCGGCCACGGTGTCCGGCGCGCGGCCCGCCGTCAACCTGGCGTTGCAGGTCGGGCACGCGGCGCTGCGGGTCGCCGTCATGGAGGGAGCCGAACGGCCCCCCGAGCCCGCCGAGCTCGGCGCGATGCGCGCGCTGCTCCACGCGGCGGCGGCCCAGGGCGCCTACGGCTTCTCCACCGGCCTGATCTACGCCCCGGGTTCCTTCGCCACCGAGGAGGAGGTACGCGCGCTGGTGGCCGAAGCGGCGGCGGCGGGCCTGCTGTACTCGACGCACATGCGCAACGAGTCGGGGGCGCTGCTGCCCGCCGTACGCGAGGCGCTGGGCGCGGCGGAGGCCGCCGGCGGCCGGCTGGAGATCTCCCACCTCAAGGCGATGGGACCGGAGAACCACGGCTCCGTCGTCACCGCGCTCGCCGAACTGGACCGGGCGCGGGAGCGCGGCGTGGACGCCACCGCCGACGTGTACCCGTACACCGCCTCCAGCACCACCCTGACCTCGCGGCTCCCTCTGTGGAGCATGGACGGCGGGCCTCCCGCCCTGCTGCACAGGCTGGCCGACCCCGCCGATCGCGAACGGGTGGCCGAGGGCCTGAGAGCCCGCTTCGGCCGCGACGTCGACCCCGAGGGCGTCATCCTCGCCGAGCTGGCGGACGGACCCTACAGCGGTGCCGTCGGCGACAGCATCGCCGAGATCGGGCGGCGCGAGGGCACCGATCCGGCGGAGGCCGCGCTGCGGGTCCTCGCGGCACACCGCGCCTCGGTGAAGATCGTCAACCACGCGATGAGCGAGGAGGACGTCGTCACGGTGCTGCGCCACCCGATGGTGTCGGTCGCCAGCGACGGCTGGGTGCTGCGGCCGCAGGGCGCGGGGCTGCCGCACCCGCGCAGCTTCGGCACCTACCCGCGGGTGCTGGGACGGTACGTTCGCGAACTCGGCGTGCTCGACCTGCCCGAGGCCGTACGCAAGATGACCGGGCTACCGGCCCGGCGGCTGGGAATGGCCGACCGCGGCCGCCTCGCCGAGGGGGCGGTGGCCGACATCGCGGTCTTCGACCCCGGGACCGTCGCCGACCGTTCGACCTACACGGATCCCTGGCAGCTGTCCACCGGCTTCGCCGCCGTCCTGGTGGCCGGCGTCGCCGTACTCGCCGACGGCTCGCCCACCGGCGCGCGGCCGGGCACGGTGCTGCGCCGGCCTCGCCCTCGCCGCCCGGCCACCCGGTGACCTCGCCACCGATGCCAACCCGGGTGCCTCCTGTGCCCCTGCTCAGCAGGGGATGGCACCGGCCAGGCCGGCTCGTCAGAAGCACGGCAAGGTGTGCCGGCGATCCCTCACACGGTCGTGGACGGCGCGCAACCCCGCAGTCGTCGACGCGGGTCGCCACGGCCAGCCCGCACTGCTCGCACGCCAGGTTGGGGCCGTTCCGTTCGTCCAGGCCGCAGCAGCAGCCGTCACACCGCTCCGGGATGAGAACGGTGCCGCGGACATCCCCGGGCGCGATCGCGACCGTTCCGCGGGGTCCGTACGGCAGGCGAGACACCGGCAGATAGACGCCACGGGCCTCCGCCTCGTGCGCACCGACCTCGTCCCATGGCCGCCACGGCGGCCCGGAGGGTTCGGGGCGCACCGCGTAGGTTCCGGGCTCCAGCAGCGCCGGAAGCAGGTCGTGACCGTACGTCTGGTCGGCGTGGTCGGGAAGCTCGACCCGCGACAATCTCGCAGTGAGTACGGCACCGCATCCGGTGCATGCGAAAACGACCAAGCGTCACTCCCACGCCTTGACCATGCGATCGTGGTCATGCCAGAACAGGCCTGCCCACGATCACCTTGGCACACGAGGGCCTCACGAAGCACCGGGCGGCGTGGGCCGGGCGTACAGGTTCCCGTTGGAGCTGCCGACATAGACGAAGCCGCCGGCCACGACAGGGACAGTCGCGGCGGTGCCGCCCGTCCGGAACGTCGATCGCACCGTGCCGGTGGCCGGGTCGAGGGCATAGAGCGTCCCCTCGCGGTCCGAGACGTGGACGGATCCGGCCGCCGCCACCGGGCCGGCGTCGCGGCCACCGGGCAGCGGGAGACGCCAGCGCATCATGCCCGTGGCGGTGTCGAGCGCGTACAACGTACGGTCGGGTCCGGCGGTGAACACGAGCCCGTCCGCCACGGCGGCGCTCCACGTGAACAGGGGCTGGTCGCCCTTGGCCGGGAAGTCCCACAGGCGGGCGCCGGTGGCGGCGTCCAGCGCGTGCGTGGTGCCCTCGTCGTCGCCCACGTAGACGGTCCTGCCGGCCACCATGGGGCGGGAGGAGATGGCGCCGTCGATCCGGGTCCTCCACCGGACCTCGCCCGAGACGGCGTCCAGGGCGTGCACGCCGCCGTCGCCACTCGTGGCGTAGACGGTGGCGCCGGCCCGGAGCAGGAGGACGCGGTCGTGTTCCGCGCCGAGCCGGTGATGTCGCCGCCGGGTTCCGGTGGCGGGGTCCAGGGCGTACATCATGCCGTGGTCGCTGCCGGTGAGGACGACGTCGCCGGCCAGCACGGGCTCGGGGGCGAGCATGTCGCCCGCCGGCTCGAAGCCCCACAGCCGCCTGCCGGAGGCGGCGTCGAGCACGACGAGTTCGGCCTTCAGGGACCAGGCGGGGCGCCTGGTCCACAGGTAGAGGCGGCCCGCCGCGACCACCAGGTCGCCCATGACGATGATCTTCCGGCTCCACCTCGGGCGGCCGGTGGCGGTGTCCAGCGCCACCACCCTGCCGGTGCCGCCGGCCGCGTACACGGCGCCGTGCGCCACCACGTGGTCGTCCACCACGGGACCGCCCGTCCGATAGCGCCACCGCACCGCGCCGGTGGCGGCGTCCAGCGCGGACACCGTGCCGTCGCGGCTGGTGGCGTAGACGACGCCGCCGGTCACCACCGGCGCGGTACGCACGGCCGCGTCGGTCGGGAAGCTCCACCCGCGTTCGCGCACGGCGGCGGGAGGCCGGGCACCCGGCTCGTACCGGGCGAGCAGCCGGTCGCGCAGCAGCGGCGAGACGAGCCGCACCGCCTGCCGCGACGACGAGGTCAGCCGGACGACGACGGGGCCCGCGTTGATGATCGTCGCGCCGTAGGAGCCGTTCGTCTCGTGCACGGTGAAGGACAGGAAGCCCGGCGCCTCGGTGGTGGGGTCGATGTCGCCGGTCGCTCTGATGGCGGCGGTCTCGGCGGTGTACAACCTGCGCGCGCTCGCATGCGACGACGACACCCATTCCACGGACAGCGTGACGACGGCGCCGTCGTCACGCGGCGGTATCCAGTCGCATCTCGCCGCGCCGTCCGTCGCGGGGACCGCGCGGTAGCCGTCCGCGAAGGCCGACAGGTCGCGGCCGGTCAGCAGGCCGCAAGCGTCCGGCCAGGCGGTCTTCGGGCGGGCGGTCCCATAGATCAGCCTGTACGCGGTGAGCCGCTCGTCCCCGGGGACATGGCTGAGCACGAAGGCCAGGTCCTGGCTTGCCCCGGCGAGGGAGACGAGGTGAGCGGGCAGGTCGACGGGCAGCCCGGCGAGCCGTCCGGTGCCGGGGTCCACGGAGATCAGGTAGGCGGGCAGCGGCCACGTGGAGTCCTGCAGGGTACGGCCCTGGTCGTTCGCCACGGTGAAGGAGCCGGCGTACAGGGGCGGGTTCCAGCGGTCGGGATCCGTGACCTTGGCGGTCTTCGAGCCGGTGGACAGCACACGGCCGCCGGGCCCGAAGAAGAAGTCGTCCTCGCCCGCCCTGGCGCGCGCGTACCCTTCGGCGTTGGCCGTGAGCCGGATCGGCGGGCCCCCGTCCTTGGGGGAGGCCGTCGACGGCAACAGGCGCGTCCACACCTGCCGCAGGGTACGCGGATCCATCGAGGCCAGCCGCAGCGCGTTGCCCTGGCAGTAGCTGAGCAGGAGCACCGATCGGGTTGTCGCGGCGCCGGTCAGCCGGCAGCCTCGCGGGTAGGTCACCCTGGCCGTGGTCGTTCCGGTCCGCGCGTCGAGGGCCTGGATGTCGAGGGGTTCGTCCAGCCGTTCGAACACCACGATGCCGCGCTCGGTCGCCATGATGCGCGGGCCGTGGTAGAAGCCGGTGTCGCCGAGCCGGGGCTGACGGTGGCCGGTGGTGATCGTGCGCCGCCACAGCGGCGCGCCCGTCCCCAGGTCGTGGCCGTACAGGGTCTGCTGGGTGCCGTCCGGTTCTCCTCTGGCGACGGCGAGCGTGCCGCCCGCGATCCAGACGCCGGTGACGGGCGCGGGCCGGGCCGGGTCGGCGGGGATGGTGCGCTGGAGCGTGCCCGTGCGAGGGTCGTGCACGCGTACGGTGCCCTGGCGGGTCGCCACGGCGACCGCCCGGTCGGACACGGCGTGGCCCGCGGTCCCCAGGAACTCGACGCCGTTCTCGGCGTCCGCGGGCACCGACCACGACGCACGCCATTCGACGGGTACGCGGGCGAGCGTGGTGTCCACGGCCGCGGCCGGGCACGCCGCCAGGATGACCACGAGCAGGAGCGCGGCGGACCGGTACCGGCGCGGGGTCAGCACTTCCCGGCCTTGGCGAGCTTCCGTTCGATCGCGCACGCGCCGCTCCTGGAGATCGGCTGCCAGCCGCCGAGCGGGGAGGTCGTGTAGTAGGCGCGATAGGAACTGGAGGTGCCGGTCACCCGGAACGGGGTGCTGTCCGGCCCCTGCACCGTCACCTGCTCGGTCCGGTCCCCCGCGAGCGCGGTGATGACCAGGTCGAAGGCGTAGTAGGCGGCCGTGCCCGTGACCGTCAGGGCAAGCGTGACCCGTTCGTCCCGTTTGAGGTCGATCTGCTTCTTCCTGAAGTACGAGATGTCCGGATCTTCGGGAGAGGTGAAGCGGGGTGCGGGTTCGTCGAGGTCGGCGGAGAGTTCGACGGTGGCGGCCTCTCCGGCGGGGCTGTGGACGAACAGCGCGCCGTCCGAGACGGGCTTGCGGTCGAGGACCCGCGGCCGGATGTCGACGATGCGCAGGCTGCTGCGGTTGCCGACGAGGACGACGGTGAGCTCGGCCGTCTCCACCGGCGCCCGGTCGTGGCGCGCCATGACCGCGTCACGTCGCGAGCCGGACGCGCTGCCCAGCAGGAGCGCCCGGTCCGCCGGGTCGGTCACCGCTTCCCGCAGGGCGGTGTCCTGCGCGGCGTGGTCGACGGCCACGTGGCCGACCTTGATCGGGGGCTCGCCGCTGATGCCGTCGACGGCGTCGGAGCCGCTCGCGTTGTACCAGGCGGAGAACACGACCCCGACCGCCGCGACGATCACGGCGCTGACGATCCCCGCCAGCCACGTCCGCATGGCCGTCCACCCTCCCGCCTCCTTGGCGGGAGCGGCGGATGCGGAACGCCTCTTCTGGCGCGCTCTGGCCATGGGGCGCCCCTTCGTCGGCGGTGTGCGGCAGCTGATTTATAGCTGACGGGATGGCCGCGTGGCCGCGCCGTTGACGAATTCGGTCTGGGATCGCCCCATGGCCCGCGGCGCGGCCCGCCCATCCCGCACACCGCCGCCGGTCAGGTCTCCCGGGTCAGGAACTGGTGGAGGCTCCGGCAGGCCCGGGCCAGCGAGGGCAGCGCGGGGCCGGCTCGACCCGAATCCGACCGACGCCAGCAAAAGGACCCGATGATGACGGCATCGATGCGCTCGCCGAAGAAGAACGACGCCGGCGCGGTCAGCCGCCAGCAAGGTCAACCTCGGCTGGCGTGCGCTAGCGGAGCCCCGGCTTAGCCAGAGGTGGATCCGGGCGGGGGAGTGCCCTGCTCGTTTGGATGGAGTGCGGGGTCGGGTTCGCCGCGCCGGACGCTCCCGGGGGCGCGGTGCAGTGGTTGACGGGCGATGCGGTGTGAGGACGGCAGTCGCCAGGGGACGCTGATGACCACGACGCCGTCGATGAACATGAGCTGGTTCTTCAGCCACAGCGTGGTCCGGTTGTGCAGCAGGTTCTCCCACCAACGTCGGACGGTGTACTCCGGGATGATCACGTTGACCACATCGCGTGGGCTCCTGCGCTTGATGGAGCGGACATAGGCTGTGATCGGACGGGTGATCTCCCGATAAGGGGAGTCGAGAACCTTCAGCGGGACGTCAAGGCCGGAAGAATCCCATTGGGCCAGCAAGGCCTGGCTGTCTTCCCGGTGGATGGCGACCGTGACCGCCTCCACATGGTCGGCGCGAAAGGCTCGGGCGTAGCCCAGGGCGCGCATGGTCGGTGCGTCGACCCGAGACACCACGACCACGGTAGAGACGCGTGCGGGCGCGACGGACTGCGCGGCGGCGTCGGTGACGGCCAACTCCCGGGCAAACCTGTCGTAGTGGCGACGGATGCCGCGCATCATCGTCCACAGCAGCACACCCGTGGCCACTGCCAGATAGGCGCCCTCGGTGAACTTGGTGGCCATCACGATGACCAGGACCAGGCCGGTCGCCGCGGCACCTGCGGCGTTGATGACGCGGGCAATCTGGTGGTGACGTCGGAGCTTGGCGTTGGATGCGGTGCCCAGGGCCTGGCTCCAGTACCGGACCATGCCTGCTTGGGAGAGCGTGAAGGAGGTGAATACACCCAGGATGTACAGGTGAATAAGGTTGGTCACGGATGCCTGAAAAGCCCACAAAAGTGCTGCTGCGACGGCGGCCAAGGCGAGGATGCCGTTGGAGAAGGCCAGCCGGTCGCCGCGGGTATAGAGCTGCCTGGGCAGGTAGCCATGCTGGGCCAGGATCGAGGCGAGCAGCGGGAACCCGTTGAAGGCTGTGTTGGCGGCCAGCACCAGTACCAGGGCGGTGGCCGTCTGGACGGCGAAGAATCCGATGCTGTGATGCCCGCCGAAGACGGCGGCGGCCACCTGGGCAATCACGGTGCGCTGCGGCAGATCCGCACAATTTGGACCGGTGCCGCTCAGCTGGCAGGGATCGGGGGCGATGTGCACCTGGGCGATCAGTACCAACGTGGTGACCCCGGCGAACATCGTCACTGCGATCAGTCCCATGACGGCCAGGGTGGTCGCGGCGTTGCGTGCCTTGGGGCGCCGAAACGCCGGGACCCCGTTGGAAATCGCCTCTACACCGGTCAGGGCCGTACAGCCGCTGGAGAACGCGCGCAGGATCAACGCCACCAACGCCAGGCTCGTCAGATGCTCATAGCCCGGTTCAGGGCCTATCTGCCTGGCCGCGGACTCGGCCACCGGCGCATTTCCCGTGATCCAGCCGGCCAGGCCGGCCGCGCACATCACCAGCACAGCGCCGGTGAACAGATAGGTCGGCGCGGCGAAGATCCGGCCCGACTCTCGTTCGCCGCGCAGGTTCATCGTGGCCAGCACAGCCACGAATCCCACCGCCAATCCCACGCGGTGTTCGTGCAAGACAGGGAACGCGGAGATGATGTTGTCCACGCCCGCGGCGACCGACACCGCCACCGTCATCACGTAGTCCACCAACAGCGCTGCGGCCACCACCAGGCCGGCCGACGGTCCGAGATTGGCCGATGCGACCGCATACGAACCACCACCGCCAGGATAGGCGTACACCACCTGCCGGTAGGACACCACCACCACGACCAGCAAGGCGACCACGGCGGCTGCCACCCAGGCAGCCAGGTGCACATAGGCCAGCCCAGCCATGGTGAACACCAGCAAGATCTCCTGGGTGGCATAGGCCACGGACGACAGCGGATCGGAGGCGAAGATCGGCAGTGCCAACCGCTTGGACAGCAGCCGCTGGCGCAGTTCCTCGCTGCGCAAGGCCCGGCCGACCAGCAGACGTTTGAGCAACTCCCCCCAACCGATCACGAGAAAGAGCCTAGATGTGACTATCGCCAAGAGTCAGTAATCAATTACATATAGTAACTTGTCGGAAGAATGGGCGCCGATCGAGGCGGTGCCTCCCGCCGCGCAGCCCGACTCCATGATCGAAGCCGTGGTGCCGGCGACGACGGTCGACGGTGTGGCGTCCATCGGGACGAGCCCCGCGATCCGATCACGGTGCGCGGGAGCGGACCGGGCGGCCTGGGAGCGGTGCTGACCACGCTGGGGTTCGGCGCACCGGTCCTGCTGCTGGCGCTGGGCCGGGAGGCGGGCTGGCCCTGGTGGACAGTCCGGGACGATGCCGGTGTGGGTCCAGCCGCCGGTGAGGCGGACGTTCCCGGCCGTGACTCCGGGCTCGATACCCAGGAGTAGCAGGCCCGCGCCCACCGCCGCCGTCCGCGTATGGGCGAGGGCCGCCTGTCGCCGGAGTGAGTCCGCCCCAGCGGGGTGCACAGCCGGGCACCTCGTGTCCTCGCGCCCCCGGGGGGCAATCAGGACCTTGTTTGGAGGATCAGAAGCCGATGGGCTCACGCACCAGCACGACCGTGGCCCGGTCCGACAGGGCCTCGCGTTCGACGATGAGGATCTTGCCGATGAACGACGACTGCCCGAACTCCTGGAGCCGCTGGTGCTCGCGCGGCAGGCTGTACGAGCGGACCCGCCGCAGCGCCGTCTCCAGGTCCGGCACCACCTTCTGGGCGCCGGCCACCCAGACGACCTTGCGCGCTCCCGACGCGTACGGCGCGAGCTGGCTGCCGCTGGCTGAGGCGATGACCAGGTGGCCCTCCTCGGTCACCGCGTGCACGCTGCCCACGACGTACTCCGCAGTGGCGCCGAGGCGGACGACCGCCTGCACGTCGCCCCTATGGTCCTCGGCTCCGGCCCGGACGGAGGCGAACCGGCCCGACTCGTCGAGGTCGGCGGCGATGCCGGACAGCCGGAGCGTCTCGCTGGAGGTGGTGAAGACGCTTTCGTCGCCGGGGATCAGCCCGGTGACGAGCTCGCGGGCCTCGGCGGCGCTGTCGACGACGTGCACGATGAAGCCGTTGTCGCGCAACGCGGCGGCGGCGCGGTCCAGTTGCCCGGCGGGCGCGGGGGCGGCGAACGTCTCGTCGGGCACGACAGTTTGCACGGACATGATGTATCCCCTGAGATGAGAGATGGTTCTGACGGGTGATCGGAACCATTCTGGGTAACGCTATATCCCTATCGGAAGTAGGCACTTTTTCCTGCCTCGGTGAAGTGGAGGGAACCCTTGCACGTCGACAGGCCCGCCAGCGGTGCGAGCTCCGTGCTCAAAGCGCGCGACGAGATGACCTGCCAGGTCCGCGACGTCCTGAACCGTGTGGGCGACAAGTGGACTCTGTCGGTCGTCAACGAGCTCGGTGCCCGCCCGCGCCGCTTCAACGAGCTCAGGCGCACGGTTCCCGGTATCAGCCAGCGCATGCTGACCACCACCCTGCGCGTGCTCGAACGCGACGGGCTGGTCACCCGCAGCGTGTACGCCGAGGTGCCGCCCCGCGTCGACTACGAACTGACGCCGCTCGGCCGCACGTTGCTCGAGCGGGTCTGGGGGCTGATCGACTGGGCGGTGGAGCACCATGACGACATCGAGGGCGCCCGTGGCCGCTACGATGCCCGGCGCGCGACCGATCTATCCCAGCAGAACTCGTGATCTGGAGAACGTGCCGGTGCTGGTGTGCGGCGCGGGACGGGCGGCCTGCTGGCCGATGGCCCGTCCCCGCCCTCAGGCCGAGCTGCACGCCCTGGCCAGGGCTTGACGTGACCCCTTCACAAACTGGATCAGGCATGCCAAAATCATGCAAATTATGTAGGAATTGCGTGGAATGGGTGGGGCATGGGGGCAGGGGTGGGGTTGCGCGGCCTCGGCCACACTTTCGGCAACGGTCACGTCGTCCTGCGGGACATCGAACTGGACATCCCGCCGGGCGAGATCGTGGCCATCCTGGGCCCTTCGGGCTGCGGGAAGTCGACCCTGCTGCGACTGGTGGCCGGGCTGGAAGCCCCGGCAGCCGGAAAGGTGCTGGTGGACGGCCGCGCTGTCCGGGGGATCGACGAGCGCTGCGCCGTGGTCTTCCAGGAGCCGCGGCTGCTCCCCTGGCGCGACCTCGCCGGGAACGTCGCCCTCGGCCTGCCGAAGGGCACCGGCCGGGCGGACGGTGACCGCATGGTCCGGCACTGGCTCGACGTCGTCGGCCTGGCCGGCTTCCACGGGCACCGGCCGCGCCAGGTGTCCGGCGGCATGGCCCAGCGCGCGGCGCTCGCCAGGGCGCTGGCCAGGCGGCCAGGCGTGCTGCTGCTCGACGAGCCGTTCGCCGCGCTGGACGCCCTCACCCGGCTGCGCATGCAGGACCTGCTGGCCGACGTGCAGTGCGGCGCTGGAACCACGGTCCTGCTCGTCACCCACGACGTGGACGAGGCCCTGCACCTGGCCGACCGGGTGGTTCTGCTCGGCAGCAGCCCGCCGGATGCGGGCGCGACCGTCCTGACCGCGCTCGACGTGCCTCATCCCCGGCCGCGTGACCGCGCCCACCCCGAACTCGCCGCGCTCCGCGCCGACCTGTTGGCGCGACTCAGCGTTCCCCGGCCCGTCCCCGCACAAGAGGCAGCCCCGTGAGAAAGATGATCCACCGCCGCTTCCTGCTCACCACCGCCCTGCTCGCCGCCCTGACCACCGGTTGCGTGCAGGGTGAGAGCGGCGCCGTGCCGCCCGCGCAAGGGCAGTTGCGGCTGGACTACGCCTACTACAACCCGCTCAGCCTGGTCATCCGCAAGCAACGCTGGCTGGAGAACGAGCTCAGGGGCACCAAGGTCACCTGGGTGCTGTCGGCCGGCAGCAACAAGGCCAACGAGAACCTGCGCGCCGAGACCATCGACGTTGGCTCCACCGCCGGCGCCGCCGCGCTGCAGGCTCGGGCCAACGGCACCCCGATCAAGACGATCGGCATCTACACCAGGCCCGAATGGACGGCGCTCGTCGTGGCCAAGGACTCGCCCGTCACCGAGGTGAAGCAGCTCAAGGGCAAGAAAGTCGCCGCGACCAAGGGCACGGACCCGTACTTCTTCCTGCTCCAGGCGCTTAAGGAGGCAGGACTCGGCGGCACGGACATCGATGTCGTCAACCTGCAGCACGCCGACGGCAGAACGGCGCTCGAACGCGGCGACGTCGACGCCTGGGCCGGGCTCGACCCGCTGATGGCGCAGAGCCAGGTGGATGCCGGCTCCAAGCTCGTCTACCGTAACCCGGCCTTCAACTCCTACGGCTTCCTCAACGCCCGCGAGGGCTTCCTCACCGAGCATCCGGACCTCGCGCAGAAGGTGATCGACGCCTACGAGCGGGCGCGCGCGTGGGTCGCCGCGCACCCGGACGAGGCCGTTCAGTTGCTGGCGGCCGAGGCCAAGCTCGCCCTGGAGGTCGCCTCGGTGGTGCTGAAGGAGCGGACGGGAGCGGACATCAGTCCGGTGCCCGGCGCCGAGCAGCGCGCGGTGCTGGAGCGCATCCTGCCGACCCTCGTCCGGGAGAGCCAAGTGCGCTCGGAGGCGGAGGCCCGTAACGCGCTGGACTCGCTGCTCGAGCTCCAGTTCGCGGAGAAGGCGCAGGCGTCTTCGTGACCGAGCGTGCCGACGGTCCCGCCTCCCGCCCGGCCGGCGTCGGGCGGCCGCGTGCAGGCGGGCGTTGGTCGTCGCGGCCGGGGCGGATCGCCGCGGGGCTGGTGGTGCCGCTGATCGTGCTGGCCGCCTGGCAGGTCGCCGCCACCGCAGGTGTGTTCACCCCGGCGCAGCTTCCCGCGCCCTCCACGGTCCTGGCGGCGGTGGCGGAGCTGGTTCGGCGCGGCGAACTCTGGCAGCACGTCGCGATCAGCGGGCAGCGTGTCCTGCTGGGCTTCGCTACCGGTGCGGCCGCAGGACTGGTGCTGGGAGCGGCGGTCGGCCTGTATCCGCCGGTCAGGGCGTTGCTCGCACCCAGCGTCGCCGCCCTGCGCGCGGTGCCGTCGCTCGCGTGGGTGCCGCTGCTGGTGCTCTGGCTGGGCATCGCCGAGGCCCCGAAGATTGTCCTGGTGGCGATCGGCGCCTTCTTCCCCGTCTACACCACGGTCGCCACGGCGCTGGCCCACGTGGATCCGCACTTGGTCGAGGCCGGCCGCGCGTACGGGCTGCGCGGGGTGGGCCTGCTCACCCGCATCCAGCTCCCGTACGCCGCACCCGCCGTCCTCGCCGGGCTGCGGCTCGGCCTCGCCCAGGGCTGGTTGTTTCTGGTCGCGGCCGAGTTGATCGCCTCGTCCATGGGGCTCGGCTTCCTGCTGATCGACAGTCAGAACACCGGCAGGACGGACATCCTGCTGCTGTCGATTCTGCTGCTCGCCCTGCTCGGCAAGGCCGCGGACGCGCTGCTCGGTCTGCTGGCGAGGAGCTTGTCCGGGCCCCTCGCCCGCGATTCCGGGTGACGAACGGCGTCCGCGACCGCTCTCACTCTCGCCTGACGCGGGCGCGCAACCGTCAGGTCTCGGCAGGAGGGCCGGCCATGACGCTGCCCGGGGCCGAGGCTCCCGCCCTCCAGGAGGCGGAACGCCCCCTGGAGGTGGTGACCGCCCGCCGTCCGCTGCGTTGGCTGGCCGCAACCGCGCTGCTCACGCTGGAGCTGACCGCGCTCGGCATCGGGCTCGGCTTCGCCCTCGGCACGGTGCTGGCGCCATGCGACTGTTGCCCAACCGGCTGCTGTCGGCGGTGGCGTGGGGCTGTGCGTTGGTGCTCCGGTCGATGCCCGGATTGTCGTCCAGGGGCGCTCGGCTCAGGACTCGGGGGTGATGCGCAGGGCGTGCGGGGACAGGCTGGCCTGCAGCCGGAGGCCGCCGATGATCGTGGCCCGCTCGCTGGCGGCGTTCTTCTGGGCCCAGCTCCGCGCGCGCTCGCGCAACTTCGGCTGCGGAACGAGGGCCGCGTCGGCCATCGTGGCGAAGACCGTGGTGCAGGCGTCCTCGTAGGTGCCGAGATGGCAGGTGGCCTTCACCACCCTGATCCTGTCGGCGGCGTCGTACTCGATGTCCACGTACCTGCGCCCGTCGTCGCCCTTCGGCTGGCACCGCATGTGCTGCTTGGCCATGCTCCACGTGTCCGGGTTGCCGGGCTTGTTGGCGCACGTCCAGGAGTTGGCCTTCTTCATCCACTCGTCGACGATCAAGGTCAGGGTCACGCCGGGCAGGTACTGGTCGCCGACATCGGGGAAGTCGTCGGCGAAGGCGGGTGCGGCGGTGCTGGCCCGTACTTCGGTGGTGAGCAGGCCCACGGCGCCTCCCAGCACACCGCCCAGGACGAGCGCCGCGATCACGACGCCGGCGAGCGGCAGGAGGAGAGCCCTCCGCCGCGGCGGCCGGGGCGGCGAAGGTGCCGGCGACGGGGCGTGCTGGAAGGGAAAGGGAGGCGGGGGCTGGACCGGGCGCCAGCCCGTGCCGTCCCACCAGAACCTGCCGTCGGGGGAACGCTGGCCCATGGTCAAGTGGGAATCCTTATGTCGAGCCGGACGTGGGCCTTCTCCGAGGTACGCAACACGTACGTGTAGTCGAGGATCGTGGCCTGGGTGTCCTTGCCGGCATCCACCTGCGCGGTCAGCCAGTCGCGGATCTCGGCCGTGGCCGCCGGGTCGTCCCGGTAGGGGAGGACGGCGAACCAGGTCAGGTAGGCCAGACCGGCCTCGGTGAGCGGATCCTCGTCGGCGTGGAAGACCCGGGGGGAGAGGCGGTAGACACCCCCGTCCGAGGACTCCACCCACGCCTCGAAGTGGACCGAGCCCACCACCATCTCGCACATCCAGGAGCCACGCGACTTGTCCTCGCAGGTGTGCCCGCGGCCCCGCAACGCGTCGAGCAGCGCGGACGCCTCGAGCCCTGGGATGCAGTCACGCGAGCCGCAGGACTGTGTCACCTGGCCGGCGCGCAGGTCCCGGGCATACAGGTACGCGCCGGCGCCGGCCGCGAGGAAGGCTGCCAGACCGGCCGCGAGGATCAGGATCCAGCGGGAGCGTGTGCCCACCTCACCCACCGTTCCGCACGAAGGCGGTCCACCGGCCGCGGAACGCCGACGCGGACAACCCGAGCACGTCCCTGGCCATCCCGTCGAAGATCGGCAGCTCGAAGAAGGAGGCGCCGGTGCTGGGGCGCTCGATCACCCGCGCGTACAGCTCCACCGCCGCGTCCCGGCCCTTGAGCCGTTCGGCCAGGCTGAACACCGACGAGCCGAGCTCATAGTTGAAGTGGATGTCCTGGCCGTAGAAGTCCTTGTTCGAGGGCGGCGCGCCGCGGAACTTCCCGGCCCGTACCCCGGCCGCCACACCCGCCCGGACCTGCGCGGCCCTCGCCTGGTTGCCGATGGTCTCGGTGTACCGGGCGAAACCTTCGACGGCCCAGGTCGGCGGGCCCAGCTCGCCGATGTTCGTCATCGTGGCCCGTGCGGTGACCGCGTGCGCCAGCTCGTGGCGGATGGTGCTCGCCGGATCGGCGCCCTGGTGGTTGCGCAGGTTGACCACGATCCGGGAGGCCGCGTACTCGCCTTGGTAGAGCTGGCCGTTCTTGCCCACGCCGCGCTGCCGGATCTGGAAGCCGAGGATCTCCGGGTTGAAGTCGCCGGCGGAGCCCAGGCCGAACCACTGCCGGTAGTTCGCGGCGTCACGCGTGAAGAACAGGACGTGTCCCGGGTACGTGAGCCGGTCCCCCCACAGGCGTTCGAGCATGCGCAGCTCCCGGTCGGCGGCGGCCGCGTACCGGTCCAGGTCGCCGGCGCTGCGGTCGCCCGCCAGCCACACCTTCTCGCCGACCTGGACGACCTTCAGCGCGTCAGTGTGCCAGGGCGCCTCGGCCGGCGGCGCGCTGCCGCTCGGGTTCTCCCTGGTCACGCGGGTGATGCCGGTGACCACGTCATCCTTCATCCGGTAGACGAACGACTCGGCGGGCGCGATGTCGCCCGGCCCGGCGTCCGCGGTCAGCTTCAGCACCCGGATGACCGGCTTGAACTGGCTCTCCCCGCCGGACATGCGCTGCTCGATCGTCGGTCCGGTGAGGTGGCGGACGTCTTCGAGCTCGAACTGGCGCAGGTTCGCGAAGACCAGCTTCTCGTACCGCATCAGCTTGTCGTTTGACGTGTCCAGACCGGCCAGGTAGGCGCCTTCGTCACGGTCCTTCAACGCTCTGGCCCGGCGCTCCAGGAACGGTCGCAGACGCTGCATGCCCGAAGTGCCGGAATCGTAGTCCTCGCTCTCGATGAGCGGCCTGCGCTGCCCGCCGCACCCGGCGACCAGCAGCCCTCCGGCCAGCAGCACGGCACGTCTCGACCACGCCGCGTTCGTCTCCGGCATCCTTCCCCCACGCTTCACGGTCAGCCTTCGTCCGCGACCCGCCCCTCACGAAAGGCAGCGACCGCGGAGCGGTGTGACGGAGTGAAAGACGGACACTGACGTGCGGACAGGCGGCCCCCTCGACGACTGTGCGGGACGAGACTCTAGCGAGGCATCCGCATGACGGTCATTGACCGTCAGCGCACGAACGTTGGCACCCGGCGCAAGCCGCGGCCGGCGGTCCGGCCGCCCGCGTGCTCACGCGCCGCCGTCCCTCTCGCGCGGCGCGGCCGGACGGCAGGGAGCGTCTGCCGGCTGGTGCCGCGTCCTGAGAGATCTCCGGTATTCGCCAGGGGGCATGCCGTACGCCCTCCTGAAGGCGCGGTTGAAGGCGGCGGCGTCCCGGAAGCCCCAGCGCCCGGCGATCTCCGCGACGCGACGCAGGTCGTGGTGGGGATCGGCCAGGTCCGCGCGGCAGCGTTCCAGCCGCTGCCGGCGGATGTACTCGCTGACGGTCTGCGCCTCCTCCTCGAAGACGTGGTGCAGGTGGCGTACGGAGACGTTGTGGGCGGCGGCGATCGCCGGCGGAGCCAGCGCCGGCTCTCCGAGGTGCCGCCGGATGAACAGCTTGATCTCCCGCGCGAGCGCCTGGTGGCGAGTCGCCTCCGGTAGCGTGCGCGTCGCGTCGGCCAGCCCCGCCAGGAAGACGGTGGCGAGCTCGCTCGCCACCTTCCCCAGCGAGGCGTCCTCTGCGGAGCCCAGTGTCCCGCCCTCCCGGATCAGACCGCGAAGGAACTGGGCGAGCAGCGCTCCTGACCCGCGGGCCGACGACACCGGCCGGCCCACGTGCCGGCGTAACCGCTGCTCGGGCACGGGCAGCGCCCGGCGCGGCAACTGCAGCGAGATGATGCCGGACAGGCCGCCGTCTCGGCAGAGCACCCCGCTGTCGTACGGCCGGGAGGTGTCCATCAGCACCAGGTCGCCGACCGCCAGATCGGCCGTGGAGCCTGCTTGCTCCAGCCACATCCTCCCGGTGCACACGAGCGCCACCCACCACTGATCCGGGTCCGACTGGCGGATCATCCTCGAGGTGCGGAGCGTGCGCAGGTCGGGGTACCTCGGCGCCGACACGGTGATCTCGCCCAGCTGCAGCAGCTTCAGCGCGGCCGGGAAGTCGGCTTCGTGCTCGCTGCTGATCCGCGTGGGCATCAGGTGTCGCCCGACGAGAGCGCACCATCCCTCGAAACGGTCGGGAGGAGGCAGGTGCGAGCTGCGCCACTCGAACACATCGCTCCTTGAGCTTTCCGCGATGCCGCAGGCCGTCGTGGCCCGCACGTGCCGGCCACGTGCCGGCACGTGGCCGGCGGGAGAGCGCGCGACCGGCAGCCGATGCGCGTGCTCATCCGCCGTGTGATCGTACACGAACGTCCCATCAGGCGGCCTTTGTCTGACCGGTGCGGACCGGGTTGCCCGGCTCCTGGTCGCGGGTCCACCGGCCGGCGTCCGCGCCAGGGTGATGGCTCCGCGTCCGCTCGGGGACCGGGCTTCGTATCGAACATGTGATCTAAAACTAGGGGCCTTCCGGTCTATGATCTTGCTGTTCGCCGACAGGGGCGGGCATGACCGGACAGGAGACCGACTTGAGGCGTGCGCTGATCGCGTTAGGCATCGGCCTGAGCGTGCTGGCATCCACAACCGTCACCGCGCCGGCCCGGGCCGCGAGCGTGGTGAAGGTGCGGCTGGCGTACACGATGGCCGATGCCCAGGAGGTCGCCAGGTTCTGGTTGGCCGACGGAGCCGCCAACCTGAGGAACGCCACGCCGTACGACGTGTGGACCGGGCTCGCGGGGGAGCGGCTGGCCACGGACGTCGTCCCCAGCGGGCCCCCGTACTCCGTCCCGCCGGTGGAGGGGACGGTCCAGCCCGTAGGGGACGCGCCCACGACCCTGGGCAAGGTGTTCTTCATCGGCAGCGACCTCGCGCCCCACTGGTGCACCGGTACGTCCGTGCAGACCGCGTACCGCAACCTCGTCGCGACGGCCGGCCACTGCATGCTGGACGTCGAGGCCCCGATGGGCGCGCTCGGCAAGTGGGTCTTCGTCCCTGGCTACTCCGGGGGCGCGGTCCCGCACGGCCTCTACGTCGGCAAGGAGGCCATCGGCCACTACGACTTCGACGATCTCCGCGACCGGGACCGCGACTACGGCTTCGTCGCCGTGCACGACGGCGCCGTCCTGTCCGCCGCGGGCGTGCTGACCAGCGTCGGCAGGCTGGGCGACAACGTCGGCTGCCAGGGCATGACCTTCAACCAGCCGCTCGCGCCTGAGGCCGACCTGTTCGGCTACCCCGGTGGCGAGAGCCACGAACGGGTGGCAGGATCCCCGTTCGCGATGCTGCTGGCCGGACCTCGCGAGGACCGGCCCGTCGGCGTGGGCTCCTCGTTCGCCGGTGCGGGCTGGCTCGGGTCCTCGTGGCTGACGCGGTATGCGGGCGTCAGCCGTACCGGGTATCTCAACGGCATCACGATGGGCGTATCCGACACCGATGGCGACGGCCGGAACGACGCGAGCGTCTCGGCGTACTTCGACGGGGAGGCCGCAGAGGTCTACCGGTACGCCGCCCACCGCTGGAGCGGCCCCATCGCGTAGACGGCCGCCGCGCCCGCCCCTCCGGGCGGGCGCGGGGCCGCCCTCCCTGATCACCGTGGGTCCTCCGGCCACGCCCGCCGTCCAGGGCGTCAGCCGTCGAGCGCCGCCCCGTGCCGGGACCTCAGCCGGGCCGGCCCGCGCCTCAGCCGGACTCGTCGTCCTCGTGGCCTGCCGGCGCGCGGCGCCGGCGCCGCAGCAAGGCCACGGCCGCGACGATCAGCGCCAGGGCCGCGAGCAGCAGCCACGAGAAACGACCCAGGAGCTCCTCCAGGCGAGCGGCCGACGCTCCGGCGAACGCGCCGAGGCCGACGTACACCGCCGACCACAACAGGGAACCCGCGAGCGACGCCGGGAGGAACCGGCCGTAGGGCACGTGCGCGGCCCCGGCGGCCGCGGGCGTGAGCGTGCGGACGATCGGAACCAGCCGGGTGACGAACACCGCGGCCGCGCCGTGGCGGTGCAGCGCGGCGGTCGCGCGATCCCAGTGGCGCACTCCGAGCCGTCGCACCACCCGGGTGCCGCGCATGCGACCGGCGTACCGGTGCCCGAGCCAGTAGCCGACGTGGTCGCCGGCGGTGACCCCCAGCGCCACGATCAGCAGCATGGCGGCGAACCGCACGGGGGTGGTCGCGGCGACGCCCAGCAGCAGCACGCCCGTCTCGCCGGGGACGACCGAGCCGACCCCCAGCCCCGACTCGGCGAACGCCATGGCTCCGGCCACCAACCCGAGCAGGGGGAAGGGAAGATCGCTCACTGCCTGAACGCCTTCAGCGATCCAGTCCACCCAGTGCCCCCCGTATCCCGACCGCCGCTTTCCCCGCTTGACCCTACTGTTCGTGTCCTGTGCGGTGCCCTGATCAGGCCATCGAGGCGGACGCTGCGGGCGACCCGACGATCGCGTGTGCTCAGGCCAGGGCGGCCTGGATCAGGGCCGTGCACGCGCTGGCGACCAGCACCGCCAGGACGATCCTTCTGAAGCGCTGCGGGTCCGTCCGCGCGAAGATCCGCTCTCCCAGCCACCAGCCCACGGCCATGCCGGGCAGGCCGGCGGCGGTCAGGAGCAGGCTGTCCGCGGTCAGCCGGCCGACGGCGACGAACCCCAGGACGGCCAGGGCGTCTCCCGCGCAGAACGTCGCCTGGAGCGTCGCGCGGAACTCGCGGGGTTCCAGCTTCATCGCCTGGAACGCCGCGACCACGGGAGGGCCGTTCATGCCGGTCGAGGTCAGCAGCGCTCCGCTGACGAAGCCGGCGGCCGCCGCGGAGCCGGCTCCGCGGCGGAGGGTCACCCCGCGGCCGAGGAGGAGGGTGAACGCCAGGACGACGCAGGCGATGAGCACCGACAGCGAGCGTGCGCTCAGCACCGTGATCGCGAGCAGGCCGAGCGGCATGCCGACGAGCCCCGCCCCGGTCACCAGGACCGCGATCCGTCGCTCGACGTGACGCCTCTGGTGGACGGCGATGGCGAGCGCGAGCAGGCCTCCCAGGGCCGTCACCACCGTGACGGCGGTCTGGGGTCCGATCAGGAGGGTCAGGAGCGGTACGGCGACGAGGGCGAAGCCGAAGCCGCTCAGGGCCTGGGCGAAGGCCGCCAGTGCCGCGATCGCCACCACGCCGGCGACGAGTGTCGTCATCACTCACGTTTCCTTCGGTCTGTTCCATCGGCTTCAGTCGTGTCCACGAGCGTCGCGTTCCGGCGGGCGAGGGGCCCGATGCGCGCGGCTCCTGTCAAGGGTGGCCGCCGGCCAGCGCGTTCGTCTCGTCGAGTGCCGCGCCGAAGCCGGCCATCAGAGCCTCCTGAGGGGACGGTCGCCTTCAGGCGACGGGGGAGTCGGGAGCGGGAGGTCCGCCAAGGCTCGGGCGTTCAGGGGCAGAACCTCGGACACCGTCGCCTCCTGCGGGTAGGATGGTGCTTGTGCTTTCGGGCATCGGTCAGGGCTTGGCCGTCGTCTCCCGCGTAAGCGGGGCGAGAAGCCGCTTCCTTCAGGGAGCGGAGGAGTCACCGTGAGGACGAGCTGGTCGGCTCCGTTCTCGAGCGCGAACGCCTTCTCGGAGGTGGACCAGGCGGGCAGCACCCAGGGCTTGCCGACGGCGCGGGCCGCGTCGGCCACGATCCTGAGATCGGCGAAGGCGTCCTCGATCATCGGGTACACGCGGGTCTCGCGGTCCTGCCGCTCGATCCAGCCGTCGTCGTGGCCGCCGTACCGCGCGGTCCTGCCGCCGGCGAAGCTCCTGTCACCCAGTGGGGGGAACTTCCCGAACGCGCAGACGGCGGCCGCGTGCGCGGCGTTCTCGATGTGGGGCACGACGACGGCGGTGGCGCCGAAGTCGAGAGCCTGCTGGATCGGCCCTCTCTCCGGCCCCAGCACCTTCGCCAGCGCCTCGAGGTTCAGCCCTCGGAGGAACGGGATGAAACGGTCCAGGTCGGCGAGGTCGAAGGTGCCGTGTTCGATGTCGAGGACCACGGCGCC
Source organism: Nonomuraea sp. KM88 (assembly GCF_052245635.1). Taxonomy (NCBI): domain Bacteria; kingdom Bacillati; phylum Actinomycetota; class Actinomycetes; order Streptosporangiales; family Streptosporangiaceae; genus Nonomuraea; species Nonomuraea sp. KM88. Next base: position 80,609 of record NZ_JBQQCC010000019.1, on the reverse strand, counting down.
GTAGCCCAGGCCGGCGACGATCTCGGCCGCGGCGAAACCGGGACCGGACAGCCATGCGGCGTACCTTCGGTCCTGCTCGTACGTCATGGAGTCTCCTTCGGGGATGTGGTATACGCTGTGTATACACATGGACAGGGGGGTGGCATGAATCAGTCACTCGGCAACGGCCGGGCGATGACAGCCGGCGAGCGTGCCTACCAGTGGACGCGGGAGGCGATCCTCAGCGGGCGGATCCCCGAGGGGGCGTTCCTCGAGGAGAAGCTCGTCTGTGACGAGGCCGGAGTGTCACGCACCCCCGTACGCGAGGCGTTCCACCGTCTGGCCGCGGAGAAGTTCATCGACCTGCTGCCCCGTCGAGGCGCCCAGGTGCGGCGCGTGACAGCCGGAGAGCTCTTCGAGACCTACGAGATGCGGCTGCTGCTCGAGCTCCACGGCTTCAAGATCCTCTGCGACAAGAGCATCGACATCCCGGCCGGGCTGTCCGAGCATCTTGACCGGATGGAGGACCCCGAACGGGTGGCACGGGTCCGCGCCGGTGACCGGGACGCCATCGCCGAGCACGCGAAGATGGACTTCTTCTTCCACTACTCCTTCGTGCGGGCGACCGGCAACAGCATCCTGATCGACCTCTACGCGACCCTGCAGCCGCGCCACCAGCGGATCGCGGTCAGCGCCGTGTCCCTGCGCCCCAAGCGCCTGGAAGTCATCGCCCCGGAGCACCGCACCCTGCTGAAAGCGCTGACCGATCACGACTTCGACACCGCCGAGCGGACCCTGCGCCACCACCTGCGCCCCGACGAGACAGTCGTCTCCCACCTGAGGTGACGGCGCGTCGGCCCCGTCACCTCGCCGTCTCCCGCCAGAGCCTGCGGCGCTCGGTCTGCTCGACAGGATCGGGCACCGGCGCCGCCGCGATCAGCCTCCTGGTGTAGTCCGTACGCGGATCGCGCAGCACGTCACGGGCGGGCCCGCTCTCCACCAGCCGCCCGTGCTGCAGGACGGCGACGTCATGGGAGAGCAGCTCGACGACGCCGAGGTCGTGGCTGATGAACAGACAGGAGAAGCCGAGCCTGTCCTGCAGGTCCTGGAACAGCCGCAGGACGGTGGCCTGAACCGAGACGTCGAGCGCCGACGTCGGCTCGTCGGCGATGAGCAGCTCCGGATCGAGCGCCAGCGCGCGGGCGATGCCGACGCGCTGCCGCTGGCCGCCGGACAGCTCGTGAGGGAACCTGTCGGCCCAGCTCGTGGGCAGTTCGACCTGGTCGAGGAGGCTGAGCACCCGCTTGCGGACGGTCTGGCGATCCGCGTAGCGGTTCACGATCATGGGGGCCGCGATCGAGTCTCCGATCGACAACCGCGGGTTCAGCGACGACCCCGGGTCCTGGAAGACCATCGAGTATTTCCTGCGCAGGCCGCGCAGTTGCCTGGGCCTGAGGCTCGTCACGTCCTGCCCGCAGACCTCGATGGAGCCGGCCGACGCCCGCACCAGGCCGACCATCGCCCGGCCGATGGTGGACTTGCCCGAGCCGGACTCGCCCACGAGGCCGAGGACCCTGCCCTTCTCGATGGTGAAACTGACTCCGTGGACGGCCTTGAAGCCCTTGCGGCCCAGCCGCCCCGGATACTCGACCTCCAGATCGGACACGCGGAGGGTCGTGTCCCCGCCCCCGCCGGCCGTGGCCGCGTCCGCGTGCCCTCCGGGCTCCTGCCGCGGCACCGCGGAGAGCAGCTTCCTGGTGTACTCGTGCCGCGGGTCGGAGAACAGCCGGGTGACCGGCGCCTCCTCGACGACCTCCCCCTGCCTCATGACGACCACCCGATCGGCGAGATCGGCGACCACCCCCATGTCGTGGGTGATGATGACGACCGCTGAGCCGAGGTCCTCCCGCAGGCGGCGGAGCAGCTCCAGGATCTCCGCCTGGACCGTGACGTCGAGCGCCGTGGTCGGCTCGTCGGCGATGATCACCTCCGGCGAACCGGAGATGGCCATGGCGATCATGGCGCGCTGGCGCTGACCACCGGAGAGCTGGTGCGGGTAGCTGTTGATCCGGCGCTCCGGCTCCGGGATCCCGACCTTCTTCAGCAGCTCCAGCGTCCGCGCGCGGGCCTCGGCCGCCGGCACGGGCTCGTGACACTGGATCGCCTCGATGATCTGCTCTCCGATGGTGTAGACGGGGTTGAGCGCCGTCATCGGCTCCTGGAAGATCATCGCGATCCTCCTGCCCCGGATGGCGCGCAGAGCCTCCTCGCCGAGGCCGAGCATCTCGGTGTCGCCGAAACGGATGCTGCCCCGGCGACGCGAGTTCGGCGCCAGCAGCCCGAGCACCGACATCGAGCTCACGGACTTGCCGGAGCCGGACTCTCCGACCAGCGCCACCACCTCGCCCTTGGCAACCGAGAAGCTGACGTCCCTCACGGCCGGTGTCCACTCGCCGGCGATCCGGAAGTCCACGGAGAGCCGCTTGACCTCAAGAATCGGGTCGGAAGGAATCGTGCCGGTTGTCATGGCCTCTCCTCAGATGCTCGTGCGGGGGAAGGACGGTGAGCTACTTCGCCGACGCGGTGTTCTTGTCGTACTCCCGGATGTACGCCGAGCAGAAACCGATCACGCGCTCGATCCAGATCTCGCCGGTCTTCGCACTGCCCAGGCTCACGTCGCCGGTGCATCCCGTCGAGCTGACCTCGGAGAAGTCCCAGAAGACGGTGCCGCGGACGTCGTAACCGGGAATCGCCGCCTCCGTGTAGCTCGTCGGGGTCCAGCCGCTGGAGGACTCCAGGCCCCCGGCCACGGCGAGGTCGCCCTGCACCTGGTCGGGGAACATCGCGAGCATCGCGGAGTGCTCGGGCTCCGCCCCGTGGCCGTACGCCTTGGCCGGGTCGTCGTAAACGTCGCGCATGAGCGCGTAACCCAGCTGCCACGGATACAGATGCCCGATCAGGACCCCGAAGTCGCGCCGGGCGTCGAGGCCCGCGCCCGTGACCGGCCCGACGTTCCCGCCGTTGTTGTCGACGATGATGATGCGCCTGAAACCGGACTTCACCAGCGCCTCGATGATCTCGTACGTGACGTTGCGCAGCGTGGCCTGGCTCAGCGAGAGGTTGCCGTGGTAGCCGCGGAACGTGCCGGAGTGCCCGTAGTTGAGGGCCGGCGCGACATAGCAGCCGTTCTCCTTCGCCAGCTTGTCCGCGACCCACTCGGCCACGATGGAGTCCTCATGGATCGGCAGGTGCGGCCCGTGCTGCTCGACTGCTCCGATGGGCAGAAGGATGATCGGATCCTGCTCCGCCAACTCCTTGACCTGGGTCCAGGAGAGCTCGCCGAGCCTGTGCGTGGCGGGAAGGGCCATGGTGATGGGGTTTCCTTTCTGAGATGCCGTCGTCGCCGTGGAAAGCGGTGGTCAGGTGCGGTGACGCGGGTCGAGGAGGTCGCGCATGCCGTCCCCGAACACGTTGAGCGCGAGGACGACGAGGATGATGAGCACGGACGGGTAGATCAGGAGCGTCGGCTGGACCTCGAGGAAGTCACGTCCCGCGCCGACCATCGTGCCGAGGGACGGAAGCGGCGGCTGCGCCCCGAGGCCGAGGAAGCTCAGGCCCGCCTCCATCTGGATGGCGAAGCTCACCGAGAGGCTGAGCTGGACGATGATCGGCGCGGCCACGTTCGGCAGGATCGTCTTGGCGAGGATGTCGGCCGGTCTGGTCCCCATGATCTCCGAGGCCTCGACGTACTCCATGGTCCTGATCGAGAGCACCTGGCTGTAGACGATCCGGGTGAACCTCGGGATGTAGAGCACGCCGATGACGAGGACGACGTTGACCAGCGCCGGGCCCAGAATCGCCACCACCGCGATCGCCAGCACGATCGGAGGGAAGCTGAGCAGCACGTCGATGCCACGCATGATGATCGTCGACACCCACCGGCCCACGTAACCGGCCACCAGGCCCAGCGCGACCCCGATGACCCCCGCCACCAGCACCGCCGACAGGGCCACACCGAGGGAGGTGCGCAGCCCGATCAGCAGGCGGGACAGGACGTCACGGCCGAAGTCGTCGATGCCCAGCGGCCCGCCGGAGGTCAGCGGCTTGCCGACGATGTCGCGGTAGTCGTAGGGGGCGATGACCGGCGCGAACACCGCGACGACGGCGACCAGCAGGAGGAACGCGCCCGCGATGGACGTCCTGCGGTTCGACGCCATCCGCTTGAGGAAGGGTTGCCTGCCGGCGCCTTCGGCCAACGACGCGCCAGGCAGGGCCTGCGCCAGTGACTCGGGAGCAGTTGCCATAATCAGTTGTCCTCCGCCCGAGGATCGAGGGCCCTGACCACCAGGTCCCCGACGAGGTTGACCAGGATGACGATGGTCGCCGCGGCGAGGACCACGGCCTGGATGACGGGGTAGTCGCGCTGCCCCACGGCGTTCATGAGCAGGGAGCTCATTCCCGGCCACCCGAAGATGGTCTCGACCAGGACCGTGCTTCCGATGAGCGTCGTCAGCTCGACGGTCGTCATGGAGACCACGGGAAGCATGGCGGTCCGCAGCGCGTGACGTTTGATGACGCGCTTCTCGACGAGCCCTTTGGCCCGTGCCGTACGCACGTAGTCCGCGTTGAGCGTCTCGAGCATCGCCGCTCTGGTCATCCGGGTGACCACGGCGCATGAGGCCGCCGCCAGCGTGACCACAGGAAGGACGAGGATCTGCAGGTGCGCGACGGGATCCTCCAGCGGCGAGGCGAAGCGGCGCGGCGGCAGGACGGGGATGAGGACCGCGAACACCAGCAGGAGCAGGGTTCCGACGACGAAGACGGGAAGGGAGATCCCGAAGATCGACCCCGCGACGAGTGCGTGGTCCGCCGGCTTGTCGGCCCGCGTGGCGGCGATGCGGCCGAGCACGATGCCGGCCACCAGGGAGACGGCCAGGGCGAGCAGGACCAGCTCGAGGGAGTTGCCGATCCGGGAGGGGAGGTCCTGCATCACCGCGCGGCCGCTGATGAGGGAGGTGCCGAGGTCTCCCTGGAGGAGCCGCGCCCAGAAGCCGAAGAACTGTCCGAGGAAAGGCTCGTCGAGGTGCATCGCGGCCCGGGTCAGCGCCACCTGCTCCTCCGTGGCGGCGTCCCCCAGGGCGGCCCTGGCGGGATCGCCGGGGATGAGCCGGGCCAGGAAGAACACGATGCTTCCGACGAAGAGCAACTGGACGATCGCCTGGGTGAATCGTCTGACAAGGAAACGCCTCACGCTGTCTTCTCCATCCAGGTCCGGCGGAGGGCCGTGGCGGTCCACGCGCCCTTCGGCGGGTGCTCGTAGCCCCTGACGTAGGTGTAGTGAGCCTCGCCCTGCTCGCGGCGGACGGTGTAGGTCATCGGGACCAGCTCCAGCGCTCGTTTCTCGGCTTCGAGGTAGATCTCGTTCCGCAGAGCCGGGTCGGTCGTCCTCCTTCCCTGGTCGAGCAGGTCGTCGATCCTGTCGTCCTGGAAGTCGAGGTTCTTCGCGAAGGTGCCGGTGCCGCCGATGAAGTCACGCAGCGACGCGGGATCGCCGAACTTCGGCGCCGTCCCCCACGAGTGGACCGGGAACGACTTGGCGGAAACGCTGGCCCTGAAGGTCAGCCACTCCTGCTGGGTGAGGTGCACGTTCATGCCGGCCGCGCGCAGGCCTGGCAACATCGCCTGTGCCGGCCGGGCGATGACCGAGTACGAGCTGGTGGTGACCACCGGCAGCGTCAGCCCTTCCTGACCCGCCTGCTTGAGCAGGTATTTCGCCTGCTCGGGGTCGTACGGCATGGAGCCGTCGAGCTGCCGCGCGTAGGGGGCGAAGATCTCGGGCATCAGGGCCCCGTCCATGGGCCGCCCGTTCCCGAGCAGCGCGGTGTCGAGGACCGACGGCCTGTTGATCGACATGGCGACCGCCCTGCGGACGCGCACGTCGTCGAACGGCCGCCGGCTGGTGACGAACCCGACGAAGCCGAAACCGAACGTCTTGTCGGACGCGAACCGCAACCGCGGATTGCCGGTGATGACCCCGACATGGGTCGCCGGAACATAGTCGATCATGTCGACGGTGGCGGTGCGGAGCGCCGTCACGCGCGCGTAGTCATCGCTCATCGGCTGGAACACGATGCCGTTGAGGTACGGCAGTTCGGGCTCGAAGTAGTCGTTGAACCGGACGAAGGTGGTGCTGACGCCGGGGATGCGCTCGACGAACCGGAACGGGCCGGTGCCCATCACCTGGGTCTTGGTGTTCGCGCCCGACTCGATCCACTTCCTGGACACGATGTTGGAGGTCGGCGCCGCGAGGGCGAACGGGAAGGCCACGTCGGGCTGCTTGAAGCGGAAGACCACGGTGGTGGCGTCGACGGCCTCGACGGAGGCGACCTGTTCGAGGAGCGGCCCGGACGTCGCCGCGGTGTCCTTGTCCATCATGCGGCGGAACGAGAAGACCACGTCCTCGGCCGTCAGGGTGGACCCGTCGTGAAATCTCACGCCCGGACGGAGCTTGACCTTGTACGTCCGCTCGTCGGTCCAGCCGAACTCGGTCGCGAGATCGGCGACGATCTCGCCGGCGCCGTCGTACTGGACCAGGCCGTTGTAGGAGAGCTGCCGCAGATAGTCGGACGCGCTGCCCGTGGAGACGTGCGGATCCAGGTTGGCCGGATCGGTGGACAGGCCGAAGTGAAGAGCTCCGCCGCGGTTCGGACCGCCGGGGTTGGGCCTGATGGCCTCCATGGACTCTGGCAAGGTCACCGGGTTGCCGCAGGCCGCCAGAGTCGTGGTCCCCAACGCGGCGGCACCTCCCGCGAGGAAGCTTCGCCTGCTCATCATCGCCATGACATCTCTCCAGGTGGCCGGGCCTGACACTGAGCCGTCTTGGGTAGGAATCCAGCACGTATGGCGCATGTATACACGGCGTTCACACGAGGGGTCAACGGCTATCCGAAAACCCGTCCGGACGCCAGCCCGGAACCCGGCCAGGTTCCGGGCCGGCGTGCCGCGCGGCTCACCCGCCGTCCGCGTCCTCGATGATGCGGAACACGGGATGGCGAGGGGCGATCAGGCGGAACTGCTCCAGCGGCGCCGCCGGCGCGAGACCCAGGTGCGGTCTCGCGCCGGGCGCGATGGCGAGGTAGCGGCGCAGGATCTCGGCGCGGTGCTCGGGCGGGACCTCCTCCAGCCTGACCGGCAGCTCGCGCCCTCGGCGGCGGAGTACGGCCCGGCCGTCCGCGGCGTGGACGTTGCGCACCCAGTTCGCGTCCGGCCCGAGCATGGACACGAGGAACTCGGCGCCCTGGTGCTCGGCGATCGCGACGGGGACCTGGGTGAGGTTGCCGCTGCGGCGTCCGGCCACCTGGAGCACGGCGCCCTGGCGCGGCGCCGACCACCCGAACCGGTACGCCAGCGCGTCGAACCGGTTGACGAGCCGCATGAACGTGTTGGGCCGTCCGTTCCGGTACGTCCAGCGCTTGAGCGCCGCGACCCCGCGCAGGACGGCCCTGAGAGTCGTCCCCGCCGTCATACCGCCCTTCTCCACAGCAGGACGACCGCTGCGAGTCCGGGGAGCAACGGCAGGAACTGCAGCCAGCCCAGCAGCGGCGCGAGCCCGACCTGACCGTTGATGTCCTGAGTCGTCACGCCCGCTACCGCGACGCAGAGCGCGATCGCGAACATGCCGGACGCCGGCCAGCGGGCCCAGCCTCTGCCGCCGCGGGCCGCCCAGGCGGTGCCGAGCCAGCCGAGGAGTCCCAGGGCTCCCACGACGGACAGGATCACCGTGTACGCGGTTACGGCGGCGTCGACCTCTCCCGGCCCGTAGGCCGGGTAGCCCGCGTGGATGTGGCCGGCCAGGCCGGCCCGGTCGACGAACGCGAAGAGGGTGACGAGCACCGTGAGGGCGGCGCCGCCGTACATCAGGGGGAGAGCCGCCTGCCTGGCCGGTTTCGTTGCCGACGCTGTCATGGTTCGAGTCCTTCCGGATTCTTACAACGTATGTTTGTCGTCCACCACTATACTTACGACGTAAGAATCCGTGCTGTGAGAAGGGCCACCATGTCCCCCAAGCGCACCCGCGGCCAGAACGCCGGGCTGACCCGCCAGGCCATCCTTCGTGCGGCCCTGGCGCTGGCCGACCGCGAAGGGCTGAAGGCGCTGTCGATGCGCCGCATCGGCCAGGAGCTCGGGGTCGAGGCCATGTCCCTCTACCAGCACGTCGCCGGCAAGGATGCCCTGCTGGACGGCCTGGTCGAGCAGCTGTTCACGCAGGCCGCGCCACCGCTGGCCGAGGCCGCCTCATGGCAGGAGGGCCTGCGCGGCTACGGCCACACGTTGCTGCGCGTCCTGCTCGCGCACCCGAACGTCATCCCCCTGGTGGTCGGCCGGCCCGCGATCACCCCGCAGAACCTGCACCTGATGGAGGACGCGCTCCACATGCTGCGGGCTGCCGGACTGCCACTGGAGCGGGCCCTGGACATGTTGTACGCCGTGACCGGTTTCGTCGTCGGTCACGTCGCCATCCTGGCCGCCAGCGGGAGTGACCGGCACGCGCCGGGCGACCGGCTGCAGGCGATACCCGATCCGGATCTGCGGGAGACCCCGCTCCTCGCCGAGGCCACCCGAGCCCAGCGTCCCTCCGGACCGGATCCCCGCTTCGGATTCGCGCTCGAAGCCATGCTGAAGGGCTTCGAGACAGGGTGACCCGCCCGCGGGGCATATATGATCGACCTTTTGGTTTGGTTTTGCCCGATTGTCGGAAGGACTCCATGTCCCACCCCCTCAGCCGGCGGTCCGCCCTGCTGGGCGCCGCGGGCGTGGCCGGCCTCACCCTCTGGGAGGAGCCGGCCGAGGCGGCCGGCGGCGCCGCCTTCGACGCCGCGCGCGAGCGGTGGGTGGGCCTGCTGGCCGGCAGGTCGTACGACCCCGCCTACGCCGACAAGACGCGGGCGGTCGAGGGCTCGGCCCACGCGGTGCTGCGCAAGCTGAAGCCGGCCCCCGGCCGCCCGAGCCTCTGGCCCGACCTGCCGCTGGACGACCCCAGGACGGGCAACTTCAACCGCGCCTACAACCGCATGCGCACCCTGGCGCTGGGCTGGGCCACGCCGGGCACCGCCATGCACCGGGACAGGCAGGTCGCCGAGACCGCGGTCAGGGCGCTGGACTTCCTGTACGAGCACGCCTACCACGAGAAGCTCGACCCGCGGGGCAGCAACTGGTTCTGGTGGGAGATCGGCGTGCCCCGCTCGCTAACCGACACCTGCGCCCTGCTCTACGACGGCCTGCCCAAGGACCGTCTCAAGCGCTGGTTGCGCCCGTTGCGCCGCTGGTGCCCCGACCCGGAGCGCCGCGTCAGCCATCCCGGCGTGACCGAGACCGGCGCCAACCGGGCGAGCAAGGCCATGGCGGTGGCGATGCGGGGATTACTCACCCACGACGCACGGCTCGTCAAGCGGGCCAAGCACGCGGTCTCCGACCTGCTGCGGACGACCAGAGGCCCGGGTGACGGCTTCTATCGTGACGGATCGTTCATCCAGCACGACGTGTACCCCTACACCGGCAGCTACGGCGTCGACTACCTGGAGAGCGTGGCCAAGCTGATCGCCATGCTCGCGCACTCGCCCTGGGAGATCTCCGACACCGGCAAGGTCTACGACATCGTGGATCGCTCGTTCGTGCCGTTCGTCTTCGACGGGCTGATGATGGACTGCGTACGCGGCCGGGCCATCTCGCGCCAGGGCCACCGCGACTACCACGCGGGACAGAAGACCGTGGAGGCCATTCTCACCCTGCTGGACGCGGCGCCCGAGCGCCATGCCCGGCGCTGGCAGCCGATGGTGAAGGGCTGGCTCACCCGTAACCAGGCCGTCCCCTACGACACGCTCGCGCCGCTGGCGAGCATCGCGAAGGCCAGGGCCCTGCTGGAGGACCGGTCGGTGCCGGTCGGCCCGCGGACGACGGGCACGTACGTCTTCGCCGACATGGACCGGGTCGTGCACCGCCGCCCCACCTGGGCCTTCGCGATCGCGATGAGCTCGGAGCGCATTGGCGCGGCCGAGGCCATGAACCGGGAGAACCTGCACGGCTGGTACACCGGCGACGGCATGACCTACCTCTACACCGGCGACCTCACGCACTGGAACGACGATCTGTGGCCCACGATCGACCCGTACCGGCTGCCGGGCACGACGGTGGACACCCGCAGGCGCGCCGATCTCCGGCACGGCAGGCGCCGCCTGCCGCCCACCCCGTGGGCCGGCGGCGTGGCGCTCGACGGGTTCGGCGTGGCGGCCATGAAACTGGTCGCCGGCGGCTCCTCGTTGCGGGCCAAGAAGGCGTGGTTCCTGCTCGACGACGCGGTGATCGCGCTCGGCGCCGGGATCACCGCCTCGGACGACCGCCGCATCGAGACCGTCGTGGACAACCGCAACACCCATGACCGGCATCCGCGGTTGTGCCGGGGCGACGGCTGGGTGCACCTGTGCGGAGTGGCCGGCTACGCGCTGCTCGACGGCGCCGACGCGAAGGTGGTCCGCGAGAAGCGCACCGGCCGCTGGCGCGACATCGACAAGGGCGCCACCACGGGCGGCGACAAGACCCGCGTCACCAGGCACTACACGACGATCCTCGTCGACCACGGCGTCGATCCGCGCAAGGCGCGCTACGCCTACGCCGTGCTGCCCGGCGCCTCCGTCGCGCAGACCGCGGCCTACGGCCGGCAGGTCGAGATCCTCGCCAACTCCGGAGGGGTGCAGGCCATCTCCCGCGACGGCCTGCTCGCCGCCGTGTTCTGGCGCGCGGGGACCGTGGAGACCGCGGACGGGCCGCTCGCCGCCGACGGCCCGTGCACGCTGCTGATCCGCCGCGACGACGAGAACGTACGGCTCGCGGTCTCCGACCCGTCCAGGACCGCCGGCGAGGTGAAGATCACGCTGCCCTGGCCGGTGAAGTCGGTCAAGACCGGTGACCGCGGCGTGCGTAGAACTAAGAAGTCGGTCAAGGTGGAGCTCGACGGCAGCCGCGGGCACGCCCGCACCGCGGTGGTACGCGTCTGACCCACCGGAGGTGACCGGCCTCGGCGATCGTGCGGCCGGTCACCTCGCAGGGCGGGGCCAGGCTCAGGGCCCGCGTGCACCGCCAGGTCCGGCCCGGGCAGCCGCCAGCCCGCCGTCCACAGGCGCGCCCCCGACCGGCGGTCGAGGCGGCGCAGGAACGACAGGACGCCCGCGGTGCCCGTGCTCCAGGTGTAGGCGGCCTTGTCGAGGTCGTTGCCGGGGAAGACCGGCTGCGCCGGCTCGCCGCCGGCCCTCACCAGCATCAGCTCGGCGATCTTCTCGGCGTGACGCCAGTAGCCGTCATCGCCCGTGATCATCGCCAGGTCGATCAGCGCCTCCCCGGTGCCGGCCAGGCCGCAACACTGGGAGACCACCCAGGCCTGCGGGGCGACGACCAGGCACGCCCGCGCGCCCCGCTCGGCCAGGTCGAGGTAGCGATCATCGCCGTACGCTCGGGCCGTGCGGGCCAGCGTGCCGGCGATGCCCGACATGCCCTGGCACCAGGAGGCCCCCCATCGCCCGGGCGTCCGGGCCGTGCAGCTCGGCGATCAGCGCCTCGGCCTGGCCGGCCAGCGCCGCCAGTCGCTCCCGCGCCGCCTCGCCCGCCGCCGGGTCGCCCGTGGCCTCGTGGTAGGAGAGCAGGAAGTCCGCGCAGCCCGCGTCGCCGTGGGCGTACGCCGCGTCGACGGACACGCCGGATCCGGGCTGGGCGGGCGCCACGGCGTCCTCCGACCGCGTGACCTGACCCGTGATCAGCAGCCGGGCGCACTCGGCGGCGATCCGCAGGTGCCGGGCGTCGCCGGGTTCGAGGGCGGCCAGCGCCAGGTGGCCCGAGCCGATGCCCGCCACGCCGTGCGCCTGGTCGGCACGTTGCGGGCCGTCGATGGTGACGGGGTCCGGAGCTCCCAGCTCCGGCGCGGCGGTCAGCCGGGCCGCGGTCAGGAACAGGGCGGTGCCGGTGCGGCCGAAGTACAACGAGGGCGGGAGCTTGGCGGGCGGCATCACGCGGGACGTCCACCGGGCCAGGTCGGCGGCCACGGCCCTGGACACCGCATGGTGCAGCAGCTCCATGCCGACTCCTGCGCAGCCGCCGTAGACGTTGGTCACCGGCGGGCTCTCCCGGCGGGCGTCCTCGGGCCCGGCCATCAGCTGCTCGGCGAAGGCCGCGCACTCCCGTACGGTGTGGTCGAGCGCCTTGGACAGCAGCTCCCCGGTGAGCGCCGGTGTGGCGGGCACCCTCCACCGCCTCACGGGCGCCCGCCCGCCGGCCGCGACGGGGACGCACCTGATCGCGGCGGCGGCCGCGGCGCGGTCGGCGGGGTCGAGGCTCAGCAGGCCGGGCAGCAGTCCGAGCACGCCCGTGGTGACGTCCGGGTACATCCCCGCCAGGCACATGAGCGTGCGCTCGACGTTACGGACCGGGTCCGGGCCGATCATGATGGGGTTCATCCCGGTGGCCGCGAAGAACAGGGTGGCGCCCAGCGAGAAGTAGTCGTCGGCGGGCACGGACTCCCGGTCGGTGTGCTGGTCGGGGACGCTGTAGCCGCGGCTCCACCCGGGCGCGTCAGGACCGCGCCCCGGCGCCCGGTTCGCGCTGGCCGGCGCGCCTGAGCCGGACGGCGACCGGGTGATGTACGCGCTGGTCTCGCCGGCGTGCGGGCTGTGCGGGGCGATGCTCCCGGAGTTCGCCGCGGCGGCCGCCCGCCTGGAGGTCGTGCTGGTCAGCGCGGTGGACGGATACGGTGGCGACGGGCTGCCCGTGGTCGTGGACCCGGACGTCTTCGACCGCAACGACATCCCGTGGCCGCCGTACGTCGTGGTGACCGACCGTGCCCGAACCGTCCTGGCGGCCGGCGGCGCGGCCACGCCCGCCCAGCTGGAGCAGATCCTGTCCGGCGCCGAAGCCGCCGCTCCCCGCCGCGAGCATTGAGGCTGAAAGGCGTCAGGGCCGTTCGAGCGTGAGCAGCGGCTCTGCGAAGACCGGCGCCGGCGCGTCGGGATCCGCGGCGACGGCCTCCTCCAGGCGGCGGAAGCCGGCCTCCAGATCGTCGGGAGCGAGCTGGGCGAAGAACGACAGGGTGCGCAGGCGCAGCCGTTCGAGCATGTCGCCGCGGGTGCCCGCGGACGGCTCGGTCACCGTGCCGAAGCCGGCGACGCGCCAGCCGTCCGACGTGAACATCGCGATGACCTCGTGCAGCGGCTGGAACAGCGAGGCGTCCACCTCGTAGCCGCGGGGGAAGTGCTCCAGCCACCACGGCCGGGGATGGTGGTCGCGGAAGTTCGCGCGCAGCAGCAGCCGGCCGCCGGGCCTGAGCACCCTGGCCAGCTCCCGGACCGCCCCCGCCTTGTCCTGGACGTGGTGCCAGGACAGGAACATGAGAGCGTAGTCGGCGCTGCCGGACGGCACCGGCATGTCCTCGGCCGAGCCCGCCAGATAGCGCACGCCGGGATGCGGGGCGCGCGCCTGCGCCGTCTCGCGCATGCGGACCGACGGCTCGACCCCGGTGACCGGCCCGAACGATGTCGCGAGCGCGGGGGTGAACCTACCGGTCCCCGAGCCGACGTCCAGCCCCTCCAGCGGACGCCGCTCGGGCAGCACCTCCGCGAAGGCGCTGATCCAGGTCCGCAACTGCTGCTCGTTGAGCGCGCGGCCGCGCGCGTAGTCCTGGTACTGCTCGGTGTCGTAGTCGATCCGCCTCATCGCAGCTCCCGCGCGCCGGTCGGACTTCCCCGAACCATCAGTCCGATATATCGAGTTGATACATCGTCACGATATGCAGCGTTCGCGTCATATCGCAAGACCGGCATGGCGGACGGGCGTACCCGGAGGATCGGCAACACGCGGTGGCGGCCCGGCCGCCACCGTCCTCATCGTGTTACGTGTGGTCCTTGCCCTTGTTCCAGTCGCACTTCGGGTAGCTGGAACCGTGGACGGACCGGAAGTTGGCCACGGACATCCACCCGTACGTCCTGGTGCCCTTGACCCGCCCGTAGACCCAGAGATTGCCGTAACTGTTCTTCGTCCAGCAGTGGAAGTAGAGCACCTGGCCCTTGTGCATCCGCCTGACGTTGCAGGTGCGCGTGACCGGCTTCCTCTTGAGGTTGTACGACCCCTTCATGACACCCCAGCCGTCGTCCAGGTTCGGGCCGCTGGCCGAGACCGTTATGCACGGTATCGATGTCGCGGCCTGGGCGGCCGGGGCGCTCACCAACGCCAGGCCCGCGATCGCGCCGACGGTCGCGAACACTGCCGTGGATGTGCTCAGGTAACGCATACGGTTCCCTTCTCCGCTGTCTCGTCCCTCGTGAAAGGGGGACATCCCGGAGAAGTGTGGGGCCCCTCGTGTTGAGGATCTGTTGAGGATGTGTTGCATCCGGCCGACGGCCGGATCCAGGGCCGTCCCGGCCGCCCGCGGAGACCGGCGGTCAGGCGCCGCCGCGCACGGCCAGGTGCCGCGCGAGGTGGTCGATCACCTCGCGGGCGTCCGCCTCGACACCGTGTATGAACGTGGACCGGCGCCGGCGCAGCACGGGCAGCCCCAGCGCGTAGAGCCCGGGGCTGTCGACCACGCCGCCCTCGTGGCGCAGCAGGCCCTTCGCGTCGATCACGGGCACGTCGAGCCACCCGTAGTCGGGCCGGAACCCCGTCGCCCACACGATCGTGCGGATCTCGCCGCTGCGCAGGTCGAGCTGGAGCCGGGCCCTCTCGGGAACGCGGGACGCCGCGAAGTCCTCAGGGGGCCCGATCTCGGCGTCACGGCCGTGCGTCCGCGCCCACTCGTCGAACGTGTCCAGCAGGCGCCGCATCTTGAGGTCCGCGAGCGAGAACACGTTGCGCAGGCCGCCGGAGAACAGCGCCCGGCCGTCGCGTACGGCGGCCCAGCGGCCCACGATCTCGACCCCCATCGAGGCGAGCGCGTTGAGATCGAGGGTCGTCCGCTCGGGGGTCCCGACGAGCTGGGGCGAGGGCAGCCGCCGGGCCCGCGTGAGGTCGTCGATCCGATCGAAGGGCTCGTCCCACACGCCCGACGCGTCCATCCACCAGAGCACGTCGCGCCCGCGGTACGTGCGGGGCATCCGCACGTGCTCCCCTACGGAGAGGGTCACCGGCCGGCCGGAACGCCGCAGCTCCGCAGCCAGCTGCACGCCGGTGGCCGACGCTCCCACCACGAGCACGCCGCCGTCGGGCAGCTGGTCGGGGCCGCGGTAGCCGAACGGCGTCAGCTGCTCGACGGAGTCGGGAACCGCGCCGGCGAACCCCGGCACGGACGGCAGGTTGCAGGCGCCGCTCGCGATCACGACCGTCCGGCAGCGGTAGTCGCCGCGGTCCGTCGTCACGTGGTAGCCGCCGTCGGCCCGGCGTACCGACGTGACGGTCGTGCCGGTCCGTACGGGAGCCCGCGACAGCGTGGCGAAGCGCTCGATGAACGCGATCACTTCGCCCATCGTCATGTAGCCGTCGGGGTCGGGGCCGTCGTAGTGATGGCCCGGCAGGCGGCTCTGCCAGTTGGGCGTGAGCAGCCGGAAGGAGTCCCAGCGTTCGCGCCGCCACGAGTTCGCCACCTCGCCGCGTTCGAGCACGACGTGGTCGATCGACCGTTCATCGAGGAAGTGGCTCGCGGCGAGGCCGGCGTGTCCCGCGCCGATGACGATGGTCGTGACGGACTCGATGGCTCGGCTCCTCAGGCGACTTCGACGGTGACGTCCGTCGGGTTCGTGAGGGCGTCGAACACGGCGGAGCGCTTCTGGGACTGGGCCACCAGAGCCTCGATGTCCTGCTTCGACGCGTCCGCGTCGATGGTGAACGTCACCTTGATGTCGTTGAAGCCGTTGCGCACGTCGCTGTCGACGCCGAGGATCCCGCGGATGTCGTGCTTGCCTTCGAGCGTCGCCTCGACCGAGCGCAGCTGGATGCCGCGGTTCTGGGCGACGGACGCCACGCCGGCCGTCAGACAGCTCGCCAGGCCGACGAGGAGGTATTCGATCGGCGTGATGCCGTTGTCCTCCGCCGCGAAGACCGCGGGGTGGTCGGCGTCGAAGACCCCTTCCGACTTGTGGCTCTGCTCCTGCCCGAGACCGAAGAACTCCCGGACCCGCGTCGTGCTGTGCACGCCGTCCTGCCACTTGGAGGAGGCCCGCCAGACGAACTGGGCGGCCTCGGGCGCGCCCTTGAGCGCCTCGCGTGCGTCCAGCAGTGCCTGCACGTTCACTCCGTTGGCGACCGTGGTCATGTCACGCCCTTTCGCATGCTTCCCGTATTCCAAGTAGGTATTTGACCATACACCCCGCGTGTCGGGCTACCATAGCCCCATGTCGCAGCCGGTCCGTACGCTCGCTGCCGGCTCGGTCGGCACGGTGGAGACGCAATACCTTGATCTGCCGCAGCCGCTACGCCTCGATTGCGGGCGGGAGCTGCACCCGGTCCGCGTGGCCTACGAGACCTACGGCGTCCTGTCGCCGCGGCGCGACAACGTCATCCTGGTGTGCCACGCGCTCAGCGGCGACGCCCACGCGGCCGGCCTGGCGAAGGCGCCGCCAGGGGAGGGCACGCGCGACGGGTTCGGGGCCGAGGAGCGCGACGGCGCGAGCCGCAAGGGGCTCGGCTGGTGGGACGGGATGATCGGCCCGGGCAAGGCGTTCGACACCGACCGCTATTTCGTCGTCTCGACCAACCTGCTCGGCGGCTGCCGCGGGACGACGGGGCCGTCGTCGATCGATCCGGCGACGGGCAAGGCGTACGGCCCTGACTTCCCCGTCATCACCGTCGCCGACATGGTGCGCACCGAGCGCGCCTTGCTCGACGCCCTGGGCATCGATCGGCTCGCGGCGGTGGCCGGGGGTTCGCTCGGCGGGATGCAGGCGCTGGAGTGGGCCATCCGGTTCCCTGACCAGGTCGACGCCATCATCCCGATCGCCAGCACGCACGCGCTCCACGCCCAGGGCGTGGCCTGGAACGCGATCGCGCGTGAGGCGATCATGCGCGACCCGGCCTGGCAGGGCGGCCGCTACCACGGCACGGGCAGCGCGCCGGAAGCCGGCATGGGCGTGGCGCGGATGGTCGGCCACATCACCTACCTGTCCGCACCCGCGCTGAGCGAGAAGTTCGGCCGGCGGCTGCAGTTCGCCGACGACGTCCGCTACACGATCAGCGAGCCGGAGTTCGAGGTGGAGAGCTACCTGCGCCACCAGGCCGGCTCGTTCGTCAAGCGCTTCGACGCCAACACCTACCTCTACACCTCGCGAGCGCTGACGTATTTCGACCTGGCCAGGCAGCACGGCGGCGGATCGCTCAAGCGGGCGCTGGAGGACGTCCGGGCGCGGACCCTGCTGATCGCGTTCAGCTCCGACTGGCTCTACCCGCCGTCCGCGTCGCGCGAGATCGACGAGGCACTTCGCGGCCTCGGCAAGCCGGTCGAGTTCCATGTGATCGAGGCGCCGTACGGCCACGACTGCTTCCTGCTGGAAGAAGCGCGGCAGACGCCCATCATCCGGCGGTTCCTGGCCCAGGGCGGGCCCGAGTGACATCAAGGAAGAGAGCTTCGTGACCGACCAGCCCTCCCGTTCAGAGCAGGCCCGCGCGTTCGGCTTCGAGACCCGGCAGCTGCACGCCGGGCAGCGGCCCGACCCCAACACGGGCGCGCGCGCCGTGCCGATCTTCCAGACCACCAGCTACGTGTTCGAGGACCCGGAGTCGGCGGCGGCCTACTTCAACCTGCAGGAATACGGCAACACCTACTCGCGGATCATGAACCCGACCGTCGCGGTGTTCGAGGAGCGCATGGCGAACCTCGAGGGTGGCGCCGGCGCGGTCGCGTTCGCCAGCGGGATCGCCGCGCAGGCGGCCGCGCTCTTCACGCTGCTGCAGCCGGGCGATCACGTCGTCGCCTCCTCGGCCCTGTACGGCGGGACGGTGAACCAGCTCAAGCACCTGCTGCGCAAGATGAACGTGGAGCTGACCTGGGTCGACCCCGACGACCTCGACGCCTGGCGGCAGGCGGTCCGCCCGGGCACCAAGGCGTTCTTCGGCGAGACGATCGGCAACCCCGCGGGCAACGTCCTGGACATCGAAGCCGTGGCGGCCATCGCGCACGAGCACGAGCTGCCGCTGATCGTGGACAACACGTTCGCGACCCCCTACCTGTGCCGCCCGATCGAGTGGGGCGCCGACATCGTCGTCCACTCGGCGACCAAGTTCATCGGCGGCCACGGCACGAGCATCGGCGGCGTCGTCGTCGAGGCGGGGACGTTCGACTGGTCCAACGGGCGCTTCCCCGTGGTCGCGGATCCGTCGCCCGCCTACCACGGCCTGCGCTTCCACGAGACGTTCGGGACGTACGGCTATCTCATGAAACTGCGGGCCGAGACCCTGCGCGATCTCGGCGGGGCGCTCGCGCCGCTGAACGCCTTCCTGTTCCTGCAGGGGCTCGAGACGTTGTCGTTGCGGATGGAACGCCACGTCGACAACGCGCTGGCGGTCGCGGCGTTCCTCGAGTCGCACGAGCTGGCCTCCGGCGTGACCCACCCCGGCCTGCCCGGGAGCAGGTACGCGCCGCTGGTGGAGAAATACCTGCCGCGCGGCGCGGGCGCGGTCTTCTCGTTCGACTGCGCCGGCGGCCGGGCCGGCGGCCAGGACCTCATCAACGGCCTGACGCTCTGGTCCCACCTGGCGAACGTCGGCGACGCCAAGAGCCTGGTCATCCACCCCGCCAGCACGACGCACCGCCAGCTCGGCGACGACGAGCTGCGGGCGGCCGGAGTCAGGCCGGGAACGGTACGCCTGTCCGTCGGCACGGAGTCCGTCGAGGACCTGATCTGGGATCTCGAACAGGGCTTCGCCCGCGTCGCCGCGGCCACCGGGAAAGAGGGGAAGACGGCATGATCGACCTCGAGCGTTACCAGGACCCGTTGACGATCCAGCGCGTGCTCCACACCGCCGGGACGATCGCGGTCGTGGGCCTGTCGGGCAACGAGCTGCGGGCCAGCCATTTCGTCGGCTACTACCTCAAGCGGCACGGCTACCGGGTGATCCCGGTCAATCCCCGGGAGAAGGAGATCCTCGGGGAGACCAGCTACGCGAGCCTGCTGGACGTGCCCGTGCCGGTGGACGTCGTGAACGTCTTCCGCGCACCGGACGCGTTGCCGGGGATCGCCCGGGATGCCGTGGCGATCCACGCCGGCGCCCTGTGGTGCCAGTTCGGCGTGATCAACGAGGAGGGCGCGCGGATCGCCGAGGACGGCGGCGTGACGGTGGTCAAGGACCGCTGCATCAAGGTGGAGCACGCGCGCTACGTGGGCCGGATGCACTGGCTCGGCTTCAACACGCAGCGCATCACGTCCGTTCGCGCCGGGCTGCAGTAGCAGGCGCCGGGACGGGCGCGGGCGGGCGCGGGCGGGTGACCGCGCCCGTCCTCCACCGAGGGTGGATCGCCTGCCGCTAGCGGCACGCGATCGGCGGGCTAGGGCGATGGGTGAGCCTTGACGTCGTGTCGGCTCCGCCCGCTGAGCGCACGCGACCGGCGGGCGGAGGGAGAGGCAATCCCTACAGCGAAGGAATGGCTCATGACGTCTGTCCTTGGGAAGGCTCGGCGACCGGTTGCTGGCGATGGTCGTTCCGCAGAAGAGCGCCGCGGCCGTGGAGTGCTACTACATCTACAAGTGCATATACCCCATCAGGCTCCGCGCCCGCTGCTGTGACGGAAGCTGCGGCAAGTACGAGATCATCAGCGAGAACGGCTGCTGACGGCCGTCCTCCACCGCGCCTGCCCGTCCGAACGTGACGGGCAGGCATACCCGCGACATACCTGGAACATACCTCCTCCGGCCAGGATTCCGGTCGGAGGTGGGAGATGTTCACATTGCTGGGACGTCTGGCGGTGGCGGATGGCGGCGGCCGGGCGGTCACGGTCCGGGCCGCCAAACAGCAGGCGGTGCTCGCCGTACTCGTCCTGCGTCCGGGCGAGGTGGTCACCATCGACCGGCTGATGGCCGAGCTCTGGCAGGACGAGCCGCCCGCCACGGCGAAGGCGAGTGTGCAGACGTACGTGTACCGCCTGCGGCGCACGCTGTCCCCGCTCGCCGCCGACGGTGTGGACCTGGCCACCGTGGGAAACGGCTACACCCTGATCGTCCCGGACCGGGCGGTCGACGTCAGGGTGTTCGAGGCGGCCGTCGCCGAAGGGTCGGACGCCCTGACCGAAGGCGAGGCGGGAGCCGCGGTCAAGCTGCTGCGGGAGGCTCTGGCGCTCTGGCGCGGCCCCGTGGCGCCGGAGATCGACGTCGAGCTCGTCCGCTGCGAGCGCCGCCGCCTGGAGGAGCTCCATCTGACCGCGCGCGAGTTGTGCGCCGAGGCCGAACTGCGGCTCGGCCACCACAACCGCGTCATCCCGGAGCTGGAACGGCTGGTCGAGGCCCATCCCTTTCGCGAGGCCGCGTGGGCGATGTTGTTGCAGGCGCTGGCCGGCCGTGGCCGGCGTGCCGAGGCGCTGGCCGCCTACCGCCGGCTGCGCGACATCCTCGGCTCCGAGCTCGGCATCGAGCCCGCCGACGCGCTGCGCCGCCAGCACCAGGAGATCCTGCGGGGCGGCGGCGTCCTCGTCATGGAGTAGGCCGGATCACGAGCCCACCGTGGTGGGGATGATGTGATCGCTGCTGGCCACCGTTCCGTCCGCGTCGAGCAGGAAGACGGTCGGGTAGCCGGCGACCTTGAACGCCGACTGGATCGGGCCCTGGGGCTCCTCGGTGACGACGCTCGCCACCCGCGCGAGGTCTTCGACGTACGGCGCCGCGTCCTCGTCGGAGCCGGCGGTGACCACGGCGAGCACCGCGCCCGGCGTCTGCCGCGCCGCCTCGACGAAATGGGGCAGCAGGTCCTTGCACGGCTTGCACCCCGCCGAGAAGAAGCCCACCATGGCGGGGCCGCCGAGCAGTTCACCCGAGATCGGCTCGCCGTCCGTGGTCGTGGCGGCGAAGTCCGGGACCCTGTCACCCGGCGCGAGCCCTCCCGTGGTCATCGGCTCGGAGAAGTCCTCCCGGCCGCTCTGCTGGCGGAGCCGGCGGATCACGCCCACCGTCAGCAGCAGGTTCACCATGCACAGCAGACCGACCAGCACGACCGCGGCGACCAGATAAGGCATCACACACTCCCTGACGTTTCCATGAACAGCCCAGCGATGTCGTCGAAGGCGATCAGCACGATCGCCCCCGCCAGCCCGGCGGGCACCGCGACCGCCAGCCCGGCGGCGGCCGGCGGCCCGCCGGAGTAGATCAGGCCCGTGCCGCCCAGCGCCACCACGAGCAGCAGCAGGGCGTTACGGACCAGGTGCACCCGCCCGAGAGGGGTCGCGGAGAGGCCGAAGCAGCGGCACGGCGCGCGTACGCCCTTCCGGATCGACATGATGATCACCAGCGTGAACCCGGCGAGCAGGATCGCGCTCAGGGCCAGCCCCGCCTGGGGGATCGGCATGAGGACCGCCGCCACCGCCTCGCCGGCCGCCACCGCACCGGCGGCGGGCAGGCGGAACGCCTCCGGCAGCATCGTCAAGGACGCCGCGAATGACCGCACGGCCGCGCCGCTGCGGAGCTTGGTGAACGCGGAGACCGCGAAGACGGCTCCGAGCAGGACTTGGCATGCGACGAGCAAGAGATCCACGACAGGACATGGTGTCCGGTCCGTCTAGCGCGTCTCTAGCGCCCCGCTGGCGTCGAGCCCTGCAGCGTGGCCCGCGCCGTATCGATCGGCAGGCCGAGGTGCGGGGCGGTGCTCAGGCAAGGGACGCCGGACGCCCGGTCGTCGTGACCGTAGGCGCCAGAGCCTTTATACGCCACGGATATACCTCCGGTGTATAGTCGCCGCCATGACAGTCCCCTTGGCGCTGCTGGGCCTCCTGGACCGCGAGCCCAGCTACGGCTACGACCTGAAGCGCGACTACGACACGTACTTCGGCAGGGGAAAGCCGCTCCCCTTCGGGCAGGTCTATTCGACGCTCGCCCGCCTGGCCAGGGACGGCAAGGTCACGGCCGGCCAGAGCGAACGCGGCGACGGCCCCGACCGCAAGCGTTACGCCATCACCCCGGAAGGCAGGCACGAGGTGACGGCGTGGCTGGCCGAACCGGTGGCGGCGGAGCCGTACCTGCAGACGGTGTTGTTCACGAAGGTCGTGCTGGCGCTGATGCTGGGCCACGACGCGCAGCGCTTCCTGGACCTCCAGCGCGCCACGCACATGCGGCGCATGCGCGAGTTGTCGGAGGTCAGACGCGGCGGCGCTCTCGTGGACGCGCTGCTGGCCGATCACGGCATGTTCCATCTGGAGGCCGACCTGCGCTGGATCGACGTGACCGCGGCCCGGCTGGGCGCGCTGGCGGAAACGGTCCGGCCCGCATGACCGTCGACGCCCTTCCCGTGCCGGGCCCGCTGCTGGAGGCCCGTTCCATCGACCGTTCGTACGGCCGGACGCCGGCGTTGCGCGAGGCGAGCCTGTTCGTGGCGGCGGGCGAGATCCTGGCGATCATGGGCCCGAGCGGTTCCGGCAAGTCCACGCTGCTGCACTGCCTGGCCGGGATCTTCAGCCCCGACAAGGGCGAGGTCTGGTTCGACGGGCGGCGGCTGGACACCCTGAGCGACGCGAGGCGGTCCGAGCTGCGCCGCACCGCCTTCGGTTTCGTCTTCCAGTTCGGCCGGCTGGTGCCGGAGCTCACGGTGGCCGACAACGTCGCCCTGCCGCTGCTGCTCGGCAAGGCCGGGCGCAAGCAGGCCTACCAGCGGGCGGGCGGCTGGCTGCGGCGGCTGGAGCTCGACGAGCTGGGCGGCCGGCGTACGGGCGAGCTGTCCGGAGGGCAGGCGCAGCGCGTGGCGATCGCCAGGGCGCTGGTGACGCGGCCCAAGGTGATCTTCGCGGACGAGCCCACCGGCGCGCTCGACTCGCTCGCCGGAGAAAGGGTCATGGAGCTGCTCGTCGGCCTGGCCCGCCAGGAGGGCACGACCGTGATCGTGGTGACCCACGACGCCCGCGTCGCCGCCTGCGCCGACCGGGAGGTCGTGGTGCGCGACGGCAAGGTCACCGATCCCTACGCCGGCGAGGTCGTGCGATGACCTTGTGGCTGGGCCTGCGGCTGTCGTTGCGCGGCGGCCGCGAGTCGGCCGTCCGGCTGG
The DNA here is from genome assembly GCF_052245635.1 of Nonomuraea sp. KM88. Classification (NCBI taxonomy): domain Bacteria; kingdom Bacillati; phylum Actinomycetota; class Actinomycetes; order Streptosporangiales; family Streptosporangiaceae; genus Nonomuraea; species Nonomuraea sp. KM88. The sequence continues at coordinate 57,431 of NZ_JBQQCC010000019.1, read as the reverse complement.
CGCTCGTCACCGCCGCCGTCGCGATGGGGGTGACGGTGCTGCTGTCCACGGTGGCGCTGTTCAACGCCTTCCAGGTGACCGCGGGCCGGCCGTGCTGGGAGTGCACGACCGGCTCCGCGCCGGGCGGCTGGGCGCTGGGCGCCACCCCGGGCGCCGTGTTGTGGAACCACCGCCAGGACTCCTACGCGGGCCGCCCGATCAAGCGCCTCGACGTCGCCGTGCTCGACGCGGGAACACCCGCGCCCGCCCTTCCCGGCATCCCGGAGTTGCCCGGAGCGGGGCGGCATCACGTCTCGCCCGCGCTCGCCGCGCTGATGGAGAGCGTGCCACGGGAGCGACTCGCCGACCGCTTCCCCGGCACCCGTACGGGGCTGATCGGGCGGGCGGCGCTGTCCGGCCCTGACGACCTGGTCGTCGTCGTGGGCCGGACCCCCGGCGAGCTGGCGGCCATGGCCGGCACCGTGGCCGTCGACGCCGTCGCCACCACCCCGGCCGCCGACGACACCACGGCGCTGTACGAGCACGGCTTCGGCATCGCCGCCGTCGGCCTGATCGTTCCGCTGCTCGTCCTCGTCGGCACGGCCACGCGCCTGGCCGCCGCCCGCCGCGAGGCGCGCTTCGCGGCGATCAGGCTGGCGGGCGCCACCGCGCGCCAGATCAACACGATCGCCTCGGTCGACGCGGCGCTCGGCGCGCTCCTGGGCGCGCTCGCCGGCATCGCGGCCTTCCAGGCGGTGCGGCCCGCCCTGGCCGGCGTCGCCATCACCGGCTCCCGCTTCTTCCCCGACGTCGTCGCGCCCACCGGGCTCCAGTACGCCGCCGTGGTCGCGGGCGTGCCGCTCGCCGCCGCCGGCGCCGCCCTGTGGTCGCTGCGCCGGGTGCGGATCACGCCGCTCGGCGTGGCAGGAAAGGTACGGGCCTCCGCTCCGGGATGGTGGCGGATCGTCCCGCTGGTGGCGGGACTGGGACTGTTCGCGGGCCCGGTGTTCGCGAACGGCAGGGAACCGGACGCGGTGCTCGTCGACGTCGGCCTGGCGCTGATCATGGTCGGTCTCGTGGTGGCCGGGCCCTGGCTGACGATGCTGGCCGCGCGGCTGGTCGCCAGGGTCACGCCCGGCGCGGCGACGCTGCTGGCGGCCCAGCGGCTGGCGGCCGACCCCAAGGGGGCCTTCAGGTCGGTGAACGGCATCGTGCTGGCGGTCTTCATCGGCACGGCCGTCGCCGGCATCGTCCCCGCCGTCGTCTCGGGCCAGCAGGCGGCGGGCGGAGGCACGCTGAACAACGTCATGCGGGTGTCGTTCGGGTACGCCGAGGCCGCCCCGGGCCTGCCCCTGCCGCCTGACACGGCGTCCGAGCTGCTCGCCGAGATCCGCGCCCGTCCCGGCGTCACCGTCCTGCCGGTCCGCCGCAGGGCCGACACGCCGCCCTGGCCCGGCGGCCCTCCGCCGTGCGACCCGGGCCCCGGCTGCCGGCCCGACTTCCTGCTCGCCCACGTGGTCGACTGCGCCGCCCTGGCCCGATTCCCCGCGCTCGGCCGGTGCGTCCCGGGCGTCCGCGCGGTGGCGGCCGACTTCAACCGGCTGCTGACCGGCGACAACATGCTCTCCGTCGATCGCAACCTGCCGCTCGTCGACCCGGCCAACACGGCCGCGCCCGCCGACCTGGCCGGCCTGCCCCTGGCGGCGGTGCTGATCAGCGCCGGCGACCCGGCCGTCCTCGAAGAGATCCGCACGCTGCTCACCCCGTACGTCGCCCGCGCCGGCAGCGCCGAGGCGCCGCTGACGTTCGCCGAGGTAGCCCAGGCCCGAGCGGTGCTCCTCGACCAGGCCGAACGCGTGGCGCTGGCCATCGTCGCGCTGACCCTGCTGGTGGCGGGCTGCGGGCTGCTGGTGGCGGTCACCGGCGGCGTGGTGGAGCGCAGGCAGCCGTTCACGCTGCTGCGGTTGTGCGGCACGCCCACGCGGACGCTGTCGAGGGTGGTGCTGCTGGAGACCGCCGCCCCCATGGTGCTGGCGGCCCTGGTGGCGGCGGCCGCGGGCTTCGGCGTGGCCGAGCCGCTGATCGACCAGCTGGCCATCAAGAGCGCGCCGCCGGCGTTGCCGGGGCCCGCCTACTTCTTGACCCTCGGCGGCGGGCTGCTGGCCGCCCTGCTGGTGATCACCGCCGGCCTGCCGCTGCTCAAGCGCGTGACCGCCCCCGACAATGCCCGCTTCGAATAGGCCCGATCCGAACAGGCCCGCACCGAACAGGACTGCCGATGACCATGACCCTCCTCCGGCGGACTTCCGCAGCGCTCGTAGCGGCAGCGGCCGGCGCCCTCCTCGTCGCGGCGCCGGGGAGCGGCGTCCCCCCGGCGCGAGCCGCCGAAGGCCGCTACGCCGCCGACATCAGGCGCACCGAGTACGGCATCCCGCACATCTCCGCGAAGGACCACGGCGGCCTCGGCTACGGCTACGGCTACGCGTTCGCGCAGGACAACCTGTGCGTCATGGCCTCGTGGGCGCTCACCCTGCGCGGCGAGCGGTCGCGCCACTTCGGCGCGGACGCGATGTCCGACGACGTCACCGACCCGATCTCCAACCTGGCCAGCGACGTGTACTACAAGAGCGTCGTGGCGTCGGGCGCGCTGCGCCGGGTGCTCGCCCGCCCGGCGCCCCACGGCCCCAGCGCCGCGCTGCGCGCGCTCGTGGACGGCTACGTCGCCGGGTTCAACCGCTACCTGAGCGACACGGGCGTGGCCAGGCTGCCCGACCCGGCCTGCCGGGGCAAGACGTGGGTCGGCCCCATCACGGCCACGGACGTCTGGATGAACCTGCTCGACCTCGGCCGCCTGGGCGGCAGCTCCCAGTTCAAGGAGGCCATCGCCGCCTCCGGGCAGTCGCGAGGAGAGCGTCCGTCGAAGAGGGTGACCGCCCCCGCCAGCAACGCCTACGCCCTCGGGCGCGAGGCCACCCGTGGTGGCCACGGCATGCTGCTGGCCGACCCCCACTTCCCGTGGAACGGCAGCCGCCGCTTCTACCAGGTCCACCTGACCATCCCGGGCCTGCTCGACGTGGCGGGCGGCAGCCTCTACGGCACCCCCATGGTCCAGATCGGCCACAACGCGAGCATGGCCTGGACGCACACCGTCTCCCACGCCCAGCGCTTCACCCTCTACCAGCTCGAGCTGGCGCCGGGGCAGCGCACCACGTACCTGGTGGACGGCAGGCCGGAGCCGATGGGCAGGCAGGAGGTCACGGTCACCGTCCGGGACGCCCAGGGCGCGGTCAGGCCCGTCACCACCACCCTGTTCACCTCCAGGTACGGGCCGGTGCTCGCGAACGACTGGACGGAGGAGACGGCGATCGCCCTGGCCGACGCCAACGCCGTCAACCTGCGGTTCGCCGACGAGTGGCTGGCCATGGGCGCCGCGCCCGACGTGGCCGCCCTGCGGCGCGCGCAGGAGACGTACCAGGGCATGCCCTTCGTCTACACGCTCGCCACGGACGTCGGCGGCCAGGCGTACTTCGCCGACGCCTCGGTCGTCCCGCACGTCACCGACGAGCAGGCGGAGCGCTGCCGCGCCGAGGACGACCCCGAGCCGCTCATCCTGGACGGCTCCAGGTCGGACTGCCTGTGGGGCGAGGACGCGGACGCGATCGAGCCGGGCATCTTCGGCCCGGCCGCCCAGCCCCGGCTGGTCCGAGCCGACTACGTGGCGAACGCCAACGCCAGCCCCTGGCTGACCAACCCCGAGGCCCCGCTCACGGACTATCCGCACATCTACGGCAACGTCCGTACGATGCGGGACCTGCGGACCCGGGTCGGCCTCGACATGATCGCGCAGCGGCTGTCGGGCGACGACGGGCTCGGCGCGCCCGGCTTCACCCTGGAGACCCTCCAGAAGGCGGCCACCGGCAAGCGCAACCTGAGCGCCGAACTGCTCCGCCGCGATCTGCGCGCGCTGTGCCGGGCCGAGCCCGTGATGACGGCGAGCGACGGCGAGAAGGTCGACGTCCGCCGGGCCTGCGCCACGCTGGCGGCATGGGACGGGCGCGCCCGCCTCGGCAGCCGGGGGGCGATCCTGTGGCGGGAGTTCTTCATGGGTCTCAACGGCCCGCAGAGACGGCCCGACGGGTCGATCGCTCCGCCGAGGAGCTGGTGGAAGGTGCCGTTCGACGCCGAGCACCCGCTCACCACGCCGCGCGGGCTCGACATCACCGTCCCGGTGGTGCGGACCGCGCTGGCCGACGCCGTGCAGTTCTTCACGGCCAACGACGTCCCGCTGACGCTCACGCCGGGGCAGGCCCAGCGGTACGGCGCCGTCGCGGTGCCGGGGTGCACCGAGGGGGAGGGCTGCTTCGACCGGATCCGTACCGGCGGCTCGCTCGGCGAGGACGGCCGCTACCCGGAGGTCAACACCGGCTCCAGCTTCATGATGGCCGTGGAACTGACCCCGGAGGGGCCGCGCACCCGCACCGTGCTGACGTACTCGTTGTCGGCCAACGCGGCCTCGCCGCACCACGCCGACCAGACCGAGCTGTTCTCGCGCGGGCAGTGGGTGACCGAACGGTTCACCGAGGCCGAGATCCAGGCGAGCCCGCAGCTGGTGACGACGTCGCTGCGCTAGTCGGGCGCGGGCGGCGCGGCGCTCACTCCGCTCGTTCGCCGGGGGACTCGACCGTGGCGGGCAAACGCGCCGCCCGCTTCTTGCTGGTCTGGACGTCGACGTCGGCGGCCTCCCGGACACCCCAGAAGTTGTACTTGAAGGCCCGATGGACCTCCGGGTCCGTGATGCGGAGCATGGTCTCGTCGTTCTCGCGCAGCGAGGAGGGATTGAGGTTCATGCTGCCGGTGAAGACCACCTTCTGGTTGATCTCGCCGTTGTACGTGCCGTCGATCAGCAGGTCCTTCTGGTGCGTTCCCGGGGCGTCCGCGAACGTGCGGATCTCCGGGCCGTGATAGCCGTTCGGCGGCTTCAGCAGCGCTTCGAGGGCGGCCTTGCCGGCGTGCCGGTAGACGATGTCGACGTAGCAGCCCTGCTGGTCCAGCTCCCACAGCCGCCTGGCCACGGCCGTCCGCGCGATGTGCCAGGTGGAGACCCGGATGATCGTACGGTGGTCCCCGGTCGTGCCGCCCTCCGTGTTGCCCTTGCACGTGACGTGGCCGAGGATGTTGTACATCGTGTCGCCGTCCTCGCGGGGCGCGTAATAGAGCTTCATGGCCGGCGTCTCGACCGGCGGGTGCGTCTCGTAGTAGTCGGGGATCAGCTCCATCTCCACCAGGTCGTCGAAATACGCCAGGTAGGCGTCGTAGACGGCCTTGTCGGAGAGGGTGTAGGAGCTGTTCCACTGCCCTGTCCCCGAGCCGCCCTTCTTGAGGTTGGCGCTCGACTGCATCACGACGTCGGAGCTGCCGAGGGTGCTGGAGAACAGGTAGAACTTGTTGTGCATCTTCGACCCGTCGTCGCCGGGGACGTCGCCGATGCACGCGGTCGAGGAGTTGCCGTCGTGCCGGCAGTGGCTCGCCCACGACGGCCGGCTCGTGTCGCCGCCCAGCGCCGTGGCGAGCTCCTTGAACTGGTCGCTGTCCTTGGCGCCGCCGTCGGCCAGGACCTTGACGTTGACACCCCTGGCGTGCGCGGCCTTGAGGGCGGCGAGCACGTCGGAGTCGGTGAACTCGAACGCCGTCATCCTGATGTCCGAGCCCGCCGCCGCGCCGCCGATCAGCGTGATCAACTGATCGACGATCTTGCTTGCGTCCGCCGTGCCGGGATTGTTGAACACGGCTCCGAGCGGCGCCTGGCGTGCGGTCTGCGCACCGGCCGTGCCGGGCCACAGAAGGGGCAGGGCGATGGCCGCGGCCATGATGTCACGCGAGAGCATGGCGAGACCTTAGCCCGGCACGATATACGTTCGCTTTAGGTCTCCTCCCCGTTAGGCGTGCGGCTCTCGCGGTAGGAGACGTCCCTGGTCAGCGTGCGACTGAGGGAGAGAAGATGAGCCGCGCCGTGAAGACGATCGTGCTCCTGGCCACGCTGACAACCGCGGCGCACCCGGCCGCGGGCCACGCGAGCGCCCCGGTGCCCTGCGCGTCATCGGGCTCCACGAAACCGACGGTCGTCCTGGTCCACGGAGCGTGGGCCGACACCTCCAGCTGGAACGGAGAGGTGGACGCCCTGCGCCGGGCCGGTTACCCGGCGCGCGCCATCGCCAACCCGCTGCGGGGCCTCGACGGCGACGCCGCCACCGTCGCGGACTTCCTCAGGACCGTCTCCGGGCCCGTCGTCCTGGTGGGGCACTCCTACGGGGGTTCAGTCATCACGAACGCCGCCGCGAACGCCCCGAACGTCAAGGCCCTGGTGTACGTCGACGCGGCGATGCCGGACACGGGGGAGACCACCGCCCAGCTCAGCGGTCCGGGCTCCGTGCTCAACGGCGACCCGGCCGAGCTTTACGACACGGCGTCGTACGCGAACGCGCCCGAGGGCGCGAAGGACCTGTACCTCAGGCGGGACGTCTTCGTCGGCTCGTTCGCCTCGGACCTGCCGAAGGACACCGCCGTTCGCCTGTGGGCGACGCAGCGGGCCGCCTCGACCAGCGCCTTCCAGACCCCGTCGCGGGCGGCGGCGTGGAAGAGGATCCCGTCCTGGTATTTCGTCAGCACCGGCGACCGGATCATCACGCCCGAGTCGCAGCTCTCCATGGCGCAGCGGGCCCGCTCGAAGATCACCAAGTTCGCGGGCGGCTCGCACCTCACCCTGATCTCGCATCCGGAGAAGGTCACAGCCGTGATCGGATCGGCGATCTGCTCCGTGAAGGGGGACTGACCCCGACATCGCGTTTTCTTGCACGACGAGCATTGATGCGTGCCGTGCATCTTTGTAGGGTCTTCTGGTGACCTCGACCGAGAGCAAGGACGTGCTGATGGCCGAAGACAGCTTGACCGAGGAGTCTCCGAGCGTGAACCCTACGGAGATGCGGCGGATCCTGCCGGCGGACCTGGTGGAGCGAGGGCGTTGCCCGTTCGATCCGCCGCCGGGCCTGCGGGGCGAGAGCGCGGTCCGGCCGCTGGACCTGCTGAACGGCGCACGGGCGTGGCTGGTGACGGGGTTCGAGGAGGCCCGTATGGTGCTGTCGGACGCGCGTTTCAGCGCCGACAAGGTGCGCCACCGCGACGCGACGTCGCTGCAGCCGCACGAGGTGTCCGAGATGGAGGCGCAGCCGCGGAAACCGGAGGTGGCGGAGCGGCAGGACGGGCTCTTCGTCTTCATGGACCCGCCGGAGCACACCCGGTTGCGCCGGCTGCTGACGGGCCAGTTCACGGTGCGGCGGATGCGGGAGCTGGAGTCGCGGGTTACGGAGATCGCGGTCGAGCACATCGAGGCGATGAAGGCGGCGGGCACGCGGGCCGATCTGGTGCCGGCGTTCGCGCTGCCGCTGCCGTCGCTGGTCATCTGCGAGTTGCTGGGCGTGGACTACGCCGACCGCGAGCTGTTCCAGAAGCGTACGTCGATCGGGCTGAACGCGAACGCGACCCCGGAGGAGCGGGACGTCGCGCGCGCCGAGCTCTACGCGTTCATGCAGCAGCTGGTGGCGGGCAAGCGCGCGAACCCCGCCGATGACCTGCTGTCCGGGCTCGTCCACGACGCCGACCCCCCCCTGACGGACGCGCAACTGGTCGACGTCGCACTCATCCTGCTCAACGCGGGCCACGAGACCACGGCGAACATGCTGGGTCTGGGCATGTTCGCGCTGCTGGAGCATCCCGCGCAGCTCGCGGCGCTGCGTGCCGATCCCGGCCTGATCGACAACACGGTGGAGGAACTGCTGCGGTTCCTGTCGATCATCCAGCTAGGGGTCAGCCGGGTCACCACGGAGCCGGTGACGCTGGGCGGCGCCGAGATCCCGGCCGGCGCGACCGTCGTGATCGCCACGCCCGAGGTCAACCGTGACCCGCGGCACTGGTCCGATCCCGACGCGCTCGACGTGCACCGCTCGCGTGCCCCGCACCTGGCCTTCGGCCATGGGATCCACCAGTGCCTGGGCCAGCAGCTGGCCCGGGTCGAGATGCGCATAGGGCTGGGCGAGCTGATCTCCCGCCTGCCGGATCTGCGCCTCGCGGTCCCGGCCGACCAGGTGCCGGTCCGCAACGAGATGCTCATCTTCGGCGTGCATGCGCTGCCGGTCACCTGGTCCTGAAAACGGCCCGGGGCGCCGCCCCGGGCCCTCTCACCCCCCGCCGCCGCCGAGCTTCTCCGCGACCGCGCGGGCCGTCTCCAGCGCGCCCGCGGTCAGCCTGCCCTCGGCGTCCTCGGTGACGGAGCGGTCGTACTCGACCTCCACCACCGCGTTGCTCACCCGGACCCCCACGACCGCCTTCGTGGGTCCCCTGTCGCTGCCCTCCAGCGTGTACGCGGTGACATAGGAGTCGTCCCCGACCGCCGGCTCGGCCTTGGTGTAGCCCTGGGGGATGAGCGACGCCTCGTGCCGGCGGGCGACGAACTGCTCGTGCGCCTGCGTCACCCCGTCGGGGAACACCTTGGTGTACACCTTCAGCCTGAAGGTCATGTTGGTGGGAAGCCCCGCCCCGTACGAGGGCAGGGTCGTCCACTCGCACTCCTCCTTGTAGATCTTCTGCTGCTTGGGGAAGACCACCAGCTTGGTCAGCAGCTCCTCGCTGAGGAGCTCGCACGGGTCGACGTCGCCGGAGAACTTCGCCTCACCGGTCGGGGGCGGCTCGCTCGTCGGGGGTTGCGTGCTGGGCGGGGGCTGCGTGCTGGGCGGCGCGGACGAGGGCTTCGTCCGCGCGGAGACGGGCTCACCCGGCGGCGCGGGCGGCGGCTCCTGCCTCGTCAGCAGGAAGGCGACCGTGAACACCATCAGCACGAGCACCGCCATGGCCCCGCTGAGGAGGCCGGGCGTCACCCGGACTCCGCCGGGCCGGGGGGAGCGGGGCGGGGTGGGTACCTCGTTCATGTCGTTCCGTGGCGCGGGGCTCCGGTCGTCCGCGGAGCCCGGGGGAACGCCACTCCTCCTCTCGGGGACTTCTGGGTGAACGCCGCGCGCATCAGCCGGTCTCCGTCGACGGGACATCCCCGAGCGCGTCCACGATCGCGCGGGCCACCTTGACCGCTCGGTCCTGCTGCTCGGGTTTCAGCTCAGCACTGTCAGCGGCGGTCGAGTCGATCTCGACGACGAGGTTGCTGACGCGTACCCACACGATGCTGTGGGCCTGCGGGAACAGGGTCGACCACCAGTTCTGGGCGAAGGCCCCGTCCCCGAGGCCTTCGAGCTCGCGCACGGCCTGGTAGGTGCTGCCCTGCGCGCTGCCCTTCTTGGAGGCCTGCGCCCGCTTCCTACTGGTCAGGATCTTCTTTGCCGTCGCCACCTGCGGCGAGTGCGTGATGTGGATGTTGACGACGTCCTTCAACATGCCGACCGCCCAGTCGCACTTGGTGGTGTCGAGGCCGCCCGCACGCCTGCGCATCCCGGGCATGATCTTCTCGGCCTCCTGGTCGCTCACCAGCCGGCAGGCCTCGGGCGCTGCGGCGAAGCGGCCGTCACCCTTCGGCGCAGGGGCGGGCGTGGTCGCCGGGGCGGAAGCCGGCGGTCGCGGGGTGGAGACCGGCGGGTGCGAGGAGGGCGGGACCTGGGCGACCGGCGTGTTCCTCGGAGGGCCGGTGGTGGCGGACGCGTTGACCAGGACCACCGCCGTGATGGTGACGGCGGTGGCGGCGGCCAGGCCACCGAGCACGACGGGGAGCCTGCTCTTCCTGGAGGGGACGGGCATCGTGGTCGCCGTCATCGCCGAGCGGCGCGCCGGCAGGGGAGCGGCGATCGGCTGGAGTGCCGCTCTGACCTGCTGCGGGTGGGGGCGCGCGGCCGGGTTCTTGTCCAGCATCGCCGCCAGCAGCCCGCCGAACGGTCCCGCGTCGACCGGGGGCGGCGGGGGCTGGGTGAGCACCGCCGCGACGATCGCCATGGGGGAGTCGCGGTGGAAAGGGCTGCGCCCCTCCACTGCCGTGTACAGGGTAGCGGCCAGCGACCAGAGATCGGAGGCCGGCCCAGCGGGCTCGCCGCGCAGGCGTTCCGGCGCGACGTACCCCGGCGAGCCGGCCGCCCCCGGCCGCCCGGCCGCCGCGGTCGCGCTCGGGGTGTCGTCGATGTGCGCGGCGATGCCGAAGTCGGTGAGGACGGCCTCGCCGGAGTCGGTCAGCATCACGTTGCCCGGCTTCACGTCCCGGTGCAGGATCCCGCGCCGGTGCGCCGCCTCCAGCGCGTCGAGCACCCGCAGGCCGACGGACGCGACCTGGCCGGGCGGCAGCCTGCCGCTCTCCCGCAGGAGATCGGCCAGGGACCGGCCCGGGAGCAGGTCCATGACGATCCACGGCTGTCCCTGCTCGGCGAGGACGTCGTGCACGGTGATGATCGCCGGATGGTTCAGCGACGCCGCCGCGCGGGCCTCGCGCAGCGTGTCCGCAAGCGCTCTGTCCCTCCTGGCCGGGTCGGCGGGCAGGCGCACCTCCTTGACCGCGACCTCGCGGCCCAGCACCGTGTCGCGGGCCCGCCACACAGTGCCCGCGCCGCCCGCGCCCAGGGGAGCGAGCAGCTGGTATCGACCGGCGATCACGTGCATCGGTCAGGCCTTGGCGTCGAGGTTCTGGACGAGGTGCTTGATCGCCTTCTCGGTCTTCTCGCGCAACCCCGGCTCCTTCTCGACGTTGCGGGTGAAGCGGATCTCGCCCACGATGTTGCTGGTCCTGAACACCGAGTAGACCGAGGACTTCTTGGTGCTGAACGTGGTCTCGCTCTTCTCCCAGCCGACGGCCCCGTCGCCCGCGCCGGTGATCTCGAAGACCTCGCCCTGCTCGCCGCCGCTGCCGCCGCGTCCGGCCTCCGACTCGGCCTTGGCCCTGGCGCCCTGCACGTGTTCCTCGGCCAGCTTGGTCTCGTAACCGTCGCCCTGCTGCGGATACAGGAAGAGCGTGAGGTTGAGCGAGAGGCTCTTGTCGTCGCGCGACCTGGCCCACGTGCATTTGACGGTGGGCTCCACACTGCTGGTCAGGTATTTGCCCACGACCTCGGTGGCCTGGTCCCTGGTGAGCAGCTGGCAGGGCCGGGGGATGGCGGTGAACTTGCCGGGCGTGCGCGCGACGGGTGTGCCCGTGGCGGTCGGCGCGGGCGTGCCCGTGGGCGCGGTCGTCGTCGGGCCTGTCGCAGTGGTGGGCGCGGTGGTGGGCGCGGTGGGCGGTGTGGTGGGGGCCGCGGTGCTCGCCAGGGTGGTCGAGGTGGCGGGCGGGGTGGTGGTCAGGATGAGCGCGACCGCCGTCACGAAGACGGCGAGCACGGCCGCGGCGGACCCGTACACCGGGAGTCTGGGCAGCACCCAGGACGCCTGGTGCGAGCCCGCGGGCATGGTGGCGGCGGTGCCGCCGGTGAGGGGCTGCAGGGCCGCCCGCAACGCCACCGTGTCCTGGCGCCGGGCGGGCTCCTTCTCCAGCAGCCGCATGAGCACGGGCCCCAGCGCGCCCGCCCGCTGGGGTGGCCTGGGCGGCTCGGTCATCACCGCGCCGTGCGTGGCCATGGCGGTAGGACGGGCGAACGGCGGCACGCCTTCGACGGCGGTGTAGATCGTCGCCCCGAGCGACCAGAGGTCGGCGGCGGGCCCGGCGGGCCGGCCGGGCTCCTCCGTGAGCGCCTCGGGAGCGGTGTACCCGGGTGTCCCCATGGGCGCGCCGCCCTGCTGCCCGCCGGCCCTGGTGGCGATGCCGAAGTCGGACAGCAGGATGCGGCCGTCGTCGGCGAGCAGCACGTTGCCCGGCTTGACGTCGCGGTGCAGCAGCCCGCGCGTGTGCGCGGCGGCCAGCGCGGACAGCACGAACAGCCCGATCGAGGCGGCCCACTGCGGTGACAGCGGCCCGCCCGACTTCACGACCTCATCGAGGGAGCGGCCCTTGACGAGCTCCATGACGATCCACGGCTCGGCCCCCTCCACGACCACGTCGTGGATCGCGACCACGGCGGGATGCCTGACCTGGACCGCGACGCGCGCCTCGTGCAGGGTGCGCTCGCGCAGCCGCGCGTGATCGTCCGGCGAGAGGTTCGCGGGCAGGTGCACCTGCTTGATCGCCACCTCGCGCCCGATCACCGTGTCGTGGGCGTGCCATACGACGCCCATCCCGCCCCTGCCGATCTGCGCGATCAACTGGTAGCGCCCGCCCACGAGTCGTGGCTGGTTCACCGCATCATCACCCCTGGCGTCCTAGCGCCGCCGCGACCCATCGGGCGGCGTCACGCGCGCCCTTGCGCATGGCCTCGTTGTCGCCGATCTTTTTCACGTCGACGTATCCGATCTGCATCACGACGTTGCTCATACGGAAGATCACGTCGTGCCGTTCCACCTGGCCCTTGGTGTTGACCAGCTCGTAACTGAAGGCCTCGTCGCCGATGCCGTTGACCTCCGTGTACGCCTTGCTCTCCTGAAGGAGGGTCTTCTCCAGGCCGATGTCAGGCCAGTTCCATCTGATCTTCGCGCCGGACTCGGCGCTGTTGAGCTTGTTGACGAACTTCTCCGATGCCTCGTCCACGCTGCGTCCCCACGCGCTCTCCAGCGCGACCGGCTCCACCGGGATCACGGTGACGCCGTTGCCGCGCGCCGTCCACGCGCAGCCTTCGTCCTCGCTCGTGCCCTCGGGTGAGGCCTTCGGGACCAGCGTGCGCACCTGGGTGGGCGTCATGAGGGCGCACACGTCGACGGGCGCGCCGAACCTCGCGGCCGTCGCCGTGGCGGAGGGTGTCGCAGCAGGCGTCTGAACGGGGGCGGAGGTAGCGGCAGGCGTGCCGGCGGTCACGGTGGGCTGCAGGGTGGGCTGCGGGGCGGGCTGTGTGGTGGTCGGCGCCGATCGCGGCAGGAGCACGACGGTGGCCGCCACGGCCGCCACGGCCGCGACCAGGCCGGCGCCGACGAGGACCGGCCCGCGCCTGCCGCCCTGGCGCGGCACGGTCAGGGGTCCGGATGGAGGCCCGGACGGGGACCCGGACAGGGGTAAGGTCGTGGACCCTGACGGCGGGGCGGCGCCCTGCCCGCCTTCCGCCACCTGCCGCAGCAGGTGGGCTGCCAGCCGCGCGTCGGGGCGCTGGTACGGCTCGCGCGCCAGCAGGTGCATGAGCACCGGGCCGAGCCGTCCGGCGCGCTCGGGCGGCCGGGGCGGCCGGGTCAGCGCGTCCCGCAGCACCGCCATGGGCGAGGTGCCGGTGTAGGGAGCCTGGCCCTCGACCGCGGAGTAGAGCGTGGCGCCCAGGGACCACAGGTCGGAGGCCGGGCCGCCGCGCTCGCCGCGCAGCCGCTCGGGGGCGATGTAGCCGGGGGAGCCGACGAGCAGGCCCGACTCGGTGATCGTGGCCTGGTCCTCCAGCCGGGCGATGCCGAAGTCGGTGAGGACCACCCGTCCGTCGTCGGTCAGGAACACGTTGGCCGGTTTGACGTCGCGGTGCTGGATGCCGTGGGCGTGCGCGGCCGACAGCGCGTCGAGCACCCGCAGCCCGAGCGCCGCCGCGCGTTCCGGCGGCCACGGGCCTTCCGCGGCTACGGCGTCCTTCAGATCGCGGCCCTTGAGCATCTCCATGACGATCGTGGGCAGGCCGTTGTGGGTGAGGACGTCGTGGACCGTGATGATGTTCGGGTGCCGTAGCTGGGCGGCGGCCATCGCCTCACGTGTCGCGCGCTGCAGCGCCTCCTCGCGTTCGGCCGCGGTGAGCGACTCCGGCAGCAGCAGGGCCTTGACCGCGACGTGGCGGTCGAGGAGCTCGTCGTGGGCGAGCCATACCGTGCCCATGCCGCCCTGGCCGAGTGTCTGCAACACTCGGTAGCGGCCCGCGATTTTTCCTTCCCCGTTACCCGGCACGCGGCCAACAGTATTGAGGGCAGGTTTCAATTCGCTATATTTCACGCCGCAATCAATCGCATGCGTCCGAGCACCGGGAGCGATGATGACCACAGCACCACCTGTGCCACCTGCGTCCTACTGGCCGGACCAGGGCAGCGGGCAGCCGTCGACCTCGAAGCCACCAGGGTGGGCGATGGGCATCATGGCCGCCGCCGCGACGGTCGCGGTGCTCGGCGGCGGGCTCATCGCCGTGCGGAACGTGGGCACGCAGCCTCCCGTGGCGATGCCTCCCGACCCCGGAGGCAAGGTCGGCGCTCCGGCCACCCCGCCCACCGCGGAACCGACCCTCGGCCCCACCGCGAGCCCGCCCACCGCGTCCCCGCAGGACACGGCGCAGGCCTCGCCCTCCTCCACCGTGACCTCCACCTTCCCGCCGCTGCAGGACGTGCCCGAGGTGTGCGACCTGCTCCCCGCGAGCCTGACCTCGCGGCTGGCGCCCAAGAGCGAGTCCGAGCCGGGTGTGGCCAAGGACGGTTACGGCGCGAAGCGGAAGGACTGCGCGTGGAACCAGAAGGGCTACAACATGAAGGGCGGCTACAACGAGTCCCGCTCCTTCACCGTCAAGGTCAACGTCTTCCCGGACAACGACTCCGCCCGGGACGACGCCGACTTCTCGTGGCGCTCGATGCGTGACGATTCGGGCCAGACCAAAGACGCCCCGTACAACGCGAAGTATGGGGAGATCAAGGAAATCAGCGATCTTGGCGACGGGGCGTACGCGATCTACAACGAGCACACCGACAGGCGGAGGGCGATGGCCTGGATTCTCGTCGTCCGAGGCAACGCCACCATCGACATCCGTTTCCACGGCTCCGACAACAAGGGCCGCGAGATCCTTCCGAACAAGGACAGCCGGCCCGTCCCCGAGGAAGAACTGCTGCAGGGAGTGGAGGAGATCGCCAGGGAGACCCTCAAGAACCTCATGGGCTGAGGCGCCCCGCGTGCTCGCCCTGGGGAGGGCCTGTCACGAAACGCATGGTCATCCGGTCCGGACGGTGAAGGGGCCCCTTCGTGTACGAGCGCCGGGGGCCGCCATGTTCGCGAGCCAGGAGGGCCATACCATGAAGATCGCCGTCATCGGCGGGACCGGTCTCATCGGGTCCCGGCTGGTCGAGATCCTTGTCGCGCGCGGGCACGAAGCGGTGCCGCACGCGAGGTCCACCGGTGTGGACCTGCTCAGCGGCAAGGGCCTGCCCGAGGCGCTGACGGGCGCCGACGTCGTCGTCAACCTCACGAAGCCGCCGGCCTTCGACCAGACCTCACCCGCCTTCTTCCGTACGACCATGGGCAACCTGCTGACCGCCGCCGGGGCGGCAGGCGCCGCTCACGCGGTCATCCTGTCCATCGTGGGCGCCGACCTGGTGCCCGGCCTGGTCTACTACCGCGCGAAGGTGCTGCAGGAGGAGATGCTCAAGGCCGGGCCCGTACCGTACTCGATCGTGCGAGCCACGCAGTTCTTCGAGTTCATCGGCACGGTGATGTCCTGGACCTCCGACGAGCACACCGTCCGCCTGCCCGCCACCCGCCTGCAGCCCATCGCCGCGGATGACGTCGCCGAGGCCGTGGCCGGCGTCAGCGCGGGCGCGCCGGTGCGGGGCACCCGGGACATCGCGGGCCCGGAGGTCTTCGCGCTCGACGAGCTGGGCAGGATCACCCTCGCCGCCCGTGGCGACCACCGCGCCGTCGTCACCGACGACCGCGCCGGCATGTACGCGGCAGCCTCGGGCGACGCCCTCGTGGCCAAGGACGGCGCCGCCATCGCGAAGACCACCTACCGGGAGTGGCTCGCGCGCCGCACGCCGGGCGGTGCATGAGCGGCGGCGCCACCTGCCGGGAGCGGCTCGCGTGCCGGACGCCGGGCGGTGCATGAGCGACCCCTTCCGGGGTCAGGGCTGATCCGCCACCAGGGCTGCGAAACCGTCGAGATGGCGGGCAAGGCTGTACTCGAACAACCCGTCCAGGTCCGACACCACGTCCTCCTGAGCCGTGGCCAGCAGCGGGAATCGCCCGCTGCCGAGGAGCTCGCCCGTCCGCTTCCGCTGGGACAGCCGCCACTGGTCGAGGGTCACGCCGGTCTCCTGCTCGGCTTCGACCTCGGCCGCCATGGACTGGGCGACGGGGATGACCAGCGCGTGCAGCGTGAGCGCCTCGCGCATCCGTGCCGCCATCGTCAGCCCGAGCCCGTCGAGCGCGCGCAGGGTCCACTCGGTGTGCGCCAGCATAGCGGGCACGAGCAACGGGCGGATGAACGAGACGGCGCTGGGCAGCCAGAGGTGCCGCCGGCACAACTCCCACTGCAGGCGGGCGACCAGTTCGAGCTTGGCCCGCCACCCGTCCGGCCCCGGGACGGGCAGCTCTGGTTCGCCGAAGGCCTCGTCGGCCATCTGCGTCACGAGTTCGTGCTTGCCGGCCACGTGGCGGTAGAGCGACATCGGGCCGACGTCGAGCTCGGCAGCGAGCCGCCTCATGGACACCGCGTCGAGCCCTTCGACGTCGGCGATCGCGATGGCGGTGCGGAGCACCTGCTTCCGGTCGAGTGCCGGTTTGGGGGTGGCGTCCTGCCGCCGTCTCGGGGCGGCGGGACTCAGCCGGTCCGCGCGGGCGCTGACCACCGTGCCGGCGCCGACCTTCGTTTCGACCAGCCCCTCGTCGCGGAGCGCGGCCATCACCCTGGTCGCGGTCGCGACCGCGACGCCCCAGCGCTGGGCGATCTGCCGGATGGAGGGCACACGATCGCCTGGCCGCAGGTCGCCGGCCTCGATCCGGGCGCGGAGCTCCGCGACGATCCGCCGGTAGGGCGCTTCTTTCCGCGACGGCATGTGACCTCCGGATCTGACGCGGCATCGCCCGTCCAGTGTACTAGGTCACCTTCTCGTGTACCAGTGCACTTTCTGTTGCTCGTTTTCGCTGTACATGCACAGCGTGGCGCCACGTCCATACGATGTACGCATGACAGTCGATACACCGTACGCATCCGTGCGGCTGGCAGGTGAGGCGGACCAGCACAAGGTGCTGGAGGTCCTGACCGAGGCGTTCATGGAAGATGCCCTCGCCCGCTGGCTCTTCCCCGGCGCGGGCCGGGGAGGTCACCTCAGGGCGCACTTCCACCGCCCGCTGCTCACCCACCCCGCCGCCGAGGCGTACCTGGCCGGCCGTTCCGAGGGCGCCTCGGTGTGGCAGACGCTGACGTCCCACGAGGAGAGCCCCGACGAGCCGGACAGTAACGGAGTCCTCAGCGAGAGCGGCGCCCGGTTGCTGGCTCTGGGCCAGGCGCTGGCCCCACGGCACCCCCGACACGAACCGCACCTCTATCTCCCGTTCATGGGGGTGATCAGCGGGCGGCAGGGCGCCGGGCTCGGCTCGGCGATGCTGCGCCACCGGCTGGAACGAGCGGACGCCGACGGCCTGCCCGCCTACCTGGAGGCGAGTTCGCCCCGCAGCCGCGCCCTCTATCAGCGGCACGGGTTCGAGGACCTCGGCGGGCCCGTACAGGTGGCGGACAGCCCGCTCCTGTGGCCGATGTGGCGCCCGCCGAGCCGCTGACCACCGTCCCCGCCGCCCGACACAGAGACAGAAGGAGATCACGTCCATGACCACCACCCACGACGCCGACCGCCGACCGCCCACCCTGGTGTTGATCCACGGCACCAACTCCTCGTCGGCCCTCGCCTCGGGACTGGTCAGCGAGCTCACCCTGCGCGGCCACCGCTGCGTGGCCGTCGACCTGCCGGGACACGGCCGCCAGGCGTTCTACCCCCGTTCGTACCAGGCGCCGCAGGACCTCGAAGCGCTGGCGACCGAACCGTCGCCCCTCACGAAGATCACCATCGACGACTACGTCGAGCACGTCGTGGACGTGGTGCGCCGCGCCCGCGAGCATGGGCCCGTGATCCTCGCCGGCATGAGCCAGGGAGGCGTCACGGTGAGCAGAGTCGGCAACGCCATCCCCGACCTGCTCGAGCGGGTCGTCTACGTCGCGGCGTACTGCTGCGTGGACCTGCCGAACCTGACCGCCTACCTCGAGACGCCGGAGAACGGTGACAGCCTGCTCTCCCGGGTGACCGCGGCGATGGTCGCCGATCCGGCGGTCCTGGGAGTGAGCCGGCTCAACTGGCGTTCGGCCGAGCCGGCGGTGTTCCAGGGCGTCAAGGAGGCCCTGGCCGGCGACTTCACCGACGAGGGGGTGAGCCGGCTGCTCAACATGCTGGAGCCGGACGAGAGCGCGAGCATCCCCCTGGCTGAGGCGCGGGGCGAAGCGCACACCTGGGGCCGGATTCCCCGGACCTATGTGCGGCTCACCCTCGACCGGCTGATTCCGCCGGCGCTGCAGGACCGGTTCATCGAGGAGGCCGACCGGCTCACTCCGGACAATCCGACCGACGTGCGCAGCGTCGCCGCACCCCATGTCGGCCCGTTCGACCGGCCCGAACTGGTGGAGATCTTCGCCGGGCTCCTCAGCCGCTGACCCGGGTGGGGGAGCTCCCCTGGATGCCCGGCTCACGGCCAGGTCATGATGATCGAGCGTTCGAAGTCGACGTATCCGGCGCGCCGGAAGGCGTTCGCCATGGGGACGTTGCCGAGGTCGGTGGCCGCCCGGATGCGCGGGACACCCTGCGCGGCGAGGACCCGGGTGCCTTCGGCGTCAGGTCGTCCCTGCTGTGCGCGTCGAGCGTGCCCTCGAGGACCCGGGTCATCAGGGAGAGGATCTCCTCGGTGTCGCAGACCTGCCGGAACCTCAGGCGCCCGCCCGGCTCGGGGATCGGCGTTGCCGGACGCCACTCCAGGCGCAGGCGCTCGACGAACAGGCGGGCGCCGGTCCGTTCCAGCGCGGCCATGCGGTCCTCGACGGCGCGGGTGACGGCGCGCAGGTCCTCGGCGCCCGCCCAGCCGTCGAGCGAGTTGATCCGGACGAGGAGAGCCATGTCGCCGGTCGTGTTCGCGACGGCCTCGGCCACATCGGCGCGGGCGGCGGCCTTCCCGGCCGGCGGGACGGCGTCCTCGAGGTCGAGGATGGCCGCGTCGGCCCCCGCCGACTCGGCCTTGGCCAGCCAGCCGGTCCTGGTGCCGGGGACGAACAGCAGGGAGCGCAGCCGCGGCCGGTCAGATGACACCGCGCTCCTCCAGCTTCGCCAGCTCCCCGGCGTCGAGCCCGAGCCAGTCGCGGTAGACGAGGGCGTTGTCCTCGCCGAGGGCGGGCCCGGTGCGCCAGACGCCGCCGGGCGCCTGGTGGAAGTGCGGCAGGGCGGCCTGCATGCGCACGGGCCCGAGGTCGGGGTCGTCGACGGTGACGATGTCGCCGCGTTCGGCGTAGACGGGGTCGGAGACGATGTCCTCGGCGGTGAGGACGGGCGACGCGACCACCTCGGCCTCGGCGAACGCGCGCAGGCACTCCTCGGTGGTCCGCGCCGCCACCCAGTCGCGTAGGACGGCGTCCAGGCGTACGCGCCCGGCGAGCTGCTGCTCGGTGGTGGCGTACGCCTCCTCGGGCAGGCCCACGAGGCGGACGACGTTCAGGACCGAGCGCAGGGTGGCGGAGGTGACGGTGATCCATTCGGCGTCGGCCGAGAGGTAGGTGTTGATGACGGCGGCGGGCGCGACGGCCAGCTGGTTGCCGGACCTGCCGGGGACGACGCCCAGCTGGTCGTGGGTGATGACCTGCCACTCGACGAGCCGGAACAGCGGCTCGAAGAGGGCGAGGTCGATCCACTCGCCGTCGAACGACGGATCGTTCGCCCGGCGGTGCAGGGCGGCGAGCACGGCGTACGCACCCATCAGCCCCGTCACCGCGTCCCCGTGGGAGAACCCCGTGTGCACGGGCGGCCCGTCGGGGAAGCCGGTCAGGTGCACCACGCCGCTGCGGGCCTCGCCGACCTTGCCGAAGCCGGGGGCGTCGGCCTGTGACGAGGTCGCGCCGAACCCGGAGATCTGCAGCAGGACGGCCCGGGGGTTGATCCGGTGCACGGCCTCCCAGTCGAGCTCCCAGGCGCGCAGCCGCGACGCGCGCAGCGTGACGATGACGACGTCGGCCCAGGCCACCAGCCGGTGGGCGACCTGGCGGCCGCCGGGGTCGTGCAGGTCCAGGGTGACGGAGCGCTTGTTGCGGCCGGCGACCTTGAACCACAGTGGCACGCCGTCACGCGCCGGCCCCATCGCGCGGGCGGCGTCGCCGGTGCCGGGCGGTTCGACGTGGACGACGTCCGCGCCCTGGTCGGCGAGCATGGACCCGGCCAGCGGCCCGGCGACGACGTGGGCGAACTCCACCACCTTCAGGCCGCGCAACTGCCCGCGCTGTTCAGAGGCCACGCATGAACTCCTTCGTCCTGGTCAACGGAAATTTGATCGCGATCCTTGGCTTCCTCACCATCGGCCTGTTCCTGGTGTTGACCATGACCAGACGCGTCTCGGTCCTGACCGCGCTCGTGCTGGTCCCCGTGGTCACGGCGCTCGTGGGCGGCTTCGCCGCGGGCATGGGCCCGATGATCCTCGAAGGGCTGGGCAAGGTCGCGCCCACCGGAATCATGATCGCTTTCGCCGTCCTGTACTTCAGCCTGATGATCGACACCGGCCTGTTCGATCCGCTGATCCGGGGCATCCTGCGCCTGGCCAAGGACGATCCGCTGCGCATCGCCGTCGGCACCGCCGTCCTCACCATGTGCGTGGCCCTCGACGGCGACGGGGCCTCCACGTTCCTCATCACCGTCTCGGCCCTGCTGCCCGTCTACAAGCGGCTCAACATGAGCCCCCTCGTGCTGACCGGTGTCGTCTGCCTGGGCGCCGGCGTGATGAACATGGTCCCGTGGGGCGGCCCGACCGCTCGCGCGATGGCGGTGTTGAAGCTGGACAGCTCCGAGGTGTTCGCCCCCGTGCTGCCCGCCATGGCCGCGGGCATCGTCTGGGCTGGTGGCGGCGTACCTGATCGGGCTGCGGGAACGCCGCCGCCTGGGCACCGTGGGCCTGCCCGCCGAGCCCAAGATTCAGGCAGAGGTCCAGGCAGGGTCCGGGCCGGTACGCGGTGACGGGCCCGGCACGCGGCTCGCCACCGAGCGCGGCGGCGCGGCCCTGACTGCGTTCAACCTCGTGCTCACCGTCGTGCTGCTGGTCGCGCTGGTCCTGCAGGTGATGCCGCTGCCGGTGCTGTTCGTCGTCGGCTTCGCGATCGCCGCCGTCGTCAACCTCCCCACCTGGGAGAAGCAGCAGGCCCTGCTCGACAAGCACGCCAGGAGCGTCGTCCTGGTCACCACCATGATCTTCGCGGCCGGCGTCTTCACCGGCATCCTGACCGGGACCAAGATGATCGACCAGATGGCCACCGCGTTCGTCGGGATCGTCCCCGACTCCTTCGGCGGCCACCTGCCGCTGCTCGTGGCGATCACCAGCATGCCGCTCAGCCTCGTCTTCACCCCCGACGCCTACTACTTCGGCGTGCTGCCCGTGCTGGCGCAGACCGCCGGCGGCTTCGGCATCGAGCCGGCCGAGATCGCCAGGGCCGCCATCCTCGGCCAGATGACCACCGGTTTCCCCCTCAGCCCGCTCACCGCGGCCACGTTCATCCTCGTCGGCATGAGCGGCGTGCAACTCGGCCAGCACCAGCGCTTCATCTTCGGCTGGGCGTTCGCCACCACCGCCGTCATGACCGTCGTCGCACTCCTGACCGGCGCCATCTCGATCTGAGGAGCTCCCTTCATGACGTACGGCCGGATCCTCGCCGCCCTGTCCACCGCGTTGACCGTCCCGCTCGCCGTGCACGCACCCGCCGCCGCCCAGGCCGACCCCTTCTTCTCCTACGACAGGCCCGCCGCGTACGAGGTGCGTACGGAACGCGTCCAGGTCCCCATGCGCGACGGCAGCCGCCTGGCCTGCGACCTGCACCGGCCCGACGCCGGCGGCCGCTTCCCGGTGATCGTGTACGACTACACCGCCTACGACGATCTCGTGAACCTCGGCGAGGCGGCCGCGTACTACGTCACCCGTGGCTACACCGCCGCCGTCTGCAACGCCCGCGGCTCCGGCGACTCGCCCGGCCACCTCGACCCGTTCAGCGGGCAGGAGCAACGCGACAACTACGACCTCATCGAGTGGCTGGCCGTGCAGCCCTGGTCCACCGGCAAGGTCGGGCAGATGGGGCTCAGTTACGGCGGCCACTCCACCCTTCTCGCCGCGGTGAACAAACCGCCCCACCTGGCCGCGATCATCCCCGTGAACGGCATCAGCGACTGGTACGAGAACACCATCTACCGCGGCGGCATCTACTCCGCCAGGATCCGCGGCTGGCAGCGCGAGACGGCCCCCGAGACGCTGACGACCTACGCCCGGCACCCGCTCTACGACGACTTCTGGCGCGAACGCAGCGTCAAGGCCCGCTGGAAGGACCTCGACGTCCCGGTGCTGCAGATCGCCGGCTGGTTCGACAGGTACCGCGCGGCCATGGTGGAGAACTTCCGGGCCCGTCCCCGCAACGTCTGGCTGGTCGCCGGCCCCTGGGAGCACGGCTGGCCCGCCGGGCAGCCCGCCGACATCGGCAGGGGCGCGTACCTCGCCTGGTGGGACCGCTGGCTCGCCGGACGCCGGGACGTTCCCATGCCCGCCGGCAAGGTCACGTCCCACGAGATCTCGGGGACCGCGGCGAGCGGCACCGGCTGGCAGAGCTTCACCACCTGGCCCCCGCGCGGCGCCCGCCGGGAACGGCTGAGCCTCGGCGACGGCGGCACGCTGAGCACCCGTCCCGGCGCGCCGGCGACCCGCGGCTTCACCGTCAACACCGACCCGGCCGCCGGCACCCCGGACGAGCGCCTGGCGTTCCAGACGGAGCCGTACGCGTCGGACGTCGTCCTGGCCGGTGACGTCACGGCGAAGGTCCGGGCCGCGTTCAGCGCCACCGACGGCAACATCGCGGTCGTGGTCGAGGACGTCGCCCCCGACGGCACGGCCGTCCGCATCACCCAGGGCTGGCTCAAGGCCGGCCACCGCTTCGGGCACCATCGCGCGGTGCCGGTCCGCTCCGGCAAGACGTACGACCTGGAGATCCGCACCTGGCCGACGCACTACCGGCTCCCGGCCGGGCACAGCCTGCGGGTCACCGTGTCCAGCGACGACTACCCGGAGATCGACTCCGACGCTCCCGAGGGCCGGGTCGACCTGCGCGTCGGCCGCGGCGGCACCACGATCGAGCTCACCACCTGGAACCGGCGGACGTGAGCCGTTCCCTCGGCCGGCCCGCCCGCGGTTCCTCACACCACACCGACACCGGCGCGGGCGGCCGGCGGCCGGCGGCCGGCGCCGGCCCGTCTCGATCGGCCCGTCACGATCGCGGTCACGGGCCGGTGGCCAGGAGGTGGGGAGCGGGCTGGAGGTCAAGGGCGGGCCTTCTCCAGGCCCTGGGCGAAACGCCGGGTGATGTCGGCGGGGCGGGTGATCGCGCCGCCGATGACGACGGCGTGCGCGCCCAGCTCGATCGCCCGGGCGGCCTGGCCGGGGGTGCCGATCCTGCCCTCGGCGAAGACCGGGACGTCCAGGCTGCCCGCCAGCACGGCCACCAGCTCCAGATCCGGCCCGTCAGGAGGCGGTGAGGCGGACGCGTAGCCCGACAGGGTCGTCGAGACGCAGTCGGCGCCGAGCTCGGCGGCGGCCAGGCCCTCCTCGGCGGTGGAGACGTCGGCCATGACGAGCGCCCCCGCCTGGTGTACGCCGGCGATCGTCTCCGCCAGGCCCTGGCCGTCGGGGCGGGGGCGGGAGGTGGCGTCGACCGCCACGATGTCCGCTCCCGCCCGCGCCACCGCCAGGGCGTGCAGGAGCGTGGGCGTGATGTAGACGTCACCGTCGCCGTCCTTCCACAGGCCGATCATCGGGACGGACACGGCGGCGCGGACGGCCTCGACGTCGGCCGGGCCGTTGATCCGCACGCCGGCCGCGCCGCCCAGGACGGCGGAGCGCGCCACCGCGCTCATGAACTGCGGCCCGTGCAGCGGCTCGCCCTCGTAGGCCTGGCAGGAGACCACCAGGCCGCCGCGCAGGAGCCCGAACACCTCGCCGTCGGTCATGCTCTTCCTTTCGCCACGGCGAGCGCGCCCGCCGGATCAGTACGGTCGCGTCCCGGGTCCGGGGTCCGCTCGTGCCGGTCCTGGAGGGGCCTCATACGCGCACTGCCCCGGCACGGGCTCATCGGCGTGCCCGTTCTGCTTCCGCGGCGGCAGCGGCGGCGCCCACCAGTACCGCGTCGTCCCCGAGACGGGCGGTGACCACGGGAACGTCGGTCAGGACGGGCAGGACGCCGGCGGCCAGCGCGGCGCGCAGCGGGGCCAGGTAGAGCTCTCCGGCGGCCAGCACCCCGCCACCGAGGATCACCACGTCCGGGTCCCAGACGTTCACGACGCCGGCCAGGGCCCTGCCCAGGGCACGTCCGCCGCGCGCCAGCACGCCGAGCGCGTCCGCGTCGCCCTCCCCGGCCGCCCTCACCACCCGCCGCAGGTCAGCGCGCAGGCCACGACCTCGCTCACGGTCCAGGGCGGCTGTCATGGCGGGCCCGCTGGCGACGGCCTCGACGTGGCCTTCGGCGCCGCACGAGCACGCCAGGCCCGCCGCCTCGGGGACAGGTACGTGCCCGACGTGGCCGGCGGCTCCGCGGACGCCGGTCACGACGCGGCCGTCCAGGGCGAGGGCTCCGCCGATGCCGGTGCCCACGGTGACGGCCAGGGCCGCCCGCCGCGGGGAGCCCGCCAGCTCCCCGGCGAGGAACGCGTGCACGTCGTTGCGCACCAGCACGGGCAGGTCCAGCTCGGTCTCCAGCAGCTGGGCCAGCGGCGTGCCCGCCCAGTCGCGGATCGCGTCCGTCGCTCCGGCGATCTTCCTGCCGGCCGGGTCGACGACTCCCGCCGTTCCCACCCCGGCGCAGGTGACGCCGTCCAGGCCCAGCTCGCGGGCCAGTCGCGCCGCGGCCCGCACGACCGCCCCCGGTCCCTGCGCGGCCGGTGTCGGAGCGTACGCCCGGCGGAGGACCGTCCCCTCCGGCGTCACCAGCCCGGCAGCGATCTTGGTTCCCCCGATGTCGATGCCCAGCCTCACGTCCCGCGCCCCCTCGCGATCGACAGCCGGTAGTCGTAACGATCGGCGCGGTACAGGCTGACGGCCCGCTCCACCGCCCGGCCGCGCGCGTCGTGCGTCACCCGCGAGACCCGCAGCGCCGGGAAGTTGTTGGGCACGCCCAGCAGTTCGGCCTGCTCACGGTTGACGACCGTGGCCGAGATGGTCTGGTCGGCGTGCTCGGGAGCGGCGCCCGCCGCCTCCAGCACGGCGTACAGGCTCTCCACGTGTCCCCGTGCGACGAGGTCCGGCACCAGGTGCTCGGGGACCCAGGCGTTCTCCAGGCACATCGGCTCGCCGTCGGCGGTGCGCAGCCGGGTGACGTGCACGACCGGCGTGCCCGGCTCGAGGAACAGGTCGCGGGCCACGTCGATCTCGGCGGGCTCGCTCTCCAGCACGAGCAGCCGGCCGCCCGGCTTCATGCGCCTGGCCCTGATGTCCTCGCTGAACGAGCTGAACGTCAGCGACTTCGTGATCTTCCCGGAGTCGGCGACGAACGTGCCCGCCCCCTGGACCCGGTAGACGCGGCCGTCACGAGCCAGGCCCTCGATGGCCTGGCGCACCGTCATGCGGCTGACGTTGTACTGCTGCATCAGCTCGCGCTCGCTCGGCAGCGGGTCGTGCGGCGCCATCCGCGCCTCGATGAGGTCGGTGAGGACACGCCGGAGCGTTTCGTACTTGGTCTCCTGCGTCATCCCCTGGCCGCCCTTCGAAGTGGTCCGTACCACTGGAAGGGAATCCTGGCCGCTGGGGGAGCGATGTGTCAAACGTTCCGGTATAGGTCCGTACCACTACGTGAGTGCGCGCAGGGTGGCGGGCAGGCCGCCGGCGTCGAGCCGCTCCAGGCAGTCGGTGACCAGCGCGCGGAAGACCCGGTCGCCGGGGAGATCGGCGCCGAAGATCTCCTCGATCGCCAGCAGGCGGTTCACGGTCGCCGCGGCGGAGGCCCTCTCGTCGCCGCGCAGCCGGTCGGCCAGCGGGTCGGTGAGCTCGCGGGCCGTGGTGACGTACCGCATCCACCCGGCCACGGCCAGCGCGATCCAGCGGGGCTCGTGCCCGCCCGCCAGCCTCTCGCGGGCCGGGTCGAGCAGGCGCTGGGGCAACTTCTGCGAGCCGTCCACCGCGATCTGCGCGACGCGGTGCCGCAGGCCGGGGTTGGCGAACCTGGCCAGCAACGACTCCTTGTACCGAGTGAGGTCGAAACCTTCCAGCCCGTCCAGGGTGGGCGAGAGGTCGTCGTCCATCAGCCGGCGCAGGAACCCGGCGAACACGGGATCGCCCACGGCCTCGGACACGTGCGCCGCGCCCGACAGGTAGGCGATGGCCGAATGGCTGCCGTTGAGCAGGCGCAGCTTCATGCGTTCGTACGGCCGGACGTCTCCCACCAGCAGCGCGCCCGCCCGATCCCACGCGGGCCGGTCACCGGCGAAACGATCCTCGATCACCCACTGCGTGAACGGCTCGGTGACGACCGCGCCCAGGTCGGTCACGCCGAGCCTGGCGGCCATGTCGTCCAGGTCGGCCTGCGTGGTCGCGGGAACGATCCGGTCCACCATGGAGGCGGGGAAGGTCACGTTCTCCGCGACCCAGGCGAGCAGCGGAGGCTCGCACAGGTCCGCCACGAGCGCGGCGAGGGTGGCGCCGTTGCCGGGCAGGTTGTCGCAGGAGATGACGGTGAGCGGGCCCGCGTCCGCGGCGGCCCGGGCACGCAGCCCGGCGACGAGCCTGCCGATCGCGCCCCGCGGATCGCGCCGGTACGCCCGCTCCGTGATCGTCAGCGTGACCACCGACGTCTCCGGGGCGCTCAGCCGGGCCGCCAGGTCGTCCCCGGGGGCGAGCACCTCGCGTACGGAGCCGACCACGCGGGCCTCCTCGCCGGCGCGCACGCCGTACAGGCAGTCCTGAGGGCGGAGCCGGTCGGCCACGTCGGTGCTGCGCTGGCTGGCCCCGCAGATGCCCCAGCGGTCGTCGCCGGTCGCGGCCATGGCGCGCTCGGTGTAGATCGCCTGGTGGGCCCGGTGGAAGGCGCCGATGCCCAGGTGCACGACCCCGGTCGCGCGCGGCTCCGCGAGCGGGCGCGCGGCCGGCGCGACCCTGGACAGGGTGGCGCGGCTGAGCCTCACCAAGAGCGCACGCTCCCGCCGGCGACGCTCATCGGCACGCCTCCCGGAGGAGCGCCGCCCGTGATGCTCACCGGTAGGCCTCCAGGTCGGCGAAGAGGGTGCAGGCCGGGTGGGTGCGCAGGACGGAGGCGGGGCAGCTCTCGCTGATCGGCCCGTCGAGCGCGGCGGCGAGCGCGGCCCTCTTGTTCGCGCCGGGCACGGTGGCGACCAGCGTGCGCGCGGCCATCAGCGCGGGAACGGTCAGCGTGATCGCCCGCTCGGGCACGTCCGCGAGCGTGGCGAAGCACCCGTCGCTGACCTGCTGCCGCCGGCAGTCCTCGTCCAGCTCGACCACCTTGACCGCGAGGGGGTCGGCGAAGTCGGCCACCGGCGGGTCGTTGAACGCCAGGTGGCCGTTGTCGCCGATGCCCAGGCAGACCAGGTCGATCGGGGCGCTGCCGAGGAGCGCGGCGTAGCGGGAGCTCTCCGCCTCCGGGTCGTCGCCGGGCTCGATCACGTGGACCGCGCCCGGCCGTACGGACTCCCAGAGTTCGTGGCGGAGGAAGCGGCCGA
This sequence comes from Nonomuraea sp. KM88, assembly GCF_052245635.1. Lineage (NCBI taxonomy): Bacteria > Bacillati > Actinomycetota > Actinomycetes > Streptosporangiales > Streptosporangiaceae > Nonomuraea > Nonomuraea sp. KM88. The sequence goes on along the minus strand of NZ_JBQQCC010000019.1, from coordinate 29,753 downwards.
ACCGCTGGGGCGCGTCCGCGGGCAGGCCGATGTACTCGTCCATGTGGAAGACGGCGACCCTGGACCAGTCGATCCCCTCGGCCGCGCGCAGCTCCGCCAGCGTCTCCCGCTGCGAGGGGGCGGCCGCGAAGATGACCCTGGCCTCGTCGCGGGCGGCGAGCGCCGTGCGCAACGCCGCGGCCGCGGCCCGTCCGGCGGCGGCGCCGGACCGCGCCCGGTCGCTGTAGATCCGGACCTCGAGGTGTCCGGCCACCCGTTCGATCACGGGGTCCGTGTTCGTGGCCGTCACGGCCGGCCTCCCTGGGAGCGGAGCTCGATGATCTGCATGAGATTCCTGGTGATGTGGTAAGGGTCCTTGACCGGCAGGGCGACGACCTCGTCGAGGGGAGCCCCGGCCCGGTCCCTGATCTGGATCCACTCCGCGCCGTCCGCTCCGCCGGGGAACGTGCGGAGCGTGTAGTCCCAGATCCGGTCGAACCAGCCGGCCGCCTCCCGGTCGCCGTAGCGTTCGGCCGCCAGCCGGGTGGCGTAGGCGGCTTCCGTGTGGACCCACCACAGCTTGGTCGACCAGGTCCGCCTGACCAGGTCTTCGTACGGCCCTCCGGCGGGCCGCCCCGAGACGCCGACGTAGCGGAACAGCCCGCCGTGCTCGTCGTCCCACCCGGCGGCGCACAGTGCGGAGACGCTGGCGAGCAGGTCGCCGTGGTCGCCGGTCTCGCCGAGCGACTCGCCCGCCTCCAGCGCCATCCAGATCCCCTCCAGCGCGTGGCCGGGCGTGCGGTGCCTGGCCAGGACGGTGTCGCGCATGCCGGGATCGGCCACGAAGGTCTCGGTGAACAGGCCGCCGTCCTCCCGGTGCGCGAGCATGGCGCGGCGCGCGGCGCGCAACTCGTCCGCGTGGGGGTTGGTCCGGTCCGCGGACGCCGCCTGGTGCGCGCGTGCCTGGTCGAGCCTGGCGTTGAGGACGATCATGCGGGCGCCGAACCCCGAGCAGCCGGGCGGCAGCGGGTACGGCGGGGTCGGGGGATCGCCGGCCTCCACGTCGTCCGCGATCCGCTGGACGATCACGTCGATCGTGGGGAGGTGGGCGGGCGAGCCGGTGTAGCGGGTGAGCTCGGCGAGCCCCATGGCGACGAAGGCGTCGGCGAAGATGCTGCGCTCCGCGGGCAGCGGCAGGCCCTGCTCGTCGAGCGCCGTCCCGCCCCGCCGGCCGAGGACGTAGGCGCACCGGCCGTCGGGGCCAACGGCGTGGTCGAGCAGGAAGGACGCGCCGCGTTCCGCGTGCCGGACGAGCGTGCCGGCGTCGGCGCCCAGCTCGCCCGGCGAGAGCAGGCCGCGGTCGGCGAGCCGGGCGGCGCGGGCGAGCAGCCAGACGAAACGCCCCTGGGACCAGGTGAATTTGTTCGTGGACAGCAGGCGCCGGCCGCGGTTGTCGAAGCAGGTGAAGAACCCGCCGTGCTCGGTGTCGATGCCGTTCCCGAGCCAGAACGGGAGGATGACGTCCTCGAGTTGCCTGCGGGCGACCTGCTCGGGCTGCTCCGAACCCATGCCGTCCTTTCCTGAGGAACAATGAAAGCGATTGCATTGATTCTTGCTCCGCTAGAGTACTTCGGTCAAGCCGGGGCGAGCCGATGCCGAGGAGCGCGGGTTGAGCAAGCCGACGATCTACTCCATCGCCCAGCGGTGCGGCGTCTCCGCGGCGACCGTGTCGCGGGTCTTCAACCGCCCCGAGCTGGTCAGCCGGCAGGTCAGGGAGCAGGTGACGGCCGTCGCCCGGGAGCTCGGCTACCTGCCCAACCCGGCCGCGCGCGGGCTGGTCACGGGCCGGGCCGAGACGATCGGGCTGATCGTCTCCGACATCACCAACCCGTTCTTCCCGCTGCTGGTGCGCTCGATCCAGCGTACGGCGGAGCGGATGGGGAGCTCGGTCATGCTGGTCGACGCGGAGGAGAGCGCGGCGGCCGAGGTGAGACACGTCGCCCGGCTGCGCGGCAGGGTGGACGGGGTGATCGTGGCCTCGCCGCGCTCGTCGTCGGCGGCGTTGCGCGAGGCCGCGAAAGGGCTTCCCTGCGTCCTGCTCAACCGCCCGCTGCGCGACCTGTCCTCGGTGATCTGCGACAACACCAGCGCGCTCTTCGACGCGGGCGAGCACCTCCACAAGCACGGTCACCGCTCGTTCGCGCTGCTCGCCGGGCCGAGCGCGTCGTGGGCCGCGGCCCGGCGCTCGCAGGCGATCCGCGGGTGGGCGCGGGGCCGCGGGGTCGAGCTGACGGAGCTCGGGCCGTTCCGCGCGACGTTCAAGGGCGGCAGGCAGGCGGGCGCCGCGCTGCTGGAGACGGACGCCACGGCCGCGTTCGCCTTCGACGACCTCACCGCGTGCGGAGTGCTCGCCGAGCTGGCCGGGCGGGGCGTCGCCGTGCCCGGCGACCGCAGCGTCGTCGGCTGTGACGACGTGCTGCTCGCCAGGACCGTGACGCCGAGCCTGACCACGGTGACCGCGCCGATGGACGATCTCGGCGCCACCGCGGTCCAGGTGCTGACCAGGCAGATCGAGGCGCCGGGCGGTGCGCCGGAGCACCACAGGCTGCCCGGCGTGTTCGTCGCGCGCGACTCCACGGGGCACTCCAGAGTGCCGCGGTCCACCTCTTGACCGGGGTTCGGTCGTAGTCTTGAATGCCTGCAATCGCTTTCATCGGTCATGAGGAGCTTGCAGGGTGCGAAACGGACGGCCAGACGGACGGCACGCGTCGCTCATGCGGACGTACGCCGAGCAGGTCACGGGCCTGATCGGCAGGATCGAAACCGAGGAGGCCGGCGCCATCGAGGCGGCGGCGGAGCTCATCGCCGACCACATCACCGGGGCGGACCGGCTGCTCTACGTCTACGGCCCCGGCGGGCACTCGAACCTCGCCGCGCAGGAGGTGTTCTTCCGCGCGGGCGGCCTGGTCAACGTCAGCGCGATCCTCGACGAGGGCACGCTGCTGTCCGGTGGCGCGCTCCGCTCGATGGCCATCGAGCGGACCCCCGGTTACGGTCGCGTCGTCATCGAGGACAACCGGCTCGGCGCGGGCGACCTGCTCATCCTCGTCAACGCCTACGGCATCAACGCCGCGCTCATCGACGCCGCGCTGACCGCCCGCGAGCGCGGCGTCGCCGTCCTCGGTGTCTCCTCCAGGGAGCACGCCGACCGGACCGCGCCCGATCATCCGGCCAGGCACCCCACCGGGCAGAACCTGCACGACCTCGTCGATCTGCACATCGACACGAAGGTGCCGGTCGGCGACGCCGTACTCGAGATCGAGGGGGTGCCCGAGCGGGTCGGCGCCATCTCGACGTTCGCCAACGCGTACACGCTCAACTGCGTCATGGCCGCCGCGATCGCCGAGCTGGCCGAGCGCGGCACCGTTCCGGAGATCTGGCGCAGCGGGAACGCGCCGGGCGGCGACGAGCGCAACGCGCTCTTCCTCGACCGCTTCCGGGGGCGGGTCCGGTGGTTGTGACGGGGGAGGGACTGCTCGCCGGGGCCGCGGTCGCCGACATCACGCCGCGGCCCGGCGGTTCGCTCGCCGGTTACGCCGCCAGGACCTCCCCGTCCACGGAGGTGCACGATCCGCTGCTGGCCACCGCCGTGGCGGTCTCCGACGGCACGACCACGTCCGTCGTGATCTGCGCCGATCTCGTCGCTCTCGACCCGGACACCACCCGGCACATCGCCGGCGACCTGCGCGAGCGCACGGGCATCCCGGAGGAGCGGGTGGCCGTGGCGGTGACGCACACGCACGCCGGGCCCGCGGTGACCAGGGGCGGCATCGGCGGCGTCGCCGACCCTTCGTACGTCCGGCACGCCCGCTCGCGGATCGTCGCCGCGGGGGAGGCCGCGCTCGACGCCATGACCCCCGCCGTGCTCCGCCGCGGCAGCGGCACGCTCGACGGCGTCGCGAGCAACCGGCGCGGCGGGACCCTCACCGACCCCGTGGTCCCCGTCGTACGGCTGGAGCGCGAGGACGGCGAGCCCATCGCCACCGTCTTCTCCTACGCCTGCCACCCGGTGACGCTCGGCCCCGACAACCTCCAGGTCACCGCCGACTGGCCCGGGTACGCGCGGCGGCACGTGGAGTCCGGGGCCGGCGGCGTGGCCGTGTTCCTCCAAGGTTGCTGCGGCCAGCTGAACACCGGGCACACCGCGATCGACAGCCTGCGCGGCGCCGGGCCACGGCCGGGCAGGACCTTCGAGGCCGCGGAACGGATCGGGACCCTGGTGGGCGAGGCCGTGCTCGGCACCGCGACACGACCACTCGCAGCCCGGCCCACCGGGTCGTCCACCGGGTCGTCCACCGGGTCGCCCACCGGGGCGGGGCGGGTGTCGGTGGCCGCCGCGCGGGTCGAGTTGCCGCTCGGCGAGCCCCTCCCGCCCGACCGGCTGCGGGAGCTCGCGGACGAGCCCGGCGGCATCTGGGCGGCGTGGGCGCGTACCCAGCTGACCGGCACCGGGCCGGCGGCGGTCGAGGTGCAGGTCGCCGTGCACCGGTGGGGCGGCGTGCCGCTGGTGTTCCTGCCCGGCGAGCCGTTCGTCGAGTTCGCCGTGGAGCTGCGCGCCGCGCTCGGCGATCCCGGGCTGCTCGTCGCCGGCTACACGGGCGGGGTCCCCGGCTACCTGCCCTACCCGGAGACACACTACGAGGCGGGCGGCTACGAGATCTGCGAGGCCCACCGGGCCTACGGGCTGCGCGCCGCGTTCACGCCCGAGGCCGGCCACCTGGTCATGGCCGCCGCCAGGGCCCTGGCAGGGGAGGCGGGGGAGGCACGGTGAGCGTCGAAGGCAGGCTCGCGGACGGGCGTCCCGTCCGCGTCGATCTGGACGGACCGCGGATCGCCACGGTCACCGAGCTCCGTGACGCGCCCGACGTGCTCATCCTCCCCGGCCTGGTGGACATCCAGGTCAACGGGTACGGCGGGCGTGACTTCAACGCCGACGACCTGTCGGCCGGCGACGTGGCCGAGCTGGTCCGCGAGTTGTGGCGGCACGGCACCACGACGGTGTGCCCCACGATCATCACCGCGCCGGAAGACAAGATCGTCAGGAACCTCCGCGTGATCGCGGCGGCCCGCGAGGCCGATCCGCTGGTCCGGCACGCCATACCGGCCCTGCACATCGAGGGTCCCTGCCTGGCGGCCGAGGACGGGCCGCGGGGCGCGCACGACGCCGCGCACCTGCGGGATCCCGATCTCGCCGAGTTCGGGCGCTGGCAGGAGGCGAGCGGCGGGCTGGTGCGGATCGTCACGCTGGCCCCCGAGCGGGCGGGCGCCGTCCCCTACATCGCCGAGCTCTCCCGGCGGAACGTCATCGTGTCCATCGGGCACACGGCGGCCGCGCCCGCCGACATCCGGGCTGCCGTGCGGGCGGGCGCGCGGCTCTCCACCCACCTCGGCAACGGCGCCCACGCGATGATCCGCCGGCACCCCAACTACATCTGGGCGCAGCTCGCCGAGGACCGGCTCGCCGCGACGTTCATCGCGGACGGGCACCACCTGCCGGCCGACACGTTCACCGCGATGGTCCGGGCCAAGGGGACCGCCCGCGCGCTGCTGGCCAGCGACTCGGTCGCGCTGGCCGGTTGCGCTCCGGGCGACTACACGACCCCGGTCGGCGGCCGGATCACCGTACGCGGGGACGGCCGGGTGACGTTGCCGGGGAGCGAGCTGCTGGCCGGTTCCGGAAGCTCGCTGATCGAGTGCGTCGCATGGGCGGTCACCCACACGGAGATCGACCTCGGCACCGCGCTGCGCCTGGCCGCGGCGAACCCGGCCCGGCTGCTCGGAGCCGAGGGCGGCCGGATCGAGCCCGGCGCGCCCGCCGATCTGATCGTCACCACGTCCGATATATCCGACCTGTCCGTCCTGCGCACCTTCGTGAACGGCGTGCCCGTCCACGGCGCCTGACCCCTCCCCACCCCCCGACCTGGGAGATCTCATGGGCTTTCTCGACTGGCTAGTGATCTGCGGCTACTTCGTGGTGATGATCGCGATCGGTGTCTGGGCGAAATCCCGCATCCGTGACGCCAAGGACTTCTTCACCGCCGGAGGCAGAATGCCCTGGTGGTTGTCCGGCATCTCCCACCACATGTCGGGCTACAGCTCCGCGGTGTTCGTCGGCTACGCGGCCATCGCGTACACCGCCGGATTCACCCTGTACGTCTGGTGGGCGATCGGCATCACGTTCGCGATGCTGGTCGGATCGGTGCTGTTCGCGCCGCGCTGGCCACGGCTGCGGCAGCGGCTCGGGATCATCTCGCCGCTGGAATACCTCGCGACCCGCTACAACGTGCCGGCGCAGCAGGTACTCGCATGGAGCGGCACCGCGCTGAAGGTCTTCGACGTGGGAGCCAAGTGGGCGGCGACCGCGCTGCTGCTCCAGGTGTTCGCGGGCGTGCCGATCGCCTGGGGCGTGCTGCTCACCGGCGGGGTCACGCTGATCTACTCGACGATCGGCGGGTTGTGGGCCGACGCGCTCACCGACCTGGGCCAGTTCGTCATCCAGCTCGTCGCGGGGATCACGCTGTTCGTCGCGGTGCTCGCCCAGCTCGGCGGCGTGTCCGCGATCTGGACGCTGTGGGACAGGCTTCCCGAAGGGCACGGCCAGCCGTTCAACGGCACGTACACCATGGGATTCGTCCTGGTCTACCTGCTGATCAACACGCTCTCCTACAACGGCGGGACCTGGAACCTCGCCCAGCGCTTCATCGCCGCGCCGACCGGCGAGTCGGCCAGGCGCGCCGCGCTGTTCTCCGCGGGCCTCTACCTCTTCTGGCCCCTCGTGCTGTTCTTCCCGATGTGGGCCGCGCCGGTCCTGCTGCCCGGCCTGGCCGAGCCCGACCAGTCGTACGCGCTGCTGACCCAGCAGCTGCTGCCGGGCGGGCTCATCGGTCTCGTGCTCGCCGGGATGTTCGCGCACACGATGGCGATGACGTCCTCCGACGCCAACGCCATCTCCTCGGTGGTGATCAGGGACATCATCCCCGCGGTCTGGAAGCGGGCGAACCGGCTGTCGTCCGCGTCCGAGCTGCTGGCCGGCCGGGTCTCCACGTTCCTGTTCATCGCGCTGTCGATGGGCATCGCGCTCGGCGCGGACAGCTTCGGCGGCGTGCTGGGCCTGCTGATCCTCTGGTTCGGCGCGCTGGTCGGCCCGATCGCCATCCCGATGTTGCTCGGCATGTTGCCGATGTTCCGCCGCAGCGGTCCCGCGGCCGCGATCGGCTCGTGGGCGACCGGGCTCGTGGTCTTCGCGCTGCTGAAGTACGTCTTCCCGGGCCAGAGCCAGACCGTGGAGGTGGCCGCCCCGGTCCTGTCGGCGCTGGTGGTGTTCGTGCTGGTCGGCCTGGTCGCTCCCGCGCGCGACGCCGAGGCCGACGAGCTGGTCGACTCGCTGAACACCGAGCAGCCCGAGACCGCCCCGAGCCGGTGAACGGCCGTACGGGGTGGACGCCGTGACGTCCACCCCGTACGCGGTCACCCGCCGGTGCGGTAGGCGGCGACCTCCGTCAGCGTCGGGCTGTACACCTCGCCCGGCAGCCGGTCGGTGAGCGACACGCGCAGCCTGGACGTGGTGACGTCGCCGAAGCCGGTGACGGACGCGTCGTGGCCGATGCCGTCGGAGCCGCGGGCGAACGTCACCCAGGCGCCGGTGCCGGCGTCCCACCGTTGCAGCTCGTACGACCTGACCCGCGGATTGGTGCCCGAGTCGGTGTACTCGTCCAGGTACACCTCGTCGAAGGTGGTGTCCGCGCCGAAGTCGACGTCCAGCGTGACCGGGTAGGAGGCGTCGTCGGCCGCCGCCCAGCGGGTCGCCGGATCGCCGTCGGTCAGGTTCTTCGCGACGAGCGTGCCGTTCGCGCCCGGGTGGGTCGAGCTGGCGGTGACGGGCTTGCCGAGGGCGAGGTTGACGCGGTCGTCGCCGGTCTCCTCCTCGATGGGATCGTCGTCCACCGGGTTGGTGACCTTCCTGCCCTTGCGGCTCTCGGCCATGCCGATGTCGGGCGCGTCGCCGTAGTAGATGTGGGTGCCGAGGAAGTCCTCCGTGCCCAGGTGGGGGTTGTAGCGGCCGGCGTCGATGAGGGGAGAGTCGTTGCGGAGCCTGAAGTGGGCGGCGGCCTTGCGGATGTTCTTCACGCCCGCCCCGGTGACGTATTCGGCGGGGTCGCCGGCGAACTTCGGATCGACGCGCAGCCCGCGCCGGTCCGCCGGTTCCTGGGGAGAGTGCGTGCCGCTCGCCTCGTAGTAGTCGTTGTTGGAGAACACCGCCTGGCGCAGCGCCCCGGTGCGGCGGTACCACGGCGTGGCATCCGTCTTCGAGGTGTTGTAGAAGATGTTGTTCAGGAAGTAGACGGTGCTCAGGAACGTCTCGTCGTGGAACGTGTCGAGGTCCGCGCCGTCGTAGACGAACGTGTTGTTCACGAAATAGGTCGGCGAGTAGTTCGTCGACAACATGTTCTTCACGAGCACGCCGTTGTCGTTCACGCTCAGGTTGTAGCGGGCGACCGAATTCGAGCTGTTACCCATGTACGCCATCCAGCCCGCCGCGTTGTCGTGCGAGTAGTTGAACTGGTAGGTGACGTTGAAGTTCGTGTACTCGAGGTCCCACGGGGTGCCGTCGAACTCGTTGTCGGGGCCGCCGTAGACCTCGTTGTACTGCATGACCGAGTCGGCCCCCGCCCACAGGTACAACCCGCACGACACCGCGTCATAGCGCTGGAGGAAGCCGTTGACCTCGTTGTACTCGGAGATCAGGTTCTTGCTGTTGGCGAACTGGAAGGCGCCCTGGCCGATGCTCTCGGCGTAGTTGTGGCTGATGGAGACGTCCCGGCTGTACAGGTCGCGGGTGCGCACCCAGAGTTGTTCCCAGCCCTCGTGGAACTTCCCGCTGTCGTCGTACTCACCGGCGTCCTGTCCGTCGGCGGCGAACCAGTTGAACGCGAACTGCACGGCGTGCAGCTCGACCTTCTTGAAGGTGTTGTTCTCGATCCGGACGTCCTTGAAGTGGTGGCCGCCGGTGCCGTACTCCTTGTAGCTCTTGCTGCCGAAGACCTGGAAGTTCACGCCGCCGTAGTGGATCTTCTGCCAGGTGCTCGGGCCGTCGAGGTCGTGGACGTACACGTCGGAGACGCGGAAGTGGTCCATGACGCTGTCCGCGCCCGGCTCCAGGAGGTCGGCGTTGATGGAGACCGAGATGCCGTCGCGGACGTACGTCCCGGTGGTGATGTCGGTGGCGAAGTCGTCGTCGTTGGACAGCTCGACGTGGTCGATCTCGAAGTACTGCTGGTTGCGCAGCACGATGGCCCCGGTCAGGCCGACCGTGTCGGGGTTCTTGGTGCCGTCCGCGCGGAACGGGTTCGGCACCTTGCCGTTGGTCGCGATGTAGGGCAGGCGGGCGCGCGCGTCGCCGTACGCCGAGATGGTGATCGGCCGGTTCGCGCTGCCCGAGCCCTTCGGCCAGAGTTGCTCGTCGTGCCACTGCTCGCCGGCCTTGAGCAGGATGCGGTCGCCGGGGCCGAACGTCGTGGCGTTGACCTTTGCCAGGCTCCGCCAGGCGGTCTTCCGCGAGGTGCCGGCGGCGTCGTCGCGGCCGTTCGTGGCGTCGATGTAGTAGTCGGTGCCGCCGGTCCGGTTGGGCTTGTTGCCGGGCAGGTCCCGCTCGGCCGCGGCGGTGCGGCCGGGAGCCGCCGCGGCGTGCGCCGCGGGGGCGAGCGAGGCCGCGACGAGCGCGGCGAGCAGGGCGGCCAGGCCCGCGCGGAGCGCCCGCGCCACGGGTCGTCGCCGGACCGGCACGCCGGGGGGTGTGGTGCCGTCAGGTTTCACTGTGAACATCCTCTGCGTTGATGGACTCCACCGCCGCCGTGTCGGCCGTGATGCCACGGTCGTCCACGCGGCGCTGGAGGTAGGAGCCGAACTTCCTGTCGATGAGTGACTGCCGGATCCGCCGCGCGTACTCGGCGAACGCCGCGTCCTCGTCGACGGACTTGCTGGTGAGCTCGTAGTAGGTGACCTGGCCGCCGCCCCGGACCGGGGCGGAGATCTCGCCCGGCGCGAGCTTGCCGAGCACCGCCATGAGGTCCTGCTCGTGGGCGGCCGAGCCGCCGCCCTGGTGCGTGGTCTTCGTGAGCCGCGCGCCGGGCTCACGGCCGGCGAGGTCCGCCAGCCGGTCGGCGGCGTCCACCCGCCGCTGGAGCTCGGCCAGGTGCCCGGCGGAGGCGCCGTCGGGCACCGGCACCACGAGCCTGGCGTACGCGTACGTCGTCGCGTTGGCGCTCCAGGCCTCCGGGTCGGCGTCGAACTCCCGCAGGACGTCGGCGTCGCTGACGTGCAGCGGGCCGTCCGCGGACGCGCTGAGCCGCTGTTTCAGCCGGGTCGTGAGCTCGGTGAGCCGGTGCGAGTAGTACTCGTCGGGAGAGAACTCCGTCAGGCCGTACACGACCTCGCCCCTGGTGACGGCCTCGGCGCGCCGCTCGTTCTCGGCGGCCAGTTCGGCGAGGAAGCCGGCGTGGTCGACCGACTCGACCAGCCCCTGCTCCTGCGCCAGGATGAGCACCGTCTTGTCCCGCTCGACCTCGTCGAGCGCGCGCGCCGCCAGCCGCTGGAGCGCGCTCCGGTCGCCGGCCCGCGCGTTCCAGTCGACGGCGCCCTGGAGGCGGTAGCGGTTGCGCAGCTCGTTCTGCACGCTCGGCGCCAGCCGCCGCATGTGGAAGAGCAACTCGTCGCGGGTCACGGCGTGCCCGTCGACGGAGGCGACCTCGCCGCCGCGCTGGCTGATCACCGCGCCGGTGAGCAGCAGCGCGGCGAGTACGGCGCACACGCCGGCGACCAGGACGGCGGCCCTGCGCGACGGCCTGCGCGCTGCGCTCTTCGCCGCCCCGCCCTTCCTCGCGGTGCTCTTCCCGTGGCCCTTCTTGCCGGCGCCCCTTCCCGCGGCGCCCTTCTTCGCGGACGTCTTCATGGCGTCGCCTCGATCGCGGCCACCCGGGTGACGACGGGAGTGTCCCGGAACTGCGGGATCTCGACCCGCACGGCGTGCACCTCGGCCGGCGGGAACGTCAGGATGCGCTGGTAGCCCACGGCGTTCGCCTCCGCGAGCGGCAGCCAGCCGCCGTCCCCGAGGCCCCGGACGACGACGTGCTCGATGCGCTGCCCCTGCGCGATGTCCTCGCCCACGACGACCGCCTCGATCCGGCGGGGCTCAGCGAAGGTGAGCGTCACGCCGGGCAGGGGGTCGTCGCCGTCCGGCCGCCACGGCGTACGGCCCCCACCAGGCCACGCGGAGGCGACGTGGCCGGGGGAACCGGACGACACCGTCGCGCCCGCCTCGGCGCGCCGCCCGCGGAAGCCGTCGATGCGCCGCCCGAGCTGCTCCAGCACCGCCACGTCGGCGTCCCGCATGCGCCCGTCGCGGGCCGGCGGGACGTTGAGCAGGAAACAGGAGTTGCCGCCGACGGCACGCAGATAGATGCCGAACAGTTCGTCCGGGGACCGGACCGCGTCGTCCTCGGCGGGATGGTGGAACCAGCCGGGGCGGATCGAGGTGTTCACCTCGGCCGGATACCAGACCAGGTCGCCCTCGTGCCCCGCCAGCGCGGCGCGGCTGCCGAGATCGCGGTCGTCGCTGCGGACCAGCCGGGCGAACGCGCCGTCGTCGGCCTGCTGCGAGCGGTCCGCGATCCGCTCGGCGTCCTGGAGGGCCCGCGGGACCACGCTCCACTCGTCGGGACGGGTCGCCCCGGCCTCGTTGCCGCACCACCGCACGTCGGGCCCGCACACGTTGATGACCGCGTCGGGCTGCAGCTCGCGGACCACCGCGTAGTACCGCTCCCAGTCGTACACCTGCCGCCGGCCGTTCGGGCCCTCCCCGTTCGCGCCGTCCAGCCAGACCGTGAACACCGGTCCGTACCGGGTGAGCAGCTCGGTGAGCTGGGCCACGTAGAAGTCGTCGTACGCGGCGCCGGAGCCGTACGAGGCCTCGGTGCGGTCCCAGGGCGACAGGTAGATCCCGAACCGCAGCCCGTGCCGCCGTGCCGCGTCCGCCACCTCCGCGACCACGTCGCCCCGGCCGCCGCGCCACGGCGACGACGCGACGGAGTACGTCGTGACGTCGCTCGGCCACAGGCAGAAGCCGTCGTGGTGCTTGCAGGTGAGGATCACGCCGGTCATCCCCGCGGCCTTCAGCGCCGTGACCCACTGGTCGGCGTCGAGGCCGGCCGGGTCGAAGGCGGCCGGGTCGTCGTGCCCCTCGCCCCACTCCCGGTCGGTCATCGTGTTCATGCCGAAGTGGATGAAGCCGTAGAACTCCATCGCCTGCCAGGCGAGCTGGCGCCCGCTCGGCCGTACCCGGGCCAGGGCCCGCCCGTCCGGGACCGGCCCGGTCATCGGCCCGGTCATCGGCCCGGTCACCGGAACCGCCGGTTGTACGAGGCGAGCACGGCCAGCAGCCTGCACAGCGCGACGAGCATGATCGCGAGGCTGCCCCACCCGACCGTCGCGCGGGCGACGACGACCACGGCCACGCAGAGCGCCGCGACGAGCGTCCGGGCGGTGACGAGCAGCACGCTGCGCGTCGATTCCTTCATGGGTTTCCTCTCTCCGGGAGGCGCCGGTCAGCCCTTCACACCGCCGGACGCCATGCCTTCGATGAGCCGGCGCTGGATGAGCGCGTAGAAGATGAGGACGGGGACGATGACGATGACCATGCCGGCGTACAGGCGCCCGTAGTCGGCCGCCGCCTTCTGCGCGGTCATCAGGTTGAGCAGCCCGACCTGCAGCGTCTTGCCCTCACCTGGGAGCAGGGTGAGCGCGATGATGTAGTCGTTCCAGTAGGCCAGGAAGTTGAACAGCAGCACGGTGGTGAGCGCGGGCCGCGCCATCGGCAGCATGACCCGGGTCATGATCTGGAAGCGGGAGGCCCCGTCCAGGGCCGCGGCCTCCTCGAAGTCGACGGGGATCGACCGGAAGTACGCGGCGAGCAGGTAGATGGTGAACGGGATCGAGGTGGCCGCGTAGACGAGCGAGAGGACCGCGGGGTTGTCGATGAAGAAGCCGCCGGGGAACACGTCGACGAGCGCGCGATCCCAGCCGACGAGCATGAGGAAGATCGGTACGACGATGTAGTTGACGTTGACGAACAACCCGGCCAGCAGCGCGACCTCGACCAGGCCGCGGCCGCGGAACTCGTACCTCGCGACGACGTAGGCCGCGGGCACCGACACGGCCACGACGAACACCAGCCCGAGCACCGTGACCAGCACCGAGGTGAGGAAATACTGTCCCATGCGCGCCGTGACGAACGCGTCGACGTAGTTCTGCAGGTGCAGGCCCTCCGGCAGCACCCAGGGGCTGCCGTAGAACTCGCCCTTCTGCTTGAGCGAGGCGAGCAGCACCCACGCCACCGGCACCGCGATGGCCAGGGCGATCGCGATGACGAGGACGTAGGTCAGTGCCCTGCCGGTCCTCGGCCGTGCGGCGCTTCTGATCGTGGTCATGGTGAGGGTCCTCTAGAACTGGAGGGGCTCGCGCCGTGTCGCCCGGCTCACCAGCAGCGACACGAGGAACGAGAACGCGAAGATGACGACGCCGATGGCCATGCCGTAGCCGTACGACGAGTTCGTGTAGGCCTGCTTGTACATGTAGCTCAGCAGGACCTCCGACGAGCCGTCGGGTCCGCCGCCGGTCATGGCGCGGACGAGCACGAAGCTGAGGTTGACCGCGCTCATGACGAAGAAGGTCAGCGTCGTGCGGAGGTTCTGCCAGATGAGCGGCAGCGTGATGGCGAAGAACTGCCGTCCAGGGGACGCGCCGTCGAGCGCGGAGGCCTCGTAGACGTCCTCGGGGATGCTCGCCATGCCGGACATGTAGAGGACCATGTAGTAGCCGAGCGACTGCCAGACCATCGCGATCGCCACGGACCAGAGCACGAGGTCCTGGTCGCCGAGCCAGACCTGGCGCAGCCCGTCGAGCGACAGCGCCCGCAGCGTGCCGTTGATCAGGCCGTTCTCCTGGTCGAAGACGGCGGAGAAGATCGCCGCGATGACGACCACGGACAGCACGCTCGGGACGTAGAGGACGAACCGGTAGAGGGTCCGGCCCCGCAGCCGCTGCCGGGTCATGATCGCCGCCAGGAACAGGCCCATGCCCATCGTCACCACGGTCACGACGACCAGGAGCGCGACGGTGTTCTGGAACGCGCGGACGAACTGCGCGTCGTCGAGGAGCGCGGTGAAGTTGTCGAGCCCGACGAAACGCATGTCGGGGGAGAAGCCGCTCCAGGTGTAGAACGACATCCGGAACACGTTCACGGTCGGGACGATCATGAACAGCGAGAAGAGCACGAGCGCGGGCGCGAGGCAGGCCAGCACGAAGAGCCCGTTGCCGCGCCGGCGCGGGGCGGACCCGGCCGCGCCGCGCCGGCGGGGCGCGGGTCCTGCCGCGCGGCGCGCCGCGGGGCGCGGCAGGGTGCCCAGTGAGGTGCCCAGTGAGTTGTCCGGTGGGTTGCCCGGCACGTCAGCTGCCCGCCTGGCGCAGCTTCTCGCTGGCCTCGTCGAGCGCGGCCTGCCACTGGTCCAGGGTCTTGTCGCCGCTGATGATGCTGTTGGCGGTGTCGAAGAGGGTGGCCTTGATGTCGACGCCCTTGACGGGCGCGGTGCTGGCGAACCCGCCGACGAGCGCGGAGACCGACGGGTCGTCGTAGACCTTGTAGAACTCGGCGTTCTCCTCCGACAGGCTGCCCGCGATGCCCTCGATCGGCTGGATCGCGTTGGACGCGGCGAAGATCTTCGCCGCCGCGTCGGAGTAGAGGTAGGCGACGAAGTCCTTGGCCGCGTCCTTGTTCCTGGCGGCGGCGGGGACCCAGACCGACTCGACCGACGTCGTGATGTACCGCTTGCCGCCCTCGGTGACGGCGGGCAGCGGGGTCAGGCCCCACGCGAAGCCGTCGGCGCGCGGGGCGTCGGCCATCTCGCCGACGATCCACGTCCCGTTCGGCATGAACAGCGCCTTGTCGTCGAGCACCGACTGCTGGTTCTTGGTGAAGTCCTGCTCGTTGGCGTAGCCGACCGTGGTCGGCGCGGCGTACTTCAGCAGCCGGGCGGTGAGGTCGAGCGCCTGCCGGGCCTGCGGCGTCTGCCACACGCCCTGCTTGTACGTCATGACGTCGGTGTAGAACTGCTCCCCTCCGACGTCGGCGAGCAGCGAGAAGAAGTAGGAGTCGAGGTAGCCGGCGGTCGGGTAGGTGAACAGCGCGATGCCGTCCTTCTTGGCCTTCTCGCCGAGCTCGAACATCTCGTCCCAGGTGGCCGGGACCTTCCAGCCCTTCTTGTCGAACAGGCCCTTGTTGTAGAACAGGCCGGTCGGCGCGTAGTACATCGGCATCGTGTACGTCTTGCCGTCGCCGTAGGGGTTGGTGTTGAGGTTGCCGACGATGCCCTCGATGAGCTTGTCGCCGACGGTCTTGTCCTCGCCGGGGACCTTCGCCTGCAGCACGGGCGTGAGGTCCTCCAGCGCCTTGTCCTTGATGAGGGTCTCGGTGAGCGCGGCCTTGCGGCCCTGGCCGAGCACCACGACGTCGGGGAACCGGCCCGCCTTCATGTTGGGGGTGATCTCGTCCTCGATGCTCTTCGAGATCTGCAGCTGCACGTCGACGTCGGGGTGCGCGGTTTCGTACGCCTGGATGACCTTGGTGTACATGTCGCGCCCGTAGCCGCCTTCGAGGGCGGCGACGTTGAGGGTCGTCTTGCCGGAGTCCTGGCCGTCCCCCTCGGCCGCGCAGCCGGTGAGCAGTCCGAGCGCCGTGATCGCGGCGCCGGCGAGGACGAGTGATCTCCTCATGGTTCTGGGATCCTTCCGTGAAGGGCTGCCCACCTGACGGGGCGGAGGAACGAGTCCGGGATCCGGACGTTGTTACAGTGGCATCGATAACATGACGGGCGCAAGAGGGTACTTCCTGGAATGGCCGGCATGGGGCTCAGGGAGAACGGGGTGGCGCCGTGGACGCGCGCACCGAGAGCGACGCGGTGACGAGCGTCTCCCCGGCATCGGCCTGCCGCAGCAGCAGGGCGACGGCCGCCGCGCCCGAGCGGTAGAAGTCCTGGCGGACGGTGGTCAGCGGCGGGGTGCAGTAGGCCGCCAGCTCGATGTCGTCGACGCTGACGATGGACACGTCCTCCGGCACCGATCTGCCGCCCTCGCGCAGGGCGCGGATCACCCCGAAGGCCATCTCGTCGCTGGCGGCGAAGACGGCGGTCACGTCGGGGATCATCGCGAGGACCTGCCCCTGCCGGTAGCCCGAGTCGGGCGACCAGTCGCCCTCCAGCGGGGGCGGCGCCTGGATCCCCGCCGCGGCCAGGCACTCCTGCCAGCCCTGCCGCCGCTGGCGGGCCTCGATCCACTCGTCGGGCCCCGAGACGTGCCACACCTGGCGGTGTCCGAGGTCGAGCAGGTGCCGCGTGGCGATGCGGCCCGCCTCCTTCTGGTCGATCCCGAGCACCCGGGCGCTCGCGGTGCGGGAGCCGTCGAGGGTGACGGTGGGGATGTCGCGCGTGATGTCCTCCATCTTCTGCGTCACGGAGATCAGCGGCACGGCGATGACGATGCCCTCCACGCCCTGGTCGGCGAGCTTGGACAGGGACCGCTCCATCAGGCCGGTGTCGAGCCTGGCGATGGTCGCGATGCTCACCGCGTAGCCCTCCTCGCCCGCGGCCGCCTCGACGCCCGCGGTCACCGCCGAGCGCGAGTAGTAGCCGCCCGACTGCAGCAGCACGAGCCCGATGGTGCGGCTGCGCCCGGAGGAGAGCACCCTGGCCGCGTTGTTGAAGCGGTAGCCCAGCTGCTCGACCGCGGCGAGCACGCGCTTCCTGGTCTCCGGGTTGACGTTGGGCGAGTCGCGCAGCGTGCGGGAGACGGTCTGCGCCGACACCCCGGCCGTCCTGGCCACGTCGGTCATGCTCGGCTGCCTCGCGGGCCGCTCGATGGCTCCGGTCATGGCGCTCCTCTCTCGCGGCCCGCCCGCGGGGTCGTCAGGTGGATCCTACCGCGCTTGTTACATATGGCATCGATAACATAGGCTCTCGCCCCGTGATCGAGCCTTCCCCGCCTGACGCCTCCCCGGACCAGACGACGACCACGGCCGACGCGATGGCCGACGAGATGGCCGACGCGCCGGCCGACCCTCCCACCGGTGCTCCCGCCGGTGCTCCCGCCGGCCCTCTCACCGGCGCGCTCACCTGGCGCGGGCGCCGCCTGCACCGGTACGGCGTTCCCCACCGCATGGTGTCGGGAGGTTTGCACTACTTCCGCGTGCACCCCGGCCTCTGGCGTGACCGGATCCGCCGCCTCGCCGACCTCGGGCTCAACACGGTCGACACCTACGTCGCGTGGAACTTCCACCAGCCCCGCGAGGACGCCGAGCCGTGCTTCGACGGCTGGCGGGACGTCGAGCGGTTCATCCGCACGGTGGGGGAGGAGGGCCTCGACGTCGTCGTCCGGCCCGGGCCGTACATCTGCGCCGAGTGGTCGAACGGCGGCCTGCCGAGCTGGCTCACCGCCCGCGACGTCGCGCTCCGCAGCTCCGACGCCGCGTTCACCTCCGCGGTCGGCCGCTGGTTCGACGAGCTGATCCCGCGCATCGCCGCGCTCCAGGCCGGCGAGGGCGGGCCGGTCGTGGCGGTGCAGGTGGAGAACGAGTTCGGCAGCTACGGCGACGACCAGGCCTACCTGCGCTGGAACCGCGAGGCGCTGATCACCCGCGGCATCAGGGAACTGCTGTTCACCGCCGACGGTCCCACCGACCTGATGCAGGACGGCGGCACCCTGCCCGGCACCCTGGCCGCCGTCACCCTGGGCTCCAAGCCCGACGCCGCCCGGCGCCTCCTCGCGGCGCGGCGGCCGGACGAGCCGTTCGTCGTCGCCGAGTTCTGGAACGGCTGGTTCGACCACTGGGGGGAGCGGCACCACGTCCGCGGCGCGGACAGTGCCGCGCGCGTCCTCGAGGAGATCGTCTCCGACGGCGGCAGCGTGAGCGTCTACATGGCCCACGGCGGCACCAACTTCGGGCTCTGGGCGGGCGCCAACGAGGCGAGCGGCCGGTTGCAGCCCACCGTGACCAGCTACGACTCCGACGCGCCCGTCGCCGAGGACGGCACGCTCACGCCCAAGTTCTTCGCCCTGCGGGAGGCGCTCGGCGCGCGCGGCCCGCTGCGGACGCCCGAACGGATGCCCACGCTGCCGTCGGCCCGCGTCCCCCTCGCGCACCGTGCCGACCTGCTCGCCGGGCTCGGCGCCGTGCCCGCGCCCACCTCGACCGGCCCCCGCCCGGCCTCGTTCGAGCGGCTCGGGCTCGACGCGGGGATGGTCCTGCACACCGCGCACCCGCGCATCCCCGCGGGCGAGCACCGGCTCGTCCTCACCGACGTGCGCGACCGGGCCCTGGTCTTCTGCGACGGCACGTTCCTCGGAGAGGCGGGCCCCGACCGCCAGGAGTTCCCGGTACGCGGAACGGGCGCCGTCGTACGCCTGGAGGTCCTGGTCGAGAGCCTCGGCCGGGTCAACTACGGGCCGGGCCTCGGCCGGCACAAGGGCCTGATCGGCCCGGTGCTCGTCGACCGGCGGATGGTCCAGGGCTGGGACAGCAGGCCGATCGCCCTGCAGGAGTGGTCAGACGGGGAGACGGCCCGCGCGCTCGCCGCCGGCCCCGCGACCACGCGCACCGGGTTCGCGGTCGCGACCGTGCGGATCGCCACGCCCGCCGACACCTTCCTGGCGCTGCCGGGATCGGGCCGCGGCCTCGTCTGGGTCAACGGCTTCCTGCTCGGCCGCTACTGGGAGATCGGGCCGCAGGTCACGTTGTACTGCCCGGCGCCGCTGCTCCGCGCGGGCGAGAACACCGTGACGGTCATGGAACTGGATCGGCTCGGCGCCGTCCTGGAACTGAGGGACCGTCCCGAGCTGGGGCCGGTGGAGGAGTACGTCGAGGAGTTCGGCTGATCGGCCTCTCCTGCCACGCGGGGTGCGTGATCGTGCAAAGCCGGGGTAGGGGCACGCGCATGGCACTCATGGATCGGGTACGCGCGTACATGCGCAGCCCCAAAGGCAGGCAGAACGTCGAGAAGGCCAAGCGGATGGCCCGTGACCCGCACACGCAGCAGCAGGTACGGCGCTTCCTCAGCCGCTTCAGGACCCGGCGGCACTGATCCTGGGACCGGCTCGGGGCAGGCTGGCACGGCGTACCCCCGCGCCGGGGACGGGCGGCGGGGTCATCCGCGGCGGGCCGAGCGGCGGAAGGCGAGCAGGGACAGCGGGACGAAGACCGCGACCACCGCCAGCGACCAGATCACGGCGGCGGCGATGGGGTGCTCCAGCGGCAGCCGGTCCTGGGCGGCCATCCCGAGCGGGTTGCCGAACAGGCTCCTCGCCGCGGTGACGACGGCGCTCACGGGGTTCCACGCCGCCACGGTCTGGAGCCAGTCCGGCATCGAGGAGATCGGGACGAACCCGTTCGAGACGAAGCCGAGCGGCAACACCCACAGCAGCCCGGCGGTCCCGGCCACCTCGGGGCTGCGCACCGACAGGCCGATGGCGATGCCCACCCACGTCATCGCGTACGCGAACAGCAGCAGCACCCCCAGCCCGGCCGCCGTGGACAGCGGGCCCGCGTGCGCCCGCCAGCCCACCAGCAGGCCCACCACCGCGAGCACGCCGGTCACGAGAACGGCCCGCACCAGCTCGGCGTTGGCGCGTCCGACGAGCACCGCCACGTGGGCCATCGGCAGGGCGCGGAACCGGTCGATGACCCCTCTGCTCATGTCCACGGCCAGGCTCGTGCCGGTGCCGACGCCCATGAACGCCAGGGTGTGGGCGAAGACCGCCACGACGACGTACTCGGTGAACGGCCCGCCGCCGGGCAGCGGGATCGCGCCGCCGAAGACGTAGCTGAACAGCAGCACGAAGATGATCGGCTGGGCCAGCTGGTAGGCCAGCTCGTCGGGGACGCGGCCCATGCGCAGCAGCCCTCGTCTGGTCATCACGGCGCAGTCGCGCAGCGCGAGGGCGAGGTCCGAGGGCGCGGCGCCCCGGTCAGTCACGGCCATGCTCGTCCGCCTTCCTGGTCAGGGCGAAGAAGACGTCGTCCAGCGTGGGCCGGCGGACGGTGAGGTCGGCGACCTCGACTCCGCAGGCGTCCAGTTCTCTGACCACGTCCGCCATCCGGCCGGCGCCGCCGGGCAGCACCGCCGTCACGCTCAGGGTGTCCTCGTAGGCCTGCGGCTCGGGGAGGCCGGCCGAGGTCAGCGCGGCCAGCGCCGGGGCCAGATCGCCGGCGTAGCGCACCGCCACGTCGAGATGATCGCCGCCGACCTGGTCCTTGAGCTCGGACGGCTTGCCCGTCGCGATCTCCCGCCCGTGGTCGATGACCACGATCAGGTCGGCGAACTGGTCGGCCTCCTCCAGGTACTGGGTGGTGACCAGCGCGGTCGTGCCCTCCTTGACGAGGTCGCCGAGCGCCCGCCACACCTCCGCCCTGCCGCGGGGATCGAGGCCGGTCGTGGGCTCGTCGAGGAACAGCACGCGGGGGTGGGCCATCAGCGCCACCCCCAGGTCGAGGCGGCGGCGCATGCCGCCAGAATAGGTGCGCACCGGGCGGTCGGCGGCGCGGGCGAGGTCGAAGCGTTCGATCAGCTCCTCGCCCCTGGCCCGAGCCGCCGCCGGGCTCATGCGGGCCAGCAGGCCGAAGATGTCGAGGTTCTCGCGGGCCGTCAGGTACTCGTCGACGGCCGCGTACTGTCCCGCCAGGCCGACGACCCTGCGGACGGCCTGCGCCTCGCGCACGACGTCGAAGCCGCACACGCGGGCGTGCCCGCCGTCGGGGCGCAGCAGCGTCGCCAGGATGCGCACCAGCGTGGACTTGCCCGCCCCGTTGGGACCGAGCAGGCCGAGCACCTGTCCTTCCGGAGCGTGCAGATCGAGACCGTCGAGGGCGCGGACCGAGCCGTACTGCTTCACCAGCCCTTCCGCCTGGATGCCGCCGTTCATGGCGCGCTCCGCGCGGGGGCCGGGCATCTGAGAGCGTTCATGCGCGCCAGCATGGCGCGGGCCGCTCGAGCCCGGGTGGTGCGCGCCCGCTCGCGGACCGGCGCGCGGCTCGACCGGGCGTCCAGGCGATCTCCAAGCGGCGCTGTCACGGTGGGCTGCCGGAACTGGACCCCGGAACCGGCCCCCGGGACCTCGGGACCGGACCCCGGAACCGGCCCCCGGGACCTCGGGACCGGACCGTGGAACCGGGCCCCGGGGGCCGGTCAGGAGCATCTCGTGAACACGATCGAGTCTGGATGGTGACGCCGTGAGCACGTCAGTCAAACCGTTGCGGATCGAAGGGGCCTTCCTCGTCGAGCCGGAGATCTTCCCCGACGAGCGCGGGCACTTCGCCGAGCTGTTCCAGCAGCGCGCCATCGAGGGACCGACCGGCGGCCGGATGCCGGTGGCCCAGGTCAACTGCTCCGTCTCCCGGCGCGGGACGATCAGGGGCGTGCACTCCTGCGCGACACCGCCCGGCCAGGCCAGGTACGTCACCTGCGTGAGCGGGGCCATCCTGGACGTCATCGTGGACATCCGCCCCGGGTCCCCCACGTTCGGGGAGCACGTGGCGGTGCCGCTGGACGAGTACTCCCGGCACGCCGTCCACCTCGCCGAAGGGCTGGGGCACGCGTTCGCGCCCATCAGCGAGCAGGCCACCGTGGTCTACCTGTGCTCCACCGCCTACAACCCGGCGCTGGAGATCCGCGTCAACCCGCTGGACCCGGACCTCGCGCTGCCGTGGGCGGCCTCGCCGCGGATCCTGTCGGACCAGGACGCCAAGGCGCCGACGTTGCGCGAGGCCGAGGCCGCCGGGCTGCTCCAGGCATGCGCGGGCAGCGCGCCGGCCGGCGTGTGACCGTACGCGCGGGGGCCGCCGGGCTGTCGATGCCCGGCGGCCCCCGCCTCGTGTCCGCTGCCGTGACAGGCGGCTACCAGGGAACCTGCTTCCCGCCGCGCAGGAACGCTCCGGTGGGGCCGTCGTCCGGGAGGGTGGCCGCCCACACGATGTCCTGCGCGGCCTGTTCCGGCAGCCGTTCGGCCTGCGGGCGCATCCGCGTCCGCACCTGACCGGGGTTGACCGCGTTGACCAGCACGCCCGTGCCCCTCGTTTCGGCGGCCATGAGCACGGTCAGCGCGTTGAGCCCGGTCTTCGACACCGCGTAGCCCGGCGTGTGCGCCGAGAGCCCGTTGCTGAACGCCCCCGTGCCGCTGGAGATCATCACCACCCGGCCCCAGCCCCGCTCCACCATGCCGGGCAGGAACGCCTGGCACATCCGCCAGGCGCCCAGGACGTTCACCTCGAACTGCCGCCTGACCAGCTCGACCGGCACCGCCAGCGGCGGGTGCCCCCAGTCGAGCTGGATGCCGGCGTTGTTCACCACGATGTCCACGGGCCCCACCAGAGCCCGCACCCGCTCCGGCGCCTCCTCGTCGGTCACGTCGAGCGTGGCCGCCCGCGCGCCGGGGCCCAGCGCCGCCGCGGTGCGCCCGGCCTCCTCCGCGTCCCTGGCCGTCACCACCACCCGGTGCCCGAGCGCGTGCAACCGCTCGCTCACCGCCCGGCCGATGCCGCGATTGGCGCCCGTCACCAGAGCAGTGCGTGATTTCGCCGTCATGCGATCTCCATTAGGCCGTCTTATCGCGCGATTCTCGTCATGGCCGCTGGAGGATCGCTGGAGAGCGCCTATAAGTTTTCTCCATCGCGGAGCGGCGTTTTGACGGTTTTCTCCGCATGGAGATCGTGCTTATATCAGAACACCAGCGTCACTCCATGGGCGACTTCGACCATGGCGGGCGTTCGGCTGGGGGGTTGATCGGAGGAGGTCGGGCTGAGGGAAACGAACGAGTGGTAAGCGCAACAGGGCGGACGCAGCACTGCCGCGCTCGGGGTATCGCTCTTTGTGACACTCTGCCCTGAGCGGCTGTGGTGGGGCGTCTCCCCGGTCAGAACGTGGGAAGGCGATGGATTTCCTGGTGCTTGGCCCGTTGGCGGTGCTTGGTCGTCAAGGTGTGGAGCTGACCCCGACGCCGCCGAAAGTCAGAGAAGTGTTGGCGCTGCTTCTGCTGCGCAACCAATCTCTCGTATTAACGTCGGAGTTGGTCGACGAACTTTGGCCGGACAGCCCGCCGGTGAGCGCGTTGTCGACTCTGCAAACTTACATCTACAAGCTGCGGAACATCTTGTCCGAAGGTTACGGAGAGAGGTCCACCGTATTACGGACGAGGCCGCACGGCTACATGCTGGCCGTGCCTCCGGAAAGCGTTGACTCCTACCATTTCGAGAGACTGACGTCGGAGGGTCATGCGGCACTCGCGGACGGCGATCCGGGCAGGGCGGCCGATCTGCTCAGCCAGGCGCTCGCGCTGTGGCGAGGACCGGCTCTGGCCGACGTCACCGGCGGCAGCCTGCTGTCGGCGTACGGGACCGCCCTGGAAGAGGGCCGCCTGCGCGCCCTGGAGTTGCGGATCGACGTCGACCTGCGGCTCGGGCGGCACCGCAAGGCCGTCAGCGAGCTGAAGACCCTGGTCAACGACCATCCGTTGCAGGAGGTCTTCCACATCCAGCTGATGCTGGCCCTGCACAGGTCGGGCCGCCGTCCCGAGGCGCTCGACGTCTACCAGAGGCTGCGCACGCTCCTGGTGGAGGAGCTCGGCGTGGAGCCGTCGAGCCGCGCGCAGGCCATGCACCAGGCGGTGCTCTCCTCTGCCAGCTCCCTGGAGGTGCCCGCTTCCGAGGAGCCGGTCACCATCAGCTCCGCCGACCGGACCGAGGAGGAGCCCGCACCGCCCCCCGCGCAGCTCCCGCCCGACGTCCTCGACTTCACCACCCGGGTGGACAGTCTGCAGGCGATCCTCGACGGGCTCGCCTCGCCGCGCAACGAGCTCGCCCCCGTCGTCTCCCTCAGCGGCATGACCGGCGTGGGCAAGACGGTGCTGGCCGTGCACGCCGCGCACCTGCTGCGCCAGACCTTCCCCGACGGCCAGCTCTTCGCCCGGTTGCGCGGCAGCACCGGCGACCCGGCCGACCCGGCCGACGTCCTGGCCGGCTTCCTCAGCGCCGCCGGCATGACCGACGACCGCATCCCCGCCGGTCTGGAGGACCGTGTCGCCGCGTTCCGTACCTGGGTCGCCCCGAGGAAAGTGCTCATCGTGCTCGACGACGCGGCCACGGCCGCGCAGATCCAGCCGCTGCTGCCGGGCTGCCCGCCCAGCGGCACCATCATCACGGGCCGTGCCGGGCTCAACGGGCTGGTCGGCGCGGTGCACGTGCGGCTGGACCTGCTCACCGCGGCCGACTGCGTCGAGCTCCTGCAGAACATCATCGGCAGGACGCTCGCGGACGGCGAGCGCCAGGCCGCCGAGGTGATCGCCCAGCTCTGCGGCCGCCTGCCGCTGGCGATCAGAGCGGCGGGCGCACGCCTGTCGTCCACCGGCTGGCCGCTCAAGAAGCTGGCGGAACGCCTGATCGGCGCCGGCAGGCTGCTGGACGAGCTGGCCTTCGCCGACCTCAACGTACGCGACCGCCTGCTGGAGAGCTACCGGCAGCTCGGCGAGGAGGAACGGCGTTTCCTGCGCCTGCTCAGCCTCCTTCCTGGCCCGGTGTTCACCGCGAGCGGCGTGGCCAAGCTGCTGGAGTGGGACTCCGACACCGTGGACAAGCTGCTGCTGCAGCTCGTCGAGAATCACTTCCTGCGGGTGCTCATGCACAACGCCGACGACATCGTCTACACCCTCCACGAACTGGTCCGGTTCTTCGCCTACGAGCAGGTCGAGCAGGAGCTCGGCCACTACGACGGCTCAAGCGGCGACTCCGACCTGCTCTGACGCCCCTCAAGCCGGGCTCGACCCGCTGGACGAGCGCGACTCCATCGCTCCTCCAGCGGCGCCGGGCAGCCTGCGCTTGTCCATGGCCTCGTCAGGCAGGAATATCCATGAAGGCTCTCGTCCTTGCGGGTGGGCGGGGAACTAGGCTGCGGCCCCTCACCCACACTGTCCCCAAGCAACTGGTGCCGGTGGCCAACAAGCCGGTGCTCTTGTACGGCCTGGAAGCCATCAGAGAGGTCGGCATCACCGAGGTCGGCGTGGTCGTGGGCGACCACGGCCCGGCCATCCGCGACGCGCTCGGCAACGGCGGCACGCTGGGGCTCGACATCACCTACCTGCACCAGCACGCCCCCCTGGGCCTGGCGCACTGCGTCATGTTGTCCCAGGACTTCCTCGGCAACGCGGACTTCCTGCTCTACCTCGGAGACAACGTCATCATCGACGGGCTCGGCCCGCTGATCGACGCGTTCTGGCACTCGCGGCCGGACGCCATGGTGATGACCGGCAAGGTCGCCAACCCCTCCGAGTACGGAGTGGCGCAGGTCGGCCCCGACGGCGTCGTCACGGGGCTGGAGGAGAAACCCGCCGACCCGCGCAGCGACCTGGCCCTCGTCGGCGCGTACGTCTTCACCCCGGCCATCCACCAGGCCGTGCACAGCGTCAAGCCGAGCTGGCGGAACGAGCGCGAGATCACCCACGCCATCGAGTGGCTGATGCGCAACGGCTGGCGGGTCGAGGCGCACCTGCACGGCGGCTACTGGAAGGACACCGGCCGGGTCGAGGACCTGCTGGAATGCAACCGGGCGGTGCTGGACACCGCCGAGCGGTCGATCCGGGGTCAGGTGGACGCGTCCTGCGAGATCCGCGGCCCGGTCGTCATCGAGGAGGGCGCGGAGGTCAGCGGCTCCCGCATCACCGGGCCCGCGGTGATCGGCTTCTCGGCGGTGGTGCGCGACAGCCGGATCGGGCCGTACACCAGCATCGGCGCCGACTGCGACATCGTCGGCGCCACCATCGAGAACTCGGTCGTGTGCGAGGGCAGCACCGTGCGCGGCAGCCTGCGCGACTCCCTCATCGGCCGGCAGGCCAGGGTGAGCGGTGACTTCGGCCGGCCCACGTGCCTGGTGCTCGGCGACCACAGCGAGGCCAGGCTGTACGGGAGCGCGTCATGACCGCCACCCTCGAAGCCACGTGGCTGATCTGCCCCGGCTGCTCCGACCTGGTCTTCCGCCCCAAGTACGAGCGCGCGCTGCGGGTCTGCCCCGGGTGCGGGCACCATGCCAGGCTCACCGCCCGCGAGCGGCTCGACTGCCTGCTGGACCCCGGCTCGGAGAAGCCGGTCGAGACCGCACTGCCGGCCGACGACCCCCTCGGCTTCGCCGACACCCGGCCCTACGCCGAGCGGCTGGCCGCCGCGCGGGCCGCCACCGGGCTGCGCGAGGCCGCCCTGTGCGCCACCGGCACCATCGAGTCCCACCCGGTCGTGGTGGCCTGCCTCGACTTCGCGTTCGTCGGCGGCTCGCTCGGCTCCGGGGTCGGCGAGCTCGTGACGGTCGCTGCGGAGAAGGCGCTGGCCGAACGCGTGCCGTTGCTGATCGTGACGGCCTCGGGCGGGGCGCGGATGCAGGAGGGCGCGCTGTCGCTCATGCAGATGGCCAAGTGCAGCCAGGCGCTGGCCCGGCTGGACGAGGCGGGGATCCTCACCGTCGCCCTCGTCACCGACCCGACGTACGGCGGCGTGGCGGCCTCGTTCGCGACGCTGCCCGACGTGCTGGTCGCCGAGCCGGGGGCGCATCTGGGGTTCGCCGGGCCGCGCGTCATCGAGCAGACCATCCGGCAGCGGTTGCCGGAGGGGTTCCAGACGGCGGAGTTCCTGCTGGCGCGCGGGCTGATCGACGCGGTGGTGCCCAGGCCGGCCCTGCGCCGCGCCTTGGCCCGCCTCCTGGCGGCCGCCCGCCCGGACGCCACGGGCGGCCCCGCGGACGACCCCGCGGGCGGCCCCGCGGACGGCCCTACGGGCGGCCTGTCGAGCGGCCCGACGGCTGCCTCGGCCGGCGCACCGGCGCGGCCCGAAGCCGACGGGCTCGTACGGGATCCGTCGGTCCTGCCGCGCCGCACCCCGTGGGACGTGGTGCGGCTGGCCAGGGAGCCGGCCCGCCCGACCACCTTCGACTACGCCGGTCTGCTGCTGGAGGACTTCACCGAGCTGCGCGGCGACCGTGCGGGCAGCGACTGCCCGGCCATCGTGGGCGGCATCGGACGCCTGCGCGGCAGGGGCGTGATGCTCATCGGCCACCAGAAGGGGCACGACACCCAGGAGCGCGTGAAGCGCAACTTCGGCATGCCGAGCCCCGCCGGATACCGCAAGGCGGCCCGGCTCATGCGGCTGGCCGCCAAGCTCGGCCTGCCGGTGCTCACGCTCGTGGACACCCCCGGCGCCTACCCCGGCATCGAGGCCGAGGAGCAGGGCCAGGCGTGGGCCATCTCCGAGAACCAGCGCCTGATGTCCGCGCTGCCCGTGCCCGTGGTCACCGTCATCACGGGCGAGGGAGGCAGCGGCGGCGCGCTCGCGCTGGCGGTGGCCGACCGCGTGCTCGCCCTGTCCAACGCCGTCTACTCCGTGATCAGCCCGGAAGGGTGCGCCGCGATCCTCTGGAAGACCGCCGAGGCGGCCCCGCAGGCCGCCGCGGCGCTCGGCCTGGACGCCCGCGAGCTGCTCCGGCAGCGCGTCGTCGACGCGGTCATCCCCGAGCCGGACGAGGGGGCGCACGTCGCCGCCTCGCGTACGGCCGAGCGGATCCAGGCGGCCGTACGGCAGGCGTTCGAGGAGCTGGCCCCGTTGCCGGTCGCCGAGCTGGTCGAGGCGCGGCGGCGGCGCTTCCGCAGTTTTGGCGCCCCTTCGTCCGAGGAGACGTGATGTCCGACCACGGAGAGCTGATCGAGACGGTCCAGCGGCATGCCGCGGGGTTCATCGACGCCATCGGCGGGCCGATCCGCCGCCTGAAGGTGACGGTGGGCGAGGTGAGCCTGGAAGCCGAATGGGCCGCCCCCGACGGCCAGGACCTGCCTGTGGAGCAGCGCCTTTCGGCGGCGAACGGCACGGCCGTCAATGGGCGGGCGCCGGACGGCGCCGCGCGGGCCGCCGTCACCGTCACGGCGGCCGCGCACGCCTCCCAGGGCGCCGCGGCCCCGGCGGGGCAGGTCATCCCGTCGCCCATGGTCGGCACCTTCTACCGCTGCGCCGAGCCCGGAGCCGAGCCCTTCGTCAAGGAGGGCGACCTGGTCACCGCGGGACAGCAGGTCGCGATCCTGGAGGCGATGAAGATGATGAACCCCGTCCACGCGACCACCGCCGGCCGGATCACCCGGATCCTCGCCGAGGACGCCGCCGCCGTCGAGTACGGGCAGGCGCTCTTCGCCCTGGAGGAGAGCTGATGTTCGGCACGGTTCTGATCGCCAACCGCGGGGAGATCGCCCTGCGGGTGGCCCGCACCTGCAAGGAGATGGGCATCCGCACGGTCGCCGTCTACTCGTCGGCGGACGAGGACTCCCCGGTCGTCCGCCTGGCCGACGAGGCCGTGCGGATCGGCCCGCCTCCGGCCAAGCGGAGCTACCTGTACGCCCCCGCCGTCCTCCAGGCCGCCCTCCAGACCGGCGCGGAGGCCATCCACCCCGGATACGGCTTCGTGTCGGAGGACGCCGACTTCGCCGAGATGTGCCGGGCGGAGGGGCTGACGTTCATCGGATCGCCGCCGGAGGTCCTGACGATGCTGGGCGACAAGGCCGAGGCGCTGCGCGTGTTGTCGGCCGCGGGACTGCCGGTCCTGCCGGGCTCGCACCGTCCCCTGTCCAGCGTGGGGGAGGCCGTCGAGGCGGCGGCCGGCATCGGCTTCCCGATCATCGTCAAGGCGCTGTCGGGCGGGGGCGGCCGGGGCATGGCCATCGCGATGCGCCCGTCCGAGCTGCCCGAGGCGTACGCGCAGGCCCGCAACGCCGCCCGGGCCGTCTTCGGCGACGAGCGGGTCTACCTGGAGCGCTACGTCGAGTCGGCCCGCCACGTCGAGGTGCAGGTGCTGGCCGGGACGAACGGGCAGGTCCTGCACCTGGGCGCGCGCGACTGCTCGGTGCAGCGGCGGCGGCAGAAGCTCATCGAGGAGACCCCGGTGCCCGGCCTGCCCGAGGACGTGGCGGCCGGGCTGTGCGCGCGGACCGTCGAGGCGGCCCGCGCCGTCGGCTACGTCGGGGCGGGGACGTTCGAGTTCCTGCTCGACGACGCGGGCGAGTTCCACTGCATCGAGGTCAACTGCCGGATCCAGGTCGAGCACCCGGTCACGGAGCTGGTCACGGGCGTCGACCTGGTCCGCGAGCAGCTCCACGTGGCCGCGACGGGCGCGCCCGGCATCACCCAGGACGACGTACGGCTCAACGGCGCGGCCATCGAGTGCCGCATCAACGCCGAGGACCCGGCGCGGGGCTTCCTGCCCACGCCGGGCACGGTCGACTCGCTCGTGCTGCCGGGCGGGCCGTTCACCCGCGTGGACGACCACGTACGGCCGGGCATGCGCGTCTCGCCCTTCTACGACCCGCTGCTGGCCAAGGTCAGCGTGTGGGCGCCGGACCGCGACCAGGCCATCGCCCGCATGGAGCGGGCGCTGTCGGAGTGCGCCGTCACCGGCGCCGGCATCAGCACCACGACCGGGTTCCTCGCGGGTCTGCTCGCCCACCCGCTCTTCCGCGACGGCAAGCACACCACGGCGCTCGCCGAGACCGTGGAGCCCGTCTGACCTCTCACCCCTAAGAACGCCACCGGCCCTGCTCGCGCGGCATGC
>NZ_JBQQCC010000018.1:0-212585 GCF_052245635.1 Nonomuraea sp. KM88 | reverse complement strand
CCGCCTGGATGCCTGGTGGACCGGCACTCCTATCCGCGGCACCCGCAACTCTCACCTGGAGCGACTCGGAGCCAGCCTTGGCCTGGCGGCATGAACCCAACCCAATCGGCCAACAGAGTCCTTCAGGCGGGGGGAGGAATCGGACCCCTGCGGAGCAGGACAGGGGCACGGGCGTCGTTCTTCAACGCGGTCGGGCACCTCCCACCTACGGGACCCTCGTCAGGACCGGTTATCCACAGGCCCACCTCTATGAAGTGGCCCTTGTCCACAGAACCCCGCTCGGTCCACTGGCCGCAGAGCCCTTCGGCGACTCTTGGACTCCCGCCGGACAAGACCCCGGCTCTGACCCACCTGGAGGCCCGATGCATGGTTCCACCCTCACGCCGGCAGCGACCGCACCACGCCCCCACACCCCGCCGGGAGCCCACTCGGCCCGCAGCACCCCCGCCACCGGCCACACCCCTTCTACCGGCCGCACAGCCGGCACCGCGACGACCGCCCCGCCAATGTCGACCTCCTTCCCACCCGCCAACCCGTCGAGCTCTGCTTCTGCCGTGTCGGGCCGCTCCCACGCCACCCCCGGCGACTCGTCGCCCTCTGCCCGTGCGCTACCGGGGGACCTGCCAGTGTCCGCGTTCTCGGGCACTGCGCGCGGCGACGCACCGGCGCCCGTCAGTCCTGACCCGAGCACCTCGCCGACGCTCGTCCGTGCCCCCTCGGACCCCCAGCCGAGGCCCGCCGACACCGCACCAGGCAACTCGCCGGCTCCCTCCGTCAGGGAAGCCGCCGGAGCGCGCCCGCGGTGGCGATCCAACAGATGGCTTCACCACGCGCTGGCCAACCGCGAACGAGGAATGTCCACGGCCGAATACGCGGTGGGCACCATCGCGGCCTGCGCCTTCGCCGCGCTCCTGTTCAAGGTCGTGAGCAGTTCGGAAGTGCAGGAGATGCTGACCTCCCTCATCGACCGGGCACTCAAGACGACCGGCAAATGATCCGCCGCTCCGGGCGGAGCTCCGTGGGCGGGAGACGGTCGGCATCGCGGGGCTCGGTGACGGCCGAGACCGCCGCGATGCTGCCCGCGCTCATGGTCGTCCTGGCCGCCGCGCTGTGGGCCATCCAAGCCGTCGGCGCCCAGCTCGAATGTGTGGACGCTGCCCGCGCGGCCGCCCGGGCCGCCGCCAGAGGCGAACCACTGAGCCAGGTCCGCGATCGTGCCCGGTCGGCCACCCGTGCCGACGCGCGGATAGCCGTGTCCCGTGACATCGATCTGACCAAGGTGCAGATCACCGTCGAGGTGCGCCCGGCATGGGGCGGGTCGCTGCCCGCCGTCCAGGTGTCCGCCACGGCCACGGCCGACACCGAACCACACCTGTCAGTCCCCTGAGCATGCAGGTATGAGACCGGCGATCGTCCGAGGAGGAAAGATCAAGCGCGACAAGGAACGCGGCTCCGCCACGCTGTGGGGTGTCGCCCTCATGGGTCTCCTGATGGCCGTCGCCACGGCGTTCGCCGCGGTGGGCTCCGTACGCGTGGCCGGCCACCGCGTCAGCAGTGCCGCCGATCTCAGCGCGCTGGCGGCGGCTGAAATGGCGTTGGCCGACCCGGAGGGTGCCTGCCTGCGGGCCGCGACCCTCGCTGCCCGGAACGGCGTCAAACTCGCCCGCTGCGAGATCCGAGACGAGATCGCCGACGTCTGGACCTCGTTGTCGATCTCCCTGCCGATCGCCGGCACCCGCACCGTGACCGGCAGATCCCGTGCGGGCCCGGCGACGGTGACCACGGCCGACGATCACTAGACCGCCGGCGTCGCTGCCAGCCCATCGCACGCCTGTGACCCTCTGATGGATTGCTGCGACCGAGGTGTTCTGACTCGGTGATGCGTCGTGGTTTTTGCTATTTGACACAAGAATGTGTGGACGGCAAATCGTTGCCGCCCCCAATGTGATGGATGGGGCTTGCGGGGCTATGTCGCAATCCAGTTACGACTCCTTAGACGCGGTGTCCAAGAGCTGGGTATTTACCGTAAGGTCCCGCTTACCCTCGGTTCATGCCATATGCGACAGAGAGCCTGTGACCGCTCTGACGAAGTCGCTAGGGTGCGGTCCGGGGGCGGTCGGTGACCGTATCGGCCGGGCGGACTGCACTTCCGGTCGTCGCGCGAACGCTCCGTGGGCGGTCGAGCGACGCGAGGCTCTCGATGGAGGGAAGCGTCGTGACGGTAGTCGGCAAAGTGGTGGCCGCAGGAGCGATCGTGGTGCTGTCCGTCGCGTTGGGCGGGTCCGCGCGGGCCGCCTCCGTGACCGGACGGGCCGACACGTCGAAGCAGGCCGACACGTCCGGGCAGATCACCTTGCCCGCCGACGGTCAGGTGGTCTCGGGCTCGTCCGTCACCGTTTCCGCCCGCACGGGAATGATCCAGCTCAACATGGGCCTGTACGTCGAAGGTCCGGCCACCCCCCGTCAGAAGGTCGCCGGAGGCGGCGCCAACCAGACGCTCTCCGGGACGTTCGACGCCGGGGACGCTCCCAACGGCCCCTTCACCGTGACTCTCAAGGGAGAGCTCACCGGAAGGGAGTACGCCATCAGCACGTTCAAGCTGCGACGGCCGGCCGAGACTCCGGGCAACGTGAACGTGGCGAGGCAGGGCGCCGACAAGGTTCTCGTCACCTGGACCAGGGGCTCCGAGCCTGATCTGCAGTCCTACGAGGTCTCCAACACGCTGACGGGCATCGTCGGGAGGCTGCCCGCCGATGGTGCGTGCGCGGGCACCTCGTGCAGAGCGGCGCTCGCGGTGCCCGCCAAGGCGGAAGGGCAGCGGGTGGGGTTCACCGTCAAGGCCTTCAGGGGCGACGGCGAAGGAGGCTCGATCGGGTCGGACCCGTCGGCCTCCGCTTACCTCGCTTTCTCCGCCAAACCCACAGCTAAGCCGAAAAAGACCCCAAAAAGGACGCCAAAGAGCCGAGACGGCAAGAACGTCGACGCGCTGCCGACCCTTCCCGCCAAGAGGCAGCCACTGCCGGCGGACGAGCCGACGACCCGTAACCCGACGACCTCCAAGCTGCCCGACATTCCCGACACCGACGCTGACGGCAACTTGCCCATCCCGACGGCCGACGACGAGTCGGGCGGGCTTGTCCCGTCCGGCGCCAGGGACGGCACGGACACCGCACCCGTGACGACCGGCGGCGTGAGGGCGCAGTCGAGCGAGTCTCCGCTGGGAAACATCGGACAGTACGGCTTCTACGTGGCGGCCGGCCTCCTGTTGTTGCTGCTCGGCGCGCACGCGGGCGCGTGGGCGCGGCGGCGGGCGCTCGCCGGTGATGGGGCCGGAGCCACGCCCGCGCAGGTGACCGCGGCCACGCGCGCCGGCCCCGCTTTCGCCGGAGGCGGTACGCAGGCCGCGGAGAGCGATGACCGCATCCAGCCTGCCGCGACGCCGCTCCGGCGGCGGCCCACGGTGATCCTGGCCGTGGCGAAGACGCGCATACCCGATCATTCCCGGACCGAGCAGCCCGCAGAGTACCAGCAGCCGGCGAAGCCGGAACGACCTCGGGACACGCCCGGAGAGCGGGCCGCCGCGTTCCCCCGATCCGATCCGGCGCGTAAGGAGATATCCGTCCAGATCGAGGTGGACGACGTTCGGGGAGTTCGCGACGCGGAAGGCAGCCGTCAAGCTCCCATGCGGATCGCCCTGCCCAGTTCGGCCGTGACGGACGTGCCCGAGGGCTCGGCCTCCATCACCCCGCCCGCCGTCCGTATCGAAGAACGCTGGGACGACTACCTTCCGCCGTCGCCCAAGGCCATGGAGGACAGCGGGTTCTGGGAACGCCCGCAGCCGGGATCTGCCGATTTCTGGGCGGCCGACGAAGGCGACGACGAGGATGAGCGCGCTTTCGCTGGTCGCAGGCACAGGGGCGGCGACAGTTGAGGCCACCCGAGCAAGAGCATCGCCGGCTCACGGGTCGGTGTCGCTCTCTTGCTGGGCCAGCAGGATGTCGAGGAGGCGGATCGCGCCTCGTTTGTCCAAGGGTTCGTTGCCGTTTCCGCACTTCGGGGACTGGATGCAGGAAGGGCAGCCACGGTCGCATTCGCATGAGGTGATGGCCTCGCGCGTCGCCGTCAGCCAGTCCGCCGCGCGGGCGTAGCCGCGTTCGGCGAAGCCCGCTCCGCCCTCGTGGCCGTCGTACACGAAAACCGTGAGCAGGCCCGTGTCGGCGTGAAGCTCGGTGGAGACGCCGCCGATGTCCCAGCGGTCGCAGGTGGCGAACAGGGGGAGCAGCCCGATCGAGGCGTGCTCGGCGGCGTGGGCGGCTCCGCCGAGGTCGATGCCGGCCTCGGCGAGCGGGGCCACCGCGGACGCGGGCAGCGTCCACCAGACCGCACGGGTGCGAAGGGTGCGAGGGGGCAGGTCCAAGGGCTCGTCGCCGAGCATCTCGCCCGACTGCAGGCGTCTCTTGAGGTAGGAGACGACCTGCCGGGTCACCTCCACCTCGCCGAAGTGCAGGGTGCCCGGACCTAGGGCATGTGAGCGTTGGGTGCCAAGGATGGAAATGTCAGTGATGTCCCGGGCGAACGTGGTGTAGTCAGGGCTTGCGCTGGAGACCAGGGCGACCCCGGCCTCCAGATCGAGCACCTCCACCAGAAAGGTCTCGCCCTGGTGGAGGTAGACCGCGCCGGTGTGCACCGCGGTGTGGGCGGATGGTTCGTCCACGCTGCCCAGCAGACGGCCGGTCGACGACTCCACGACCTGGATGGGGGCACCTCCGCCGCCACGGATGTCGGCGAGGTCGGTGGCGCGCTCGCGCCTGGTCCAGAACCAACCCGCCGGACGCTTCCGCAGCAGCCCCTGGGCGACCAGGTCGTCCAGGACGGCCGGGGTTGTGTCGCCGAAAACGGGCAAATCGTCCTCGGCCAGCGGGATCTCGGCGGCTGCGGCACAGAGGTGCGGGCCCAGCACGTACGGGTTGTCCGGGTCGAGGACGATCGCTTCCACAGGCCGGCCGAACAGGGCATCAGGGTGGTGCACCAGGTAGGTGTCGAGGGGATCGTCCCGGGCGATCAGGACGGCGAGTGCGTCCCGGCCGTCCCGGCCCGCCCGGCCCGCCTGCTGCCAGAGCGAGGCCCGGGTGCCCGGCCAGCCGGCGATCAGCACGGCGTCGAGACCGGAGACGTCCACGCCGAGTTCGAGGGCGTTCGTGGTGGCCAGGCCCATGATCGTGCCCGCGCGGAGCGCCTTCTCGAGGAGCCTGCGGTCTTCGGCGAGATAGCCGGCCCGGTAGGCGGCGATCCTGTCGGGGAGGCTGGCCCAGTCGGAGGCGTCCGGGATCGACCATCCGAGCGAACCCCCTTCGGGCAGATCCCCCTCATCCGCCCCGCCCTCGTCCACAGGCTCTCCGGGGGTGGTGAGGCTCGCCGCCCGGCTGGGGGCGTGGTGGTCGGGTGGGCCGGGTGCTGGGGTGCGGTGGTCGGGTGCGCTGAGTGGGCCGGGCACTTGGGAGTGGTGGTCGGGTTCGCTGGGTGGGCCGGGCGTCGGGACGTGGTCGGGTTCGCTGGGCGAGCCGGGTGTGGGGCTGTGGTCGGGGTCCTTGGGTTCCCAGGGGGCGGCGTTGTGCTGGTTGGTGGTGGTGGATGAGCCGGTCGCGAGAGAGCCGTGCTCGGTGGGTGCGATGAGCGAGAAGGCGACGTCGGCGAGCTTGGCCCGGGCGGACAGCGCCACCGTTTCCGCGCCGCGGCGCGAGCGGACGAAGGCGAGCGTGCGGATGTCGGCGAGGACGAGGTCCGCCAGCAGGTCGGCCGCCTCCGCCGTGGCCGTGCGTCGTATGGGTGCCCCTCCCTCGCCCCGCAGATCCGTCAGAGGCGGCTCCCACAACGCGATGGTCGTCGACCCCTTCGGCGAGGCGTCAACGGTCACCTCGTGCATCTCAAGCCCTGTCAGTCTCTTCGCGAACGCCCCCGGTTCGCTGGCCGTCGCCGAGGCGAGCAGGAACGTGGGGTCGGAGCCGTACCGTGCGCACACCCGGCGAAGGCGGCGCAGGATCTGGGCGACGTGGGAGCCGAAGACGCCGCGGTAGCCGTGGCATTCGTCCACGACGATCATGCGCAGCCGGCGGAAGAACGACGACCACTGGGCATGGCGGGGCAGGATGCCACGATGCAGCATGTCGGGGTTTGTCAGTACGTAGTTCGCGTGCTGGCGTACCCACTTGCGCTCCTCGAACGGAGTGTCGCCGTCGAACGTGGCGGCCCGCACCTTGGTGATGCGCAGCTCGCGCAGGGTGCGCAGCTGGTCGGCGGCCAGAGCCTTGGTCGGCGTCAGGTACAGGATCGTCCCGCCGTCCAGACACGCCGTGATCGCGGGAGTGAGGTACGCCAGCGACTTCCCGGACGCCGTTCCCGTCGAGATGATCACGTTTCGGCCACGGAATGCCAGGTCGGCGGCCTCGTACTGGTGCGGCCAGAGTCCTGTCACCCCGCGGTTCGCCAAGCGCGTAACAAAGACTTCAGACGTCCATTTGGGCCATCGGGCTTGACCCGCCTGACGTGCTGGAACATGCTCCACATGAGTGACGCGCTCATGACGTGCGGGAACACCAAGCAGGTGGTGGAGGAGTGGACCTGCCTGTTCTGGGGAGGATGCGGTGGAAGTCACTGTTTCCAGTCTTGCATCGGTGGGCAAAGTCGCCGGGAATCGTGATTTCGTATAGACACAAGCCAGGCACGTGGTTGAATGCCGCGCGTCAGGGTCGGACAGTCTGGGGCCACGCTCCAGATTGCCAGGCCCGCAAGACTACTTTCGCAGGCGAGGCGCTGGAGGATCTGTGGATCTGAAGTTGGATCACCGCACCGAAGACCGACTCACCATCGTGGAGGTCGAGGGTGAGATCGATGTCTACACGGCGCCGAGATTGCGTGAGCTCCTCATCGACCTGGTGAACAAGGGCAACTTCCACCTTCTCGTCAACATGGAGAAGGTCGACTTCCTTGACTCCACAGGGCTGGGTGTCCTGGTCGGTGGGCTCAAGCGGGTTCGCGCGCACGACGGCTCGCTCGAGCTGGTCTGCACGCAGGAGCGTATCCTCAAGATCTTCCGGATCACCGGTCTGACCAAGGTCTTCGGGATTTACGCTTCGGTCGACGAGGCCAAGGAAGCTCACGGCAAAGACAAGTAGCATGGCTACCGTCGAGCTGACGTTCAGCGCTCTCCCCGCGCATGTGCGGACCGCACGGCTGGTGGCCACGGCGATCGCCCGCCGCACCGGCGTGGAGGAGTCCCTGCTGGATGAGGTCAGGCTCGCCGTGGGTGAGGCATGCTCCCGGGCGGTCGAGGTGCATCGCGCCCACTGTCCGGGCGAACCCATCCGCATCGAGCTGCGTGACGACTCCGGGCGCTTCGAGGTCACGGTCAGCGATCACGCCCCCAGCGATGAGATCAAGCCGGAACAACCCCTCGACCTGGGCATGCTTTCTGACTCGTTCATGTCGGGCTTCGGCATAGCGGTCATCGAAGGCCTGGCCGACGATGTCGAGGTCTTCCCCGGTCCGAAGGGCACCAACATCCGGATGAGCTGGCCTGCCGCCAACGGCGCGTGATCAGTGCCCCGTGCGGGTGCCTTGCGCAGCCTGGCCGCTGGGCGCCCTTCCGGCGCCCAGCAACAAACCCTCCGTCCTGCATGGAGTCCGTCGACAAACCTTCCGTCCTGCATGGAGTCCAGCGACAAACCCTCCATCCTGTACGGCAGGCCAACGAGACCCACCCGCCGACCATGGCTGAGGGCCTCCAGGGAGACGCTGACTGACCCCGCACGGGGTACGCCGCCGTCACGGCGCACAGTCACCATGGCTTCCGTTCACGCGTGCCCATGTCCACCGGGCCATGGCGCCATCACCGTCTCCCGCACGCCAGGCCACAGCGCCACCGGCGCCACCCATGGTGACCACTTGAGCGGCGGCGCACCAGTCCGCTTCGCGGGCGGAGGGCCGGGGCCGTACACGGACATTTGACTCCGAGGCCGAGCGGCTGCATGACCCTCTTGACACCCTGACCCGGCCCCTGCCCCATCCCGCCGACGCCCGACGCCCGACGCCCGACGCCCGACGCCCGACGCCCGACGCCCGACGCTGTCGGTGACCGCGATGCCGACGGCGATCGGCTTGTGGCCGGCGGTGGCCCTCGGGTGCTGGGTCCAACCCCGGGGAGCGCCCAGCGGGACCTCCACGGGCATCATCTGGCGATGGCCGGCTGGCAGGCTGAGGACGGGAGTGCACTTTCTCGGCAAATCCTGCGTAAAAGCTCTCCGACGGTCGATGGCAGGCGCGATGATCGGGGGCGGCGGCCGCCGGAGTCGCGGGAGCCCCGACGCCGGCGGCGGTTCCGGCGCTTCGCGGGCAACCGTCCACAGCCTGTGGACGAGGTGCCCTCACCCCAGAGATCCCCGGTTTCGGTCGGCACGTATCATGGCCTTGTTATGACCGTAAACCGGAAGAAATTTCGCCTGTCAGGCCCCAAACCGGGTCGCTGGCAGGGATTTACTGGACGCTTGCACAATTAGCGGCCTTCAGAGCCTTCATATCCGTGGAGTGCCTGCGTAGACTCCCGGCACCGGCCAAGGTGATCTGGCGGAACGCGGATTCAACCGGAAGCGGCACCCACAACCCGGATGGTGCCGCAACACCCGCCGAGGAAAAGTGCAGCACCGCCCGGGCAGGACGACCGGTCTTGCCGAGGAGAACGATGAGCAGGCACATGCTGGCACTGGAGCCAGCGTCCAATCTGGCCCTGAGCGGAAACAATCTCACCATCGTGATCGTGGTCGCCGCGGTCGCACTTATCGCGCTAGCCGTCGCCGGCGGCCTGGTACGCGAAGTGCTGTCCGCCGGCCAGGGCACCGAACGCATGCAGAACATCGCGCGCGCCGTGCAAGAAGGCGCCGCGGCCTACCTGACCCGACAGTTCCGCACGCTGGCGATCTTCGTCGTCGTGATTCCCTTCCTGCTGCTCCTCCTCCCCGGAGAGATGGACGTCCGCATCGGGCGATCGATCTTCTTCGTGGTCGGGGCGGTGTTCTCCGCGCTGACCGGGTTCATCGGCATGTGGCTGGCCGTGCGCGGAAACGTGCGCGTCGCCGCCGCGGCCAACGACTCCGGCGAGAAGCGCGCCATGCGCATCGCGTTCCGCACCGGGGGCGTGGCCGGGATGTTCACCGTGGGCCTCGGCCTGCTCGGCGCGGCCGTGGTCGTGGTCATCTACCAGGGCAACGCCCCCGGCGTGCTTGAGGGCTTCGGCTTCGGCGCGGCGCTGCTGGCGATGTTCATGCGAGTCGGCGGCGGCATCTTCACCAAGGCCGCCGACGTCGGCGCCGACCTGGTCGGCAAGGTGGAGCAGGGCATCCCCGAGGACGACCCGCGCAACGCCGCCACCATCGCCGACAACGTGGGCGACAACGTCGGCGACTGCGCCGGCATGGCGGCCGACCTGTTCGAGTCGTACGCCGTCATGCTGGTCGCCAGCCTCATCCTGGGCCGCGTGGCCTTCGGCGAGGAGGGGCTCGTCTTCCCCCTCATCGTCCCGATGATCGGTGTGGTCACCGCGATCATCGGCATCTTCGTCACCGGGATGCGCGACCGCGACCGCAACGGCATGGCGGCCATCAACCGCAGCTTCTTCATCTCGGCCGCCATCTCGGCGGTGCTCGTCACGGCGGCCGCGTTCTGGTACCTGCCCAGCAGCTTCAGCGGCCTGACCGGCGCCGCCGTCGAGTCCACCGCCGACCCGCGGCTCATCGCCATCGGCGCGGTCCTCATCGGTCTGGTGCTGGCGAGCGCCATCCAGCTGCTGACCGGCTACTTCACCGAGACCAACCGGCGTCCCGTGCGCGAGATCGGCGAGAGCTCGGCCACCGGCCCGGCCACCGTCATCCTGGCCGGCATCAGCGTCGGCCTGGAGTCGGCCGTCTACTCCGCCCTGATCATCGGCGGCGCGGTCTACGGCGCGTTCCTGCTCGGCTTCGGCAACGTGACGATCGCGCTGTTCGCGGTGGCCCTGGCGGGCACCGGCCTGCTGACCACGGTCGGCGTCATCGTGTCGATGGACACCTTCGGCCCGGTCTCCGACAACGCCCAGGGCATCGCCGAGATGTCCGGTGACGTCGAGGGCGAGGGCGCCCGCGTGCTCACCAGCCTGGACGCCGTCGGCAACACCACCAAGGCCATCACCAAGGGCATCGCGATCGCCACGGCCGTGCTGGCGGCGACCGCGCTCTTCGGCGCCTTCCGCACGGCGGTCGAGACCGAGCTGACCGCGGCGAGCGCGGCGGTCAAGGAGACGCTCGGCACGTTCTCCTCGTTCAGCCTCAGCATCGACCAGCCCAACGTGCTCGTCGGCCTGATCATCGGCGCCGCGGTCGTGTTCCTCTTCTCGGGGCTCGCGATCTCGGCGGTCGGCCGGGCCGCGATGCGCGTGGTCTTCGAGGTGCGCGACCAGTTCCGCAACAAGCCGGGCATCATGGACGGCACCGAGAAGCCGGAGTACGGCCGGGTCGTCGACATCTGCACCCGCGACTCGCTGCGCGAGCTGGCCACGCCCGGCCTGCTGGCGGTCATGACCCCGATCGCGGTCGGGTTCGCCCTCGGTTATGCGCCGCTGGGCGCGTTCCTGGCCGGAGCCATCGCCTGCGGCACCCTGATGGCCGTCTTCCTGTCCAACTCGGGTGGGGCCTGGGACAACGCCAAGAAGCTGGTGGAGGACGGTCACCACGGCGGCAAGGGTTCGGAGGCCCACGCCGCCACGGTCATCGGCGACACGGTCGGCGACCCGTTCAAGGACACCGCGGGCCCGGCCATCAACCCGCTGATCAAGGTGATGAACCTGGTGGCGCTGCTGGTCGCCCCGGCAGTGGTCCTCTACGCGGGCAGCCCGGCGATCCGCATCGGCATCACCGTGATCGCCGTGGGCGTGGTGGTCGCGGCCATCATCGTGTCCAAGCGGCGGTCGGTGACGAGCGAGCCGGCCAACGACAACAACCGCGACAAGGAAACCGTCGCGTCGTGACCCGCTGAACCAGCGAACGCCCGTTCCCTCCCGGGGGCGGGCGTTCCGCTTCCCCAGGTCCCGCCCGGGGCGACGCCCGCTCCACCAGGAAGCTCCCAGGGGAACGTCTTCCACGGGAAGTCCGGGGTAGATCCGGATTTCCAGGGGAGTCGAGGAACCTGAGCATCCCGATGGGAGACTGGGCACGTGAACGATGACAAGCGGCCGAGCGGAGGCAAGGCCCTGGGTTTCATCCTGCTGGCGATGCTGGTCGTCCTGGCCGTGCTCGTCGGGCTGGCCACCTGGGCGACGAGGAATGGATGACCGGTGCGGACCTTGATTGTGCTTCGCCACGCGAAGGCCGCCCAGATCGCCGGCCTGCTCGACCGCGAGCGGCCGCTGACCGACCGGGGCGAGCGCGACGCCGAGCGGGCCGGCGACGAGATAAGGGCGGCCGGGTTCGCCCCCGAGGTGGTGCTCTGCTCGCCGGCGCTGCGGACCAGGCGCACGGCGGAGCTCGCCTTCCCCGACGCTGAGATCAGCTACGAGCGCGACATCTACGAGGCGTACCCGGACGAGCTGCTCGAGCTGGTGCGCGGGTGTGATCCAGGGCTGGGCACGGTGGTGTTGTGCGGGCACAACCCGGGCGTGCACGAGCTGGCGCTGGGGCTGGCGGGCGGCGACTACGTGTTCAGGCCCGGGGCCTTCGCGGCGATCGGGGTCGAGTCGCCGTGGGCGGAGCTTGCGCCGGGTGAGGGCCGTCTGGTCACCCGCTGGGATCCCAAGGAGGGCTGACTCAGCCCGCCGTGAGCACGCCGTCCTCGGCGTCGGCCGCCTCCACCTCGTCGCGCGAGATGCCCAGCAGGTAGAGGATGGAGTCGAGGTAGGGGGTGTTGACCGCGGTGTCGGCCGCCTGGCGTACGACGGGCTTGGCGTTGAAGGCGATGCCCAGCCCGGCCGCCGCGATCATGTCGAGGTCGTTGGCGCCGTCGCCGATGGCCACCGTCTGCGGGATCGGCAGGCCGGACTCGCGGGCGAACCTCTCCAGCGCCCGCGCCTTGCCAGGACGGTCGACGACCTCCCCGACCACGCGGCCGGTCAGCCGGCCGTCGATCACTTCGAGCACGTTCGCCGCGGAGTAGTCGATGCCGAGCTCCTCCACCAGGCCGTCGGTGATCTGCGTGAACCCGCCGCTGACGATGGCGAAGCGGTAGTCGAGCCGTTTGAGCGTGCGGACCAGCGTGCGGGCGCCCGGTGTGAGCACGACCTCCTTGCGCACGTGGTCGATCACCTCGGCGGGCAGCCCTTCGAGCAGCGCCACCCGCCGCCGCAGGGACTCGGCGAAGTCGAGCTCGCCGCGCATGGCCTCCTCAGTGACCCTGGCCACCTCGTCGAGGCAGCCCGCGTGCGCGGCCAGCAGCTCGATGACCTCGCCCTGGATGAGGGTCGAGTCGACGTCCATGACGATCAGGCGCTTGGCCCGCCGCGACAGGCCGGTGCGCTGCACGGCCACGTCGACCTCCTGGGCGGCGGCTTCGGCGGCCAGCTCGACCCGCAACGACGTGGGGTCGGCGCCGGAGACCGACAGCTCGATGCACGTGACGGGCCACTGGGCGAGGCGTTCGATGCGGTCGATGTTGGCTCCGGCGGCGGCGATGCGGCCGGCGATGCCCGCGATGGCGGCCGGCTGCAGGGTGGCGCCGAGCACGCTTACCGACAGGCGGCCGCGGCGGCGCTGCTCCTTGGCCTGGGAGCCGGTGGACAGCTCCACCTCCATGCCGAGGTCTTCGGCCACCCGCTCGACGGCGGTCCACATGGCGCCGAGTGTCGTGCCGGTGCCGGTGGAGGGGCCGCCGGCGTAGGCGACGAGCACGCCGAGCGTGAGCCGGCCTCGGATGACGACCTGCTCGATGTCCGCAACGGTCACCGGAAAGCCGGACAGAACGGAAAAAAGCCGTGAAGTAACGCCCGGGCGGTCAGGGCCGTTCAATGTGATCAGGAGGGTGCGCTGGTCCACATCCAGTCACGGTACTGCGCCCGCTCGGATGCTCGCGAAGCAGGATGGGCTTTGGGACGCGGGTGTGACCATCGGAGTGCGCCGTCCACCGGCCCGCCGCCGCCCGGCAAAATATCGGCAAAGGCCGGGCATGTCGGCGCCGGCGAGGGCAGCGCAGGGCCGCAGGCCACAGGCTAGCTCCGCAGGATCAGGTGGGTGTCGCCGAACTCGTGCCACAGATATCGCTCCCGCAGCGCCGCCTCGTACGCGCGGGCCAGCACTTTCTCGCCCGCGATCGCGCTCAGCATGAGCAGGTGGCTGGAGCGCGGCTCGTGCAACCCGGTGATCAGCCCCGTGACGGCCCGCACGCCGAGCTCGGGCGTGACGACGTGCCGGGTCCAGCCCGCCGACGCGGCCACGCGCCCGTCCGCGCCGGCGGCCGTCTCCAGAGCGCGTACGACGGTCGTGCCCGCGGCCACCACCCGGTTGCCGCTCTCCCTGGCCAGGTTCACCAGCCGCGCCGTCGGCCCCGGCACGTCGTACCGCTCCGCGTAGGGCGGCTCGTCCTTCTCCGGCGAGGCCACGCCCGTGTGCAGGGTGATCGGCGCGATCCCGATCCCGTGCGCCACGAGCGCCGCCACCAGGTCGGCGGTGAACGGCCGGGCCGCGCTCGGCATCTCGGCGCTGCCCGGCACGGTCGCGAACACCGTCTGGTAGTCCTCGATCGGCCAGTCCCGCTCCACGTACGAGTAGCGGATCGGCACCCCGTGACCGCGCAGGTACCGCTTCACGTCCCGGTCGAGCTCGGCGCGCCACAGGCGCGGCATCTCCCGTTCGATCAGCCGCAACGTCGCCCGTCCCGGCAGCGGCAGCCACTCGCCGGGCTCGCCGCCGCCGTAGGGCTCGGACGCCTTGGAGGTACGGCGGCGCAGCTCCACCAGCCACGTGCCGTCCTCCCGCGCGGTCGAGAAGTGCACGGCCAGCCGGTCCAGCCGGACCGCCGCCGGCAGGGTCGCCGAGTTGTTCACCACGATCAGGTCGCCGGGGTCGAGCAGCTTCGGCAGGTCGGAGAAGCGGTGGTGGAGGGGGTCCAGGTCGCCGCGCGAGACCATCAGGCGTACCGCGTCCCTGGCCGTCCCCCTCGCCTCCGGCGGCTCGTGGGCGGACAGGCCGGGCGGCAGCGAGAAGTCCAGCGCGCCGCTCAGCGACGCGGTCATTGGAGGCTCACCTTGCCGCTGGCCGCGCGGGCGGCGACCAGGTCGTGCAGCGCCGCGGCGACCTTGGCGGGGTCGGCCGCCGCGCCGGCCTCCTCGGCGCCCACGGCGTCGGCCAGCATGCGGGTGTTCATCTCGCCCGGGTCCACCCACCAGACGCGCAGCTCGGGCTCCTCGGCGGCCAGCACGTTGGACAGCTGCTCCAGCGCCGCCTTGGTGGCCCCGTAGCCGCCCCAGCCCTCGTACGGGCCTGTGGCGGCGTCGGAGGTGACGTTCACCACCGCGCCCTGGGCCGCCCGCAGCGCGGGCAGCGTGGCCTGGATGAGGGCGAGGGGAGCGATCACGTTCGTCTCCAGCAACGTCCTGAAGGCCTCCAGCGGATAGTCGGCGAGCGGCGGCAACGGGGTGACGCCCAGGTCGCTGGCGTTGTTGACCAGCAGATCCAGCTCGGGAGCGGCTCCGGCGAGCCGCCGTACGTGCGCCGGGTCCCGCACGTCGCCGGGTATGGCGGTGGCGCCCAGCTCGGCGGCGACCCGTTCCAGGTCGTCCGCGCCGCGGGCGGTGAGT
The DNA here is from genome assembly GCF_052245635.1 of Nonomuraea sp. KM88. Taxonomy (NCBI): domain Bacteria; kingdom Bacillati; phylum Actinomycetota; class Actinomycetes; order Streptosporangiales; family Streptosporangiaceae; genus Nonomuraea; species Nonomuraea sp. KM88. Next base: position 197,779 of record NZ_JBQQCC010000018.1, on the reverse strand, counting down.
ACGAGGTTCCATCCCGCTCCTGCCAGGGACCTCGCCAGGGCGAGGCCGAGGCCGCGGGACGCGCCGGTGATGAGTGCGGTGTTCGTCATGCCCACGACGTTAGGAACGCGACGTGCGGCGGGCATCGGGCTGAGGGCCGGACCGGCCCTGGAACGATGGTCCTAGGACCTTAAGGTAGGTGACGTGGCCACCGATCGAGACGCAGTCCTGCAGGCGGTGAGTTCCGCGGTGCTCGCGGTCACCCGCCACCTGTCGGTCCGCGAGGTGCTGCAGGTCATCGTCCGCTCGGCGCAGCGGCTGCTCGACGCCCGCTACGCCGCGCTCGGCGTGCCCGACGACGACGGGTCGTTCGCCGAGTTCGTCGCCGAGGGCATCACCGACAAGCAGTGGGACGCGATCGGGCCGCTGCCGAGGCAGCACGGCATGCTGGGGGCGATGCTCCGCGACGGGGTCTCCGCCCGGCTGCCCGACCTGCGTGAGGACCCGCGGTTCGAGTGGTGGCCGAAGGCGCACCCGGTCATGAAGGACTTCCTCGGCGTCCCGATCCGCGACGGCGACGAGGTGCTGGGCATCATCTTCCTCGCCAACAAGCGCACCCCCGGCGGCTTCACGCAGGAGGACCAGGACCTCCTCACGCTCTTCGCGGCGCACGCCGCGATCGCGCTGACCAACGCCCGCCTCTACGAACGCGGCCGCGAGCTGGCCATGCTGGAGGAGCGCAACCGGGTCGCCCACGAGCTGCACGACGCGGTCACGCAGAAGTTGTTCTCGCTCAGGCTGAGCGCCCAGGCGGCGCAGGCCATGCTCGACAAGGCCCCCGGCAAGGTCGCCCCTGAGCTCGAACGCGTCCAGCGGCTGGCCGGCGAGGCCCTGACCGAGCTGCGCGCGGTGATCGTCGAGCTGCGCCCGGCCGAGCTCGACCGGCACGGCCTGTCGGAGACGCTGCGCAAGCACGTGCGTATGCTCGACCGGCTCCACCCGTCCCTGGTGGTGTTCGAGTGCGGCGAGTTGCCGCCGCTGGACCCGGCGGTCGAGGTGGCGGCGCTCAGGGTGGCCCAGGAGGCGCTGCACAACGCGCTCAGGCACTCCGAGGCGTCCCGCGTCTCGGTGCGCCTGGCATACGAGGAGGGCAAGCTGGTGTTGACCGTCGAAGACGACGGCAGAGGCTTCGAGCAGGCCGACTCGCGCGGGCTTGGCCTGGCGTCGATGCGTGACAGGGCCGAGTCCGTCGGCGGCGTCATGACCGTCGAGTCGGCCCCGGGTAGGGGGACCATGGTGTGCGTGGAGGTGGGCGCGTGATCCGGGTGCTGATCGCCGACGATCACCCGGTGGTGCGTCAAGGGCTGCGGACGTTCCTCGATCTCCAGGACGACATCGCCGTGGTTGCCGAGGCGGGCGACGGGGCCCAGGCCGTCGAGCTGGTCGGCGAGCACTGCCCCGACGTGCTGCTGCTGGATCTGAAGATGCCCGTGCTCGACGGCCTCGGCGCGCTGGAGCGGCTGACCGGCACGGCGACCAGGATCGTCGTGCTGACATCGGTGAGCGACCGGTCCGACGTGGGCCCCGCGATGCGCGCGGGAGCGTCCGGGTTCCTCTACAAGGACGTTGATCCGTCCGCGCTGGTCCAGGCGGTGCGCGCGGTGCACGGCGGCCAGGTGCTGCTCGCCCCCGAGGCGGCGGAGGCGATGCTGGCCTCGCCCGACGGCGCGTCCGGGGTGCCGCTGACCGAGCGGGAGCGGGAGGTGTTGTCGCTCATCGCGGCCGGCCGGTCCAACAAGGAGATCGCGCGGAGCCTGGCCGTGGCGGAGAAGACGGTCAAGACCCACGTGTCCAACGTGCTGATGAAGCTCGGCGTGCAGGACCGCACCCAGGCCGCGCTCTACGCCGTGCGGCACGGCCTCGGCTGAGCCGGCTACTGGTTCCTGATCGGCTCGAAGATCGCGTGGTGGGCCGCCACGAGCGCGCGGCGTACCGCACGGTCGAGCTCGCGCAGGGCCGCTCCTCGCGCCGCGACCTGCGCGACCGTGAGGCCGCGGTCGTCAGCCAGGCGCAGTACGGTGGCCAGCCGCGTGGCGAGCGTGGCCACGCGGTGCGCGCGAGCCGGATAACCCGGCGCAAGCTCGCCGCCGCGCTGCCCCAGCCGTTCGGGACGGTCGGCAACCGGGCCGTCGACGGAGGCCAGCGCTTCGGTGGCCGACCGCATCGCGTCGGACAGGTCGCGCTCGGCCTCGGCGAGCGAGGGCAGGTCATGGCGTACGGGGCCGGAGTCGTGCACTTCCAGACGCACACCGACATAGGACGATCCGCGGCGGTCCGGCAGGGGCAGCAGGCCGGTGTTCCGGCCGTCGGCCACGGCGATCGCGGCCTGGCCGGCGTCGACCGCGGCCGAGTTGAACGGCGCCGGGCCCGACAGGCCCAGCGGGTCGCCGGGCGCCGGCAGGGCGAGCCGAAGCTCGCGCAGGCCGCCCACGCGGAGATCTGCGAGGTATTTACGCAACGGAACGTCGCCCGCGACGACGGGACCGCCGGCGGCTTCCACGTGGTCAGCCGCCTCGTCGAGGCCGACGTGACCGGCGAGCCAGGCGTTGCCCCAGGCGACCAGGGAGGGACAGACAGGCGATTCAGGGCGCACCGATCCACGATAAGCGCTCGCCCTGCAATAGGTTTGTCCCCGTGGGTGACTCCTGAAGGAGGGATCGGGGATGGGTGGTCAGGTGCTGCGGCTCCAGGACGTCGCCGTCAGGCGCGACGGAGCGGCCCTGCTGCGCGGCATCGACTGGACGGTCAACGAGGACGAGCGTTGGGTGGTCATCGGCCCCAACGGCGCAGGTAAGACCACGTTGCTGCAGGTCGCTGCCACGTTGCTCTATCCGAGTGAGGGCCTGGTCGAGGTGCTGGGCGAGCGGTTGGGGCAGGCGGACGTCTTCGATCTGCGGCCGCGGATCGGGCTGGCGAGCGCCGCGCTGGCCGAGCGCATCCCGCCTGAGGAGAAGGTCATCGACCTCGTGCTGACCGCGTCGTACGCGATCATGGGCCGGTGGACGGAGGAGTACGACTCCAACGACGTCACGAGGGCCGTCGAGTTGATCGACATGATGGGCGCGGCCCATCTGATCAGGCGGAGGTTCGGCACGCTGTCCGAGGGCGAGCGCAAGCGGGTGCAGATCGCCCGCGCGCTCATGCCGGACCCAGAGATGCTGCTGCTCGACGAGCCGGCCGCCGGGCTCGACCTGGGCGGGCGCGAGGATCTGGTGCGCCGTCTGGCGCTGCTGGCGGGCGACTACCGCTCGCCGACGCTGGTGCTGGTGACGCACCACGTGGAGGAGGTGCCCACGGGGTTCACGCACGGGCTGCTGCTCCGGCACGGCTCCGTGGTGGCCCAGGGGCCGCTGGAGCACGTGATGACATCCGACAATCTCTCCCACACGTTCGGCGTGCCGCTCTCGCTGGAGCGGAGCGGTGAGGGCCGCTGGTACGCACGTCCGCACTAGATCGCCATTTATGCCGATAAAGTCGCTCGCCACTGAGTAGACGTTGCGGATAGCGGAAACCAAATAAGATCTACGGAGTCGGTCCCCTCGACTTCGGAGCGTCGCCATGTCCATCGAGCAGCTCATCGTCGCCCTTGTCGTGGTCGCGGCGGTGGGCTTCGCGGTGGCCCGTACGATCCGCATCATCCCGCAGGCCACGGCGGCCATCATCGAGCGCCTCGGCCGCTACCACCGCACGCTGACGCCGGGGCTCAACCTGGTGGTGCCGTTCATCGACCGCATCAAGGACCTGATCGACCTGCGCGAGCAGGTGGTGTCGTTCCCGCCGCAGCCGGTGATCACCTCCGACAACCTGGTCGTCTCGATCGACACCGTCATCTACTTCCAGGTCACCAACCCCAAGGCGGCCACCTACGAGATCGCCAACTTCCTGACCGGCGTCGAGCAGCTCACGGTCACGACGCTGCGCAACGTCGTCGGCGGCATGGACCTCGAGCGCACGCTGACCTCGCGCGAGGACATCAACACCGCGCTGCGCGGCGTGCTCGACGAGGCCACCGGCAAGTGGGGCATCCGGGTCAACCGGGTCGAGCTCAAGGCGATCGACCCCCCGGCCTCCATCCAGGACTCGATGGAGAAGCAGATGCGCGCCGACCGCGACAAGCGCGCCGCGGTGCTGGCCGCCGAGGGGCAGCGCCAGGCCTCCATCCTCGCGGCCGAGGGCGACAAGCAGGCCTCGGTGTTGCGGGCGCGCGGCGAGGCGGAGGCGGCCGTGCTGCGCGCCCAGGCGGACGCCGAGGCCCAGGCCATGCGCGCCAAGGGGCAGGCCGACGCGATCGGCATGGTCTTCAGGGCCATCCACGAGGGAAAGCCCGACCAGCAGTTGCTCGCCTACCAATACCTGCAGACCCTGCCGGAGATCGCCAAGGGCGAGGCCAATAAGATCTGGATCGTGCCGTCGGAGATGGGCAAGGCGCTGGAGAATCTCGGCGGTCTCTTCACACCCCCCAAAAACTCGGACACCCAGTGAGCGACCCGCTGCGAGGGCCATCGCCCCGGCCGTAGGCATGGCCGGCGGCGGTCCGGCGAGCGGGTTTCTCGGGTCAGGGAGGGTTTGTGACGGGGTGGGAACTGGCTGCGGTCTGCGTGGCCGGGGTGATGGCGGGCGCCATCAACGCGGTCGTCGGGTCGGGGTCGCTGATCACGTTCCCCACGCTGGTGGCGGTGGGCATCGATCCCGTCACCGCCAACGTGTCCAACACGATCGGGCTGGTGCCGGGCTCCTTCACGGCCGCCTACGGCTACCGCGTGGAGTTGCAGGGCCAGCGCGACCGCCTGGTGCGTCTGGGCGCGGCCTCGGCGCTCGGCGCGCTGATCGGCGGCATCCTGCTGCTGTTCCTCGATCCCGACGTGTTCGAGGTGGTCGTCGTCGCGCTGATCGCGCTGGCCTGCCTGCTGGTCCTGGTGCAGCCCAGGCTCAACGCCTGGCTGGCCGAGCGGCGGGGGAGGGCGCATCCGCACGGCGGCCTGGCGTTGTGGCTGGGCGTGCTGGCCTCGGGCGTCTACGGCGGCTATTTCGGGGCCGCCCAGGGGGTGCTGCTGATCGGGTTGATCGGCATCTTCCTCGACGAGGGCCTCCAGCGGGTGAACGCCGCAAAGAACGTGCTCGCGCTGCTGGTCAACGCCGTGGCCGCGGTGCTGTTCACGGTGGTCGCAGACGTCGACTGGCAGGCCGTGGCCGGGGTGGCGCTGGGCGCGATGGCCGGCGGCTTCCTGGGGGCCAGGCTGGGCCGGCGCATCCCGGCGCCCGTGCTGCGCGGGGTCATCGTCTGCGTGGGAATCGCGGCCATTATCGTACTGGTGTACGGATAAATTTCCGGCTATCTGGGTATGAATCTGTACATGAAGGGTGATTGGGTGGAGATCGTCATTGACGCGGGAGGGTCACCGCGTACCTACGAGATCACGGCCACCCGCGCCGGCCGGCGAGTCGAGGTGAACACGCGGCGGGGGCTCGTCGAGGTCAGCGAGGTCACCAGGAACGGCACCCCGGTGCGTACGGCCCGGTTCATGTCCAGTCGCATCCTCGCCCTCGTGGAGCACCCCGCCGACGAGGTCAGCTGAAGTCCGCCGCGCGGTCCTCCGCCCACCGGCGGAACGTCAGCGCGGGCCGCCCGAGCAGCCGCTCCACCGTGTCCGTGACCCGCTCGGGGCGGGTCACGAACGCTTCCCACCCCTGCAACGCCAGGTCCACGAAGGACGGGTCGCCCCAGGCCGCCAGGAGCTGCTCGCGGGCCTCGTCCACAGGGAGTTCCTCCCAGCGCACCTCGCGGCCGAGCACCTCGCCGATGACGCGCACCTGCTCGGCCTGGGTGAGCTGCTCGGGGCCCGTGAGCACGTATTTCGCGCCGTTGTGCCCGGCGGAGGTCAGCACGTGCACGGCCACGGCCGCGATGTCCTTCTCGTGGATCAGCGACCTGGCGGCCTGCCCGAACGGCCAGCGCACGACGCCCTGCCCGATCTGGTCGGCCCACATGAGCGTGTTGGCCGCGAATCCGCCGGGTCGCAGGAACGTCCAGCCGGCTCCCGAGTGCCGGATCAGCCGCTCCACTTCCTGGTGGAAGTACGCCGGCTCCCGGTCGTCCGCCAGATCCTCGACGTCCGCCGACAGGTAGACCACGCGCCGCGCGTGCTTGGCGATCGCCGTGATCGTGCCCGCGGCGCCCTCGGTGGAAGGGCCGGGCCAGAGCAGGAACACGCTCTCCACCCCGTCGAGGGCGGGCTCCAGGGTCTCAGGGGAGGTCAGGTCGCCGCGTACGGTCTCGACGGGCAGTTGCGCCCGTTCGGAATCCCTGGCGAGCGCCCGGACCTCCAGCCCGGCCTTCGCGAGCCGGGTCGCCACATGCCTGCCAACGTTGCCGGTCGCGCCGGTCACCAGAATCTTTCCCATGCGGCGACCGTAGGACCTCAAGCAAACTTTAGGTCAACCCCGGGCGCACCTGGAGCGTGCCGTCGCGCCTCACGCGCGTCTCGAACATGGGCGCGGGGGCGGTCGCGGGGCCGTGTTTCACCGAGCCGTCGGCCAGCCGGAACGTGCTGCTGTGCCACGGGCAGACCACACACGCCTCGCCGTCCTCCATGACGAGCCTGCCCTGGTGCAGCGGCCCGGCCAGATGGGGGCAGCGGTCGCCGAGCACGGTCACGGCCTCGCCCCGGCGCAGCACGAAGAGCTGGATGTAGCCGAGCCTGCGCGCCACGGGACGGCCGTCGGGCAGGTCTTTCAGCGCGCACAGGTCGTGCCAGCCCAGCGGCACCAGGTGGGTGACCTGCGGGGCGTGGTTGGCCCCTGCCGCCTGCCGGTAGGCCAGGTGGCCGCCGAGGTAGGCGCCGAGGCTGCCCACGCCGAGCCCGGCGAACGACAACAACCGGCCGGGACGCTCGTGCCCGCGCATCCGTGCCAGCAGCGAGGCGGAGAACAGGCCGAGGGCGGCCACGTTCGACGCCATGTGCACGAGACCCACCCGCTGCTGCTCGCGGTGGAGGGACGACCAGTCGGTCAGGCCCGCCGCGGCCGTCGGCAGGGCGTTGGCGATGCCGGTGGCCAGCAGCAGGCGCGAGGCCCGGGGGTCGGCGCGCGCCAGGTCCAGCACGGCGGCCGACATCCAGCAGCCGAGGCTCACCGTGGCGAGTGGCGGGTGCAGCGGCTTGCCGGTGGGCACGCCGTGCAGCAGGTCGCGTACCCGTCCCTGGGGGATGCGCCGGCGCACGGCCTTCGCCAGCGCCATGACGGCTTTGTCCATGGCTCTCGACTTCTCGAGCCGATCGGCGAGGGCGACCGGCCCGGCGAAACCCCTTAGCTGCCGACGCTTCGCTCGCACTTCCTCTTTCACGACAAGTCCCCTACCCCGGCCATGAGGGCATCACTCGGACAGGTGACCTCTCGCCGCGGAGAGCTCAACCAGCTCCAGCGCGTACGAACCGAGCGAGGGCGAGCCCTCCTCGATGATCCGCACCTTCTCCCTGACCTGGGCGGCCGTCACCTTGAACAGCGGCCAGGTGCCGCCCTCCGTGTGGTGGTTGGCCAGGATCGGGGCGAAGCGGTCGAGTGCCTTGGCGAACTTCGCCTCCGGCGTCTTCCTGGCCTCGAACTCGTCCCACAACTCCCGCATCCGCGCCGCCTGGTCGGCGGGCAGCAGGCCGAAGATGCGGTCGGCGGCGGCCCGTTCGGCCTCGACCTGGGCGGAGACGGCCACCGGATCGTAGACGAAGGTGTCACCGGCGTCGATCTCCACCAGGTCGTGCACCAGGAGCATGGCCACCACCCGTTGGAGGTCGGTCCCCGGTGGGGCGTGCTCGCCGAGGACCATCGCCAACGTGCCCACGTACCAGGAGTGCTCTGCGGTGTTCTCCCGTCGCGAACCGTCGATGAGATGGTTGCGGCGGATGATCCGCTTCAACTTGTCGATCTCGATGGCGAAGGCGATCTGGGTGTTCAGGCGGTCCTCTTCTGGTGCGATAGTCACGCGCGACACCCTATTGTGCGGTGATCACCCGGGATGGTGAAATCCTGACCGGATCTCCGCTGAACGGTGCGTGACCACCCGGAACGTCGAGCGCATGGGGAAGCCCCGGAGCCCCCGCGTGGTCTCCGGGGCTCGTGCCCCTGGGGTAGGCGCGGTCCCCCAGGTCTAGTGGCCGGCCCGCGCCAGCGTCATGTCCGCGCGGAGATCAGGCGGCTCCTCGAAGTCGGGCCGTAGCGAGGTCCACGCTCGCCGGCCGTACAACCTGTCCAGGCCGGGGGAGGCCGTGCCCGGCGCCTCGTCGCGCCGGACGATCTCCACGATCAGGAACTGCGAGCGCGTGCGGTGCCGGTAGACGTTCGCGCTCCTGGCCCAGCACGCTGCGGCGATCTCCTCGCTGTACGCCTCGAACTCCTCGGCGCAGATCCCGGCCCTCGTCAGGATCAGCGCCTTCTCGCCCCTGGACGTGGGCGTGATCCAGAGCACCAGCGGGATCCGCCCGGCCCTGGTGTGCATCGTGGTCTCCAGGCAGACCCGCTGCAGGCGGTGCCGGGAGATCACGCACCAGATGTGCGAGGTGACCCAGTTGCGGCCGGTCCTGGTCGCGGCCGGCACCGAGATGGCGCTGCTCAGCAGGATGAAGGGCATCCACCGGCCCTCCTGGGCGGCGCCGAGCAGCGACAGCGTGAACAGCGTCAGCGCCGCCGCGAGCAGCAGCTCCGTACGGATCCGCCAGAGCCTGACGAACCGGCCGCTCCGGCCGGGGGCGGGCAGGTCCTCGTAGCCGGGGTAGATCTGGTTACGCGGGTTCCTCGGCACGTCAAGACACCTCCTCCGTCACGCGGTGCGGGAGGCGGAGCTGGTCGAAGCGCGGGTCGCGGTAGCGGCGGGCGCCGAGTCCCACCCGCTCGACGGTCCAGCCCATGCGGTGCGCGAACTCGTCGGGCTCCATGCAGATCTCCCGGTCGGCCCATGCGACGAGTTCCCGGATCCGGGACTTGATTCGGCTGAGTCCCTTGGTACCTTGTGAGTACATAGAAGACCCCTTTCGCGGCATTTTGAGGTGGCTTCTTGGCCGGTCCGACGGCTGATGGCCGGTCTCGTCGCAGGGTGGCAGCCCATATGCGGCGAGTCGGATATCGGCCTCGGACCGGCTTTTTGCGTGCTCGAATGAGCGGACTCTCGCTGCGCGGTCAGGCGATGAAGTGGTCCTTCCGGCAAGTGGCCTCCCTGGGGTGGATTCTCAGTTCCGGGACGGCGACGTTGCCGGCGAGGCGGCCCGCGTGAGGGCGCGCGATCGTGGGCGGAAGGCCTGATGCGTACGGCCGTGTGGTCATGTCGGCCTCCTCACCATCCAAGGTCCCTCCTGAGATCGATCGTCCCCCTAGGCCTGCGATGCTGCAAGACTTTAGGCAAGGGAAGATTTAAGTTTCTTCGCGACTTGCTTCACGGCTTGCGATGCAACTTGCACGAGAAGAGTCATAGGTCGGTCGACCTGCCACGAACTCCGGCTTCGCCACCCCTACCGAGCCTGTCTTGCCCCTACGCTCTCCCCGTGAAAGCCTTCATGGCAAGGCCGTACGCGACTATCCATGCAAGTTGCATGTACGATTGGCCGTACGGCCCACAAAGCCGGGCCCCCAAACGACCCCTTCCGGCTACACCTTCATTCCCGACAAGGAGAGTGGACGGTGCCATCGCAGCAGGGCAGTCCCACAGTACGCAGGCTCCGGCTCGGGCAGGAGCTGCGCCTCCTCCGGGAGCGAAGGAAACTCACCGGCGCCAAGGCCGCCCGCGAACTCGGCTGGTCGGCGAGCAAGGTCAGCCGCATCGAGGCGGCCAAGACCATGCCCGTCGCCGACGACATCAAGGCCCTGGCCGAGCTCTACCGCGTCGACGGGACGAAACTTGACGAGCTCTTCGGCCTGTTGCGGGATGCGGAGCAGCGCGGGTGGTGGGAAGATTACGAAGACACTCTTCCTGAGGAATACACAAGATTCCTCGGGCTTGAGGCGGAGGCGACCTCACAACGATCGTGGGAACCACAGATCGTGCCCGGTCTCCTGCAAACCGAGGACTACGCGCGGGAAGTCATCCTGGCCTCCCGGGGCATCGCGCGCATCACGCACAGCGGTGTCCGGAGCCGCGTCGAGGCCCGCCTCGACCGGCAGCGTCGCGTTCTGCACCGGGCACATCCCTGCGCGCTCACGGTCGTGCTGGATGAGTCGGCGCTGACGCGCCGCTTCGGGGAGCCTTCGGTGATGCGCGAGCAGATGGAGCATCTCCTGGAGATCTCCCTGCTGCCGCACGTCAGCATCCATGTCCTCGCCCTGGACGCACTTCACCCGGTGAACACGAGCGCGTTCATCCATCTGAAGTTCCGTGACTTCGACGACGTGGTCTATCTCGAACAGCTGTACACCGCCCACTTCGTCGAGGATCTCGAACGCGTGGCAGGCTATGAGGCGGCCTTCGGCCACATCAGGTCGGAGGCGCTGGATGAGGACGAGTCGCGCGTGCTCATCCAACGTAAAGCTATGCTGTGGCGGCGTTAGTAACACCGAAACCTCAACAAGGGGCAATGGGGCCCCTTTGTCTATTTGGGGAGAGCATGCACATCCAACCTGTCGAGGCGGCTTGGCGGAAGAGCACCTTCTGCAATGGCGCAGACGCCTGCATTGAAGTCGCACCCTTGGCCAACGGTAATGTCGCGCTGCGCGACAGTAAAGAGCAGGACGGCCCTGTCCTGGTCTTCACTCCGGCGGAGTGGGAGGCTTTCACCGCGGGAGTCCGTGACGGTGAATTCGACATGGCCACCCTAGGGGCCGGCGCATAGAGAACGGCCCTGGCGTGTTGCTGACACAACCTTCAGGGCCGTTCGAGACGAGGCCTGGCACGCCTCGCCGCACTCCGGCTCACCTGCAGACTTGAGCACAGAAGACCTTCCAATGATGGCACACCCACAGTCCGGTTGATCAAGCGGCACGCATCAGGTGCCCCCGATATCCGCGCGATCCCGCCTCCGTGACAGCGGCGCCCCGCACTCTTTTCTCAAGCATTTATTGCCGGGGCCCGACAGGGCGAGATGAATGGCCGTCTCCCGGCCCGTTCCCGCGAAAAAATATGGTGCGAACGGCCTGCGTCCTGGATGGGGCGCAGGCCGTTCTTGTGCGGTGGTCGGGAAAGGCCAGGCCCTGGGCGACGCCCTATGAATGGTGCTCCCCGTGTTCGACGACGCGCTTTCCGAGCCGCCCGTGACCTCCGGCGGCCGACGTCGCTGATCAGGTGGGGTCGGTCGACGTCGGAGGAGGGCGCACGGCTGTCCGTGGTGGGTCGTCGGGCCGTCGCGCGTGTGGCCAGGCGGAACGACGGGCCGCGTGACGCGATGTCCGATTTATTGTCAAACGTGTGGACTGCACGGTAACCGCCCTGCATGGCATGCTCGATCCCTGGAAGACAGGATTCGAGTGGAAGTGGCGGTAGATGAAACTCCCCCATGCCCTCCCGGTGTTCGCTGTCGTCGTGTCCCTGGCGGCATGCTCGTCGCCGCCTGAGAGGGAGCCGCAACGCGGGCAGGTGGAGCAGCAGCGGGCACCCTCCACGCCCTCGGCCACGCCCTCGGCGAAGCCGACGCCGCAGCGGCGGCCGTACACGATCGCCTTCGGCGGGGACGTGCACTTCGAGGGGATGTTGCGCCCCCGGCTCTCCAACCCGCGCACGGCTCTGGGGCCGATCGCGAGCGTGTTGCGCAAGGCCGATTTATCCATGGTGAACCTGGAGACGGCCATCACCACCGGAGGTACGCCGGCGCCGGGCAAGCAGTACACGTTCAGAGCCCCGCCCAGCGCGTTGAGCGCGTTGAAGGCCGCCGGGGTCGACGTGGCGTCCATGGCCAACAACCACGGCATGGACTACATGGACGACGGGCTGGCCGACACGCTGGCGGCGATCAAGCGCAGCAAGTTCCCCGTGGTGGGGATCGGGAAGGACGCGGCGCGGGCGTACCGGCCGTACCGGAAGACCGTGAACGGCAACCGGGTGGCGATCATCGGGGCCACCCAGGTCATGGACGCGGAGTTCATCCAGTCGTGGACGGCCACGTCCGGCAAGGGCGGGCTGGCCTCGGCCAAGGACGAGGCGAGCCTGCTCCGGGCCGTACGCAAGGCGCGCAAGAACTCCGACACGGTGATCGTCCACCTGCACTGGGGGACCGAGATGCAGAAGTGCCCCAACCCGGCGCAGCGCTCGCTCGCCCCCAAGCTGGTCGAGGCGGGCGCCGACGTGGTGGTCGGCGGGCACGCCCACATCCTGCTCGGGTCGGGCTATCTCAAGAACGCGTACGTCAACTACGGCATGGGCAACTTCGTCTTCTACAACTCCAACCCGGCGACCACGGGCAGGACCGGGGTGCTGACGTTGACGATCAACGGGCGGAAGGTGCTGAAGGACAGCTGGACGCCGGCCACCATCCAGGGCGGCGTCCCGGTGCCGATGAAGGGCTCGTCCAGGACGCGGGCGGTCGCGGACTGGAAGGAGTTGCGCTCGTGTACGGGCCTGTCGGCCCGGCCCGGCAAGTGATCCCTCCCGTTGGTATTCTGCTGGACAGTGCGTCCAATAGGAGGTCGCGATGCGGTGGGTCGAGTCCGGTGACGTACGCCTGGCGCTCTTCGAGGAGGGTGACCCCGACCGGCCGACGATCGTCCTCCTCCACGGCTATCCCGACACCCACCGCGTCTGGGACGAGGTGGCCGCGCTCCTGCGCGACCGCTTCCACGTGGTGCGTTACGACGTGCGCGGGGCGGGCAGGTCCTCGGCCCCGCGCGACCGGCGCGCCTACGACTTCGACCACCTGATCGCCGACCTCGGCGCAGTGCTCGACGCCGTGGGCAAGTCCAGGGTCCACCTCGTGGGCCACGACTGGGGATCGCTGCAGGGCTGGGAGGCCGTCGCGCGGGAGGGCATCCGTGACCGGGTGGCCTCGTTCACCAGCCTGGGCGGGCCAGGGCTGCGGCAGATGCGGCATTTCATGCGGCATGGGCGGCGGCGTGACGTCGCGGCGCAGCGGATGAGGTCGTGGTACATCGGCGCCTTCCTGCTGCCCGCGCTGCCCGAGCTGGCCTGGGGCTCCGTCATGCCGCGGATCGTCACCCGCGCCCTGCTCGGCGAGGGCGTCACGCCACGGCCGGGGCATCCGGCGCCCACCCTGGCCGAGGACGGGCGCAACGGGCTCTGGCTCTACCGGCGCAACATGGCCGCCACGCTCGGCGACCCGGGCCTCGACCCGAGCGTCTCCGACGTGCCCGTGCAGATCATCGAGGCCACGCGGGACCGGTTCGTGACGCCCGCGCTGCCGGCCTCGTTCGACCGGTGGGTGAGCGGGTTGTGGCGCCGCAGGCTCGCGGCCGGGCACTGGGCCCACCGCAGCCGTCCCGGCGCCGTCGCCGGGATGATCGCCGAGTTCGCCTGCCATGTCGAGGGCGCCCGGGCCGGCACGGCGTTGCGGCGGGCGCGGGTGGGGGGCGGGCGGAGGACGTTCGGCGGGCGGCTGGTGGTGGTGACGGGGGCCGGGTCGGGGATCGGGCTGGCGACGGCGCGGGCGTTCGCGGCGCACGGCGCCGAGGTGGTCTGCGCGGACATCGATCTCGCCGCCGCCCGGCGGGCCGCCGAGACGATCGGGAAGGACTTCGGGGGTACGGCACACGCGGTGCGGGTCGATGTCGCGGATACGGAGGAAATGGAGAACTTCTCGCGAAATATCATCGCCCAATATGGAGTGCCGGACATTGTGGTGAACAATGCCGGAATCGCGGTCGTCGGATCGTTTCTCGACCACACCGTGGACGACTGGCGCAGGACCGTCGACATCAATCTGTGGGGCGTCGTGCACGGATGCCGCCTGTTCGCCGCCGCCATGGTCGAGCGCGGCCAGGGCGGCCACATCGTCAACATCGCCTCCCTGGCCGCCTTCGCGCCCTCACGGCTGCTGCCCGCGTACTCCGCCTCGAAGGCCGCGGTGAAGATGCTCAGCGACTGCCTGCGGGCCGAGCTGGCCGGGCACGACATCGGGGTGAGCGCCATCTGCCCGGGCTTCGTCTCCACGGCCATCGCCCGCAACGCCATGTACACCGGTGCGGACCTGCACGACGACGCCGTACGCGGCCTGGCGCGGCGCGGATATCCACCCGAGCGCGTGGCCGCGCACGTTCTGCGTGCGGTGCACAGAAATCAGGCGGTCGTTCCGGTCAACCTGGAAGGAAAAATCGGATACGCCCTATCGCGGATTTCGCCACGGGCGATGCGCGGGCTGGCACGGTTGACCGGAACCACGTCGGTATCCAGAAATCGCGGGTAACGATCGCACGTACGGGAGAAGATGATTCCGTGTCCTCGCCGCAAATTGATGAAGACTGCAGCCAGCCCAAAGCACTCAGGCGGCAACCCGCACAGCGCCGCAGCGCCCGGCGCGTCGAGCGCATGCTCGACGCCTGCGCCGAACTGCTCGACGAGACCGGGTACGAAGCCCTGTCCACCACCCGCATCGCCGAACGGGCAGGCGTGGCGATCGGGTCGGTCTACCAGTTCTTTCCCGACAAGCGCGCGATCACGCAGGAGCTCACCCGGCGCAACGTCGAGGAGTTCGTCCGCCGGGTCGACCGCAAGTTCCTGGAGGAGGACCACCGAGGGTGGTGGGAGGCGGTCGACGCGATCATCGACGAATACGTCGACATGCACCGCACGGTCGCCGGCTTCAAGAGCCTGCACTTCGGTGACGTCGTCGACCTCAACCTGCTCGACTCCGACTCCGACAACAACACCGTGATCGCCGGGCGGCTGCGCGGGTTGTTCCTGAAGGAGTTCGGCCTGGCCGACAGCCCCGAGCTCGACCTCGCGGTGCTGGTGGCGGTCGAGGCGGGCGACGCGGTGCTGAAACTCGCCTTCCGCCGCGATCCCGACGGGGAACCGGAGATCATTGAGGCGGCCAAACACCTGATCCGCGGCTTTCTCTCCCGCCAGCTGCGTTCATGGTCGCCGCACGACTGAGCGCTCAGTGGCCGCCCGCGTACGGCGGCTCCGTCACCAGACCGGGCAGCCAGGCGGGCACGTCGTCCGGCTGCCAGTGCCGCCGCTGGCCGAGCGCGGCCGTCGGCAGTTCCTCATAACCCGGCGCGGCAGGCGTGCGCAGGCACGGCCCCGGGTAGGAGACGGGACGCGCGTCCCTGGCCTCCCTGATGTGCAGCCGGGTCTCCAGGGCGCGCAGGCTGCGCTCCGCCGACTCGATGGCCTCGAGACGTGCCGACAGATAGCCGGCGAGGCCGGGGACGAGGGCCGACAGTACGACAGCGCAGGCCAGCGTGAAGGTCATCTGCTTGGACACGCCCATCACGGCCCCCTTCGCTCGCTTGACAGCGGAGCATCTGCTATATGCCCTGTGACCTGCACGAACACGCTCAGGGGACGCAGAGTTGGGCGAGTCGTTACCGATTTGTGAGTGTGTGGATTGGCCAGGCAAACGGCCGGGCGGCTCGGTAGTCTCGCGGTGTGGCGCATGTGACCCGTGAGCACCTTGATCGTCTGCTTGAGCAGGCTCTATTGGCCGACGACCACGATTCCCTGGCCAGTCGGCTCTACGACGTCGCGCTCGACTATTCCTCGGGCGACGTCTCCCGGGCTTCCATCCTGGTCCTCGCCGCCGAGGAGTGGCGGGCGGCGGGCCAGCCGGCGCGCGCGATGGAGTGTTTCCAGCGCGCGGTCGAGGACGGTGGCGAGGCGGGTTTCGACCCGCGTGCCGGCATCGCCGACACGCTCTTCGAGCTCGACAGGCCCGACGAGGCGAGGGAGGTCATCGAGACGATACGCGCCGAGGGCGACGTCTCCACGGCGACCGCCCACACGATCGCCGAGACGCTCGTCGCCTACGGAGACCTCCGGGGTGGGCTCGAATGGGCCACCCAGGCGGTCCTCGACTGCGACGAGAACGACCCCGAGCAGGTGGCGCTGCTGCGCACCCGCTACCGCATCAGGGTCGATCTCGGGCTCCCGGAGGACGAGCTCGACGAGATGGTCTCCTGACCCGATCGCCTCGCGCGACGTCGCGGCCCGTCCCAGGGCGGGGCCGCCGGTGGCCGGAGTTCGCTGCGGCATGCCCGCAGAACAGCGCCGCAGAACAGGGCCCGCAGAACGGCGGCAGGATGCGAAGGGGCCGCGGCCGGACGGCTGCGGCCCCTTCGGTTATGGAGATCCGGGCGCGGCAGGCACGTTCCGCGCCCGGACGAGATGGACGGCGGACTGCGTGCTCACCGCAGGCCGAGGCCGTCGGTGACCCCCGTGACGCCCGGCACCGCCGACCGGCCGCCGGTCAGCATCGAGGTGCCCTCGACGCTCTCCACCGCCTTCGGCAGCAGCACGCCGATGACGTCCTCGCCGACCTCGCGGACGGGCTTGTCCAGGTCCTTCGGCGACGGGATGCGGGAGCCCGCGATGCGGCTGCTGTGGGCGGCCTGGCCGAGCGACATCTCCGCCGGCAGCTTGGCGAGCAGCGGCGTCTCGGGCAGGGACGGCAGGGAGGGCAGCGCCGGCACGCTCGACAGGGTCGACACGTCCTTCATGCCGGCCCGGCCCGGCACCGTGGGGAACACCACGGGCGAGGCGGAGGTCAGCATCGGCATGCCCCAGGTCGCCGCGACCCCGCCGATGTCGGCGCCGCCCAGCGCCGACTTTCCGGCGGCCAGGCCCGTCAGGCCCAGCTGCCTGGCCAGCCGCCCGGTCGCCATGGCCAGCTTGCCCGACTCCTCGGCGACCATCCGGCTGCCGCCAGTGCCGCCGTCGTTGATGTCCACCCTCGACTGCTCGTGGCAGAAGGACAGGGCCGAGTCCGGCGACAACACGACCGGCTTGGTGTTCGAGCAGGAGTCAGCCGTCGAGGGGGTCGCGGCCCACCACGTGACACCAGCGGTCACCGCCGCCACCGCGAGGATGCTTCGGACTTTCTGGGATGACACTGCACGTCCCCCTGATCGATTTCGCTGATCTGACGAACGCTGAACGTAGCCAGCCGGCCGGCCGGGGGAGCGCGGCTTGTCCGAAGTGTGGGGCGAACCTTACCCAGCTCCATGCCGCATGACCGCGGCATGACACGCCGGAGCCCGCGGAGCTCGCGGAGCCCGGAAACCGTTCGGGTCTCCGGGCTCCCGGCCAGGCCTCAGCCGCGCTGGATGAGCAGCTCGTCGTCGCCGAGCTCCACCATGACCTTGTCGCCGTCGGCGATCTCGCCCGACAACACCGCCTTGGCCAGCTTGTCGCCGATGGCCGACTGGACCAGGCGGCGCAGCGGGCGGGCGCCGTACATCGGGTCGTAGCCCGTCAGCGCCAGCCACTCGCGGGCCGCCGGCGTGACCTCCAGCGTCAGCCTGCGGTCGGCCAGGCGCTGCGCCAGGCGGTCGACCTGCAGGTCGACGATGCGTGCCAGCTCCTCGGAGCCGAGCGCGTCGAAGAGGATCACGTCGTCGAGCCGGTTGAGGAACTCCGGCTTGAACGAGTTGCGCACCGCCCCCATGACGGCCTCGCGCTTGGCGCCGTTCTCCAGCTTGGGATCGACGAGGAACTGCGAGCCGATGTTGGAGGTGAGGATCAGGATCGTGTTGCGGAAGTCGACCGTGCGGCCCTGGCCGTCGGTCAGCCGCCCGTCGTCGAGCACCTGCAGCAGGATGTCGAACACCTCGGGGTGGGCCTTCTCCACCTCGTCGAGCAGCACCACGGTGTACGGGCGCCGCCTGACGGCCTCGGTGAGCTGGCCGCCCTCCTCGTAGCCGACGTAGCCGGGGGGCGCGCCGACGAGCCTGGCCACGCTGTGCTTCTCGGAGTATTCGCTCATGTCGATGCGGGTCATCGCCCGCTCGTCGTCAAACAGGAACTCCGCCAGCGCCTTGGCCAGCTCGGTCTTGCCCACACCGGTCGGCCCGAGGAACACGAACGAGCCCGTCGGCCTGTCGGGGTCGGCGATGCCGGCCCGGCTGCGGCGTACGGCGTCGGAAACGGCCTGTACGGCCTGCTGCTGGCCGATGAGCCGCCTGCCCAGCTCCTCCTCCATGCGCAGCAGCTTGGCCGTCTCCGCCTCCAGGAGCCGCCCCGCGGGAATGCCGGTCCACGACGAGATCACCTCGGCGATGTCGTCGGCCCCGACCTCCTCCTTGACCATGGTGTTGTCGGGCTGCGCCGCCTCGGACGCGGACTTCAGCACCTGCTCCAGCCGCGGCACCTCGGCGTACATGAGCCGGGACGCGGCCTCGAAGTCGCCGTCGCGCTGGGCCCGCTCGGCGGCGCTCCTGGCCTCGTCGAGCTGCTTCTTCAGCTCGCCGACCTTGTTGAGCCCGGCCTTCTCGTGCTCCCAGCGGCCGACGAGGGCGTTGAGCTCCTCCTGGCGGTCGGCCAGCTCCTGGCGCAGGCGTTCGAGCCGCTGGACGGAGGCCTCGTCGGTCTCCTTGGACAGCGCCAGCTCCTCCATCTTCATCCGGTCGACGTTGCGCTGGAGCTGGTCGATCTCCACGGGACGGGAGTCGATCTCCATGCGCAGCCGCGAGGCGGCCTCGTCGACCAGGTCGATGGCCTTGTCGGGGAGGAAGCGGTTGGTGATGTAGCGGTCGGACAGCGCGGCGGCGGCCACCAGCGCGCTGTCGGCGATCTGCACCTGGTGGTGGGCTTCGTAGCGGCCCTTGAGCCCGCGCAGGATCGCGATCGTGTCCTCGACCGTGGGCTCGCCCACGTAGACCTGCTGGAAGCGGCGCTCCAGCGCGGGGTCCTTCTCGATGCGCTCGCGGTATTCGTCGAGCGTGGTAGCGCCGATCATGCGCAGCTCGCCGCGGGCCAGCATGGGCTTGAGCATGTTGCCGGCGTCCATCGCGCCCTCGGCGGCCCCCGCGCCGACGACGGTGTGCAGCTCGTCGATGAACGTCACGATCTGCCCGTCGCTCTCCTTGATCTCGGAGAGCACGGCCTTGAGCCGCTCCTCGAACTCGCCGCGGTATTTCGCGCCCGCCACCATCGCGCCCAGGTCGAGCGAGATCAGCCGCTTGTTGCGCAACGATTCGGGCACGTCGCCGGCCACGATGCGCTGGGCCAGCCCTTCGACGACGGCGGTCTTGCCGACGCCCGGCTCGCCGATGAGCACCGGGTTGTTCTTGGTGCGGCGGCTGAGCACCTGGATGACGCGGCGGATCTCGGAGTCGCGGCCGATGACCGGGTCGAGCTTGCCGCCCCTCGCGTGCTCGGTCAGGTCGACGCCGTACTTCTCCAGCGCCTGGTAGGTGTCCTCAGGGGTCTCGCTGGTGACGCGGGCGTGGCCGCGTACTTTCTCGAAGGCGTCGAGCAGCGCCTGCGGCGTCGCGCCCTGAGCCTTCAGCAGGTCGGCCACGGGTCCGCCGTCGGCGGCCAGGCCCACCAGCAGGTGCTCGGTCGAGACGTAGAGGTCTTCGAGCCGGTTGGCGTGCTGGGCGGCGGTGTTCATGACCGTCAGGAGGTGGCGCGAGCTCGACGGCGCCCCCACGGTCGCGCCCTGCGCCTTCGGCAGCGTTGCCAGCTGCTCCTCCGCCCGCGCCCGCAGCGCGCGCCAGTCGGCGCCGACGGCTTCGAGCAGCGGCACGGCGGTGCCGCCGGTCTGGGAGAGCAGCGTGGTCAACAGGTGAACGGGGGCGATCTCGGGGTTGCCCTCGGCGGCGGCACGCCGCATGGCACCCGAGAGCGCCTCCTGGCTCTTCTGGGTGAGCTTGTAGTCCATCTTTTCTAGGCCCCCGGTGGCAGCTCGTAGCGGATCAGCGCTCGGACCATCCGCATCTCGGCACGCAGGCGGTGAACCTCCTCCCGCAGCCGCAGCGCTTCGTTCTCGAGCTCGAGAATCCGCTTGATGCCCGCGAGGTTGATGCCATCCTCCTGGGAGAGCCGCTGCACCTCGCGGAGCTGGATGATGTCGCGTGTCGAGTAGAGGCGGCCGCGCCCCGCGGTGCGGCCGGGGCTGACCAGCCCCAGCCGGTCGTACTGGCGCAGGGTCTGGGGATGCAGCCCCGACAGTTGCGCGGCCACCGAGATCACATAAACGGGTGTGTCATCTGACAGGTCGAAATAGTTGGCGTCCATCGGCTACTCGCTTCTGGCTCGCTGAATGAGCTCAGCGCGTGGGTCCTCACTGGCGTTGGCGGTGTTGAACTCGGTGAGGAGCTCGCGCGACTTGTCGTCGAGCGTCTTCGGCACCACCACTTCGACTGTCGCGAGCATGTCGGCCTTGGTGCCGTCTTTGCGGGTGACGCCCCTGCCGCGCACGCGGAACGTGCGGCCGTTGGGCGTGCCCGGGGGGATGCGCAGCGTCACCGGCATGCCCTTGAGGACGGGCACCTTGATCTCGGCGCCCAGAGCGGCCTCCGTGAACGTCACCGGGACGGTGATCGTCAGGTTGTCGCCCGACCGGCCGAACACGGCATGCGGTTTGACGTGCGTCTGGATGTAGAGGTCGCCGGCGGGGCCGCCGTTCTCGCCCGGGGCGCCCTTGCCCTTGAGCCTGACCCGCTGGCCGTCGGCCACCCCCGCGGGGATGCGGGCCTGGATGGTGCGGGTGCTCTTGGCCCGGCCGTTGCCCTCGCACACGGGGCACGGGTCGTCCACGATCAGCCCGCGGCCCTTGCAGTCGCGGCAGGGCTCGGAGAAGGCGAAGTTGCCCAGGTTGCGGCTGGCCGCCCCGGTGCCCTCACAGGTGGGGCAGACCCTGGGGGTCGTGCCCGCCCTGGCGCCCGTGCCGGTGCACGCGGCGCAGGCGGCCGAACTCGTGAGCCTGAGCGACACCGTAGTGCCCTCGGCCGCTTCGGTGAACGTCAGCGTCACCTCGGACTCGACGTCCTGGCCGCGCCGCGGCCTGGACGTGGTCGAGGTGCGGGTGGAGCCGCCCCGGTTGAACAGCCCGCCGAACAGGTCGCCGAGCCGGTCACCCGCGCCTCCGCCGGAACCCGGCTGCGCCGTGCCGCCGAACAGGTCGCCGAAGTCGAACGGGAACCCGCCACCGCCGCCGGCCCGCTGGCCGCCCACCCCGGACCCGAACAGCGTGCGCGCCTCGTCGTACTCCTTGCGGCGCTTGCTGTCGGACAGGACGTCGTACGCCTCGGAGACCTCTTTGAACTTGGTCTCCTTGGTCGCGTCGCCCTTGTTGGTGTCGGGGTGGTATTGCCTGGCCAGCTTCCGGTAGGCCTTTTTGATCTCGTCGGCGGTGGCGGTCTTGGGCACACCAAGGACGGCGTAGTAGTCCTTCTCCAAGTAGTCCTTGGTGCTCATCTACGGCCCTTCGTCCTCGTGTCAGTTGTCGTCGTCATCGGACGCGGGGGTGGCGTCCTCGGGCTCGGCGACGGCCACCCGCGCCGGGCGTAGCACCCTGTCGCCCATCCGGTAGCCGAGCTGCAGCACCTCGACGGCGATCGGCTCGGTCACCTCGGTCGAGTAGCTGTGCATCAGCGCCTCGTGGACCGTCGGGTCGAACGGGTCGCCCTTCTGTCCGAAGGGACTGAGCCCCAGCTTGGTGAGCACCGCTTCCAGGGACTCCGCCACCTTCGCGAAGCCTCCGGTCAGCTCGCCGTGGTCGCGGGCCCTTCCGATGTCGTCGAGCACGGGAAGGAGCTCTGTCAGCGCCCCCGCGACCGCCTGCTCGCGGACCGCCACCCGGTCGCGCTCGACCCGCCTGCGGTAGTTGGTGTATTCGGCCTGCAGCCGCTGCAGGTCGGCGGTCCGCTCGGCGAGCTGGGCCGCCAGCTCGCCGTTCTGCGCCTGCGGCGCCTCGGCGGGCGCCTCCTGCTCGTCGGCCGGGGCCTCGCGCACCTGGCCCGTCTCGGGGTCGATCTTGCGGTTGTCGCGGATCACTGGCTCCTCGTGCCCGTTTTCACGCGCCGGCATCACTTGTCCTTCTTCGGCTGGTCTTCGTCGACGATCTCGGCTTCGACCACGTCGTCATCGGCCTTCTGGCCCTCCTGACCGGACGCGGCGTCCTGCGGGGCCCCCTCGCCGCCGGCCTGCTGGCCCTGGCTCTGGGCGTAGATCGCCGAACCCATCTTCTGGCTGACGGTGGCGAGCTTCTCCGCCGAGGTGCGGATGACGTCGGTGTCGGTGCCCTCCAGAGCCTTCTTCAGCTCGGCCAGGGCGTCGTTGACCTCGGTCTTGATCTCGCCGGGGACCTTGTCGTCGTTCTCGCGGAGGAACTTCTCCGTCTGGTAGGCGAGCCCGTCGGCGTTGTTGCGGACCTCGGCCTCCTCGCGGCGCTTCTTGTCCTCCTCGGCGTACGACTCGGCCTCGCGCATCATCCGCTCGATGTCGTCCTTCGGCAGCGCGGAGCCGCCGGTGATCGTCATCGTCTGCTCCTTGCCCGTGCCCAGGTCCTTGGCGGAGACGTTGACGATGCCGTTGGCGTCGATGTCGAAGGTGACCTCGATCTGCGGGATGCCGCGCGGCGCCGGGGCGATGCCGGTCAGCTCGAACGTGGCGAGCTTCTTGTTGTAGGAGGCGATCTCGCGCTCGCCCTGGTAGACCTGGATCTGCACCGACGGCTGGTTGTCCTCGGCCGTGGTGAAGACCTCGGAGCGCTTGGTCGGGATCGTCGTGTTGCGCTCGATGATCTTGGTGAAGATGCCGCCCTTGGTCTCGATGCCCAGCGACAGCGGGGTCACGTCGAGCAGCAGGACGTCCTTGACCTCGCCCTTGAGCACGCCGGCCTGCAGGGCGGCGCCGATGGCGACGACCTCGTCGGGGTTGACGCCCTTGTTGGGCTCCTTGCCGCCGGTCAGCTCCTTGACGAGCTCGGAGACGGCGGGCATGCGGGTCGAGCCGCCGACGAGCACCACGTGGGCGATGTCGGCCACCTTGATGCCGGCGTCCTTGATGACCTGGTTGAACGGGCCCTTGGTCCGCTCGAGCAGGTCGGCCGTCAGCCGCTGGAACTCGGCGCGCGTCAGCTTCTCGTCGAGGTGCAGCGGACCCTCGGCCGAGGCCGTGATGTAGGGCAGGTTGATGTTGGTCTCGGACTGGCTGGACAGCTCGATCTTGGCCTTCTCCGCCGCCTCGCGCAGGCGCTGCAGGGCCATCTTGTCCTTGGCCAGGTCGACGCCGTGGGCGTTCTGGAAGCGCTTGACGAGCTCGTCGACGACGCGCTGGTCCCAGTCGTCGCCACCGAGGTGGTTGTCGCCGGAGGTGGCCTTGACCTCGACGAAGCCGTGGCCGTCCTCCTGGCCGACGTCGAGCAGGGACACGTCGAAGGTGCCGCCGCCGAGGTCGAAGACCAGGATGGTCTGGTCCTGCTCCTTGTCGAGCCCGTAGGCGAGGGCCGCGGCGGTCGGCTCGTTGATGATGCGGAGCACGTTGAGGCCCGCGACCGTGCCGGCCTCCTTGGTGGCCTGGCGCTGGGCGTCGTTGAAGTAGGCGGGGACGGTGACCACCGCGTCGGTGATCTTCTCGCCCAGGTAGGCCTCGGCGTCCTGCTTGAGCTTCTGCAGGACGAAGGCGCTGATCTGCTGCGGCGAGAACTTCTTGCCGTCGATCTCCTGGGACCAGGTGGTGCCCATCTCCCGCTTGACCGACCGGATCGTCCGGTCCACATTGGTGACCGCCTGGCGCTTGGCGACCTCGCCGACCAGGACCTCGCCGTTCTTCGCGAAGGCGACCACGGACGGCGTGGTCCGCGAGCCCTGCGCATTCGCGATGACGGTGGGCTCACCGCCCTCGAGGATCGAGACGACGGAGTTGGTCGTCCCAAGGTCGATACCTACCGCACGTGCCATGAGTGAGTCCTTGTGGTCAAAGTTGAGTCTGGCAGACTCAAGCTAACGGATGTGTGTCGTCTTTGGCAAACGACTTGAGCCTACTCGACTCAACCCTCATGAGCGCCGAGACATTCCCGCAACAAAGGCCACATCACGCGCAACGGGGCAGCGGGTTCTGAGGTTCCGCGCACAGCGAAACCCCCGGCGCCGCGGGGGTGCGTCGCCGGGGGGTCGCGGGGCGGGCTGCTCGCGTTACGGCTTGGCGCCGTCCACCACCTTGCGCTCGCCGAGCGGCTTCTTGAGCTTGACCGTGGTGGTCTTCTCGATCGCAATCATGATGCAGGAGACGTTCTTCGCCTTGGGGGACGTGCCCTCGTACAGGGTGACCGTGACGCGCTTGGACGTCTCCTTGACCTTGACGCGGTCCAGTACCGTGCAGGGCTCCACCCCCGACTCCCACGTCAGCTGGAGCTCCTTGCCCTTGGCGACCGGCTTGGCCTTGGCCCAGCGGGCCTTGTGCACGTTGATGGCGTCGCCCGTCGGCTTGACCTGCTTGGGGCCCTTCGGGGGCGCCTTGCTGGGCACGGTGCCGACCGGGCTGGACACGACGGGCGGCTTGTCCTGGCTGGGGGAGGAGACCCGCTCGGCAGGCTGGGCCGTGCCGCAACTCGTCGCCAGCATCAGACATCCGGCCAGAAGGGGCGCTGTCATTGTCCGCATACCCCTACCACGGATCCCGCCGGCCGCCGGTTCACCATAGTCTGGTCATGTGCTCCGTCAGGCATTGCTCGCTGTCTCCAAGAGCCGGCGCGCCGAGCGCCTCATCGCCGCGTCGCCGCTGACCAGGGATGTGGTCAGGCGCTATGTCGCCGGCGACGTCGGCGGCGCGGTCGACGAGCTGTCCCGCAGGGGGTTGCGCGTCTCCGTCGACCACCTCGGCGAGGATGTGACCGGCCGGGTCCAGGCCGAGGACACCGTGATTGCCTACCTGTCGCTGCTCCGCCTGCTGCCGGCGGGCGCCGACGTTTCGGTCAAGCTCACGGCCCTCGGGCTGCGGCTGTCGGAGGAGCTCGCCTTCGACCACGCCGCGGCCATCTGCAGGGCCGCGGCGGCCAGGAACGTCACCGTGACGCTCGACGCGGAGGAGCACGACACGATCGCCATGCTGCACGCCGTGCACGCCGCGCTGCGCAAGGAGCACCCCGACGTGGGCGTGGTGGTGCAGGCCTACCTGCCCGACTCGCTCGACCGCTGCGAGCAGCTCGGCGACGCCAGGGTGCGGCTGTGCAAGGGCGCCTACACCGCTCCCGGCGCCTACACCTCCACCGCCGACATCGACCGCTCGTTCGTACGCTGCCTGAAAGTGCTGATGGCCGGCGCCGGCTATCCCATGGTCGCCACCCACGACCCCAGGCTGGTGCGCATCGCCTCGACACTCGCCGTGCTCGACGGCCGCGACCCGGCCGGCTTCGAATACCAGATGTTGTACGGCGTGCGCCCCGACGAGCAGGCCCGCCTGGCGGCCCTCGGTTTCACGATGCGCGTCTACATCCCCTACGGCGCCGACTGGTATCCCTACCTGATGCGCCGGCTGGCCGAGCGCCCCCGCAACCTGGCCTTCTTCCTGCGCTCCCTGCTGTCGCGGGGCTAGCCCGCGATGCCGGGGACGGGCCGGTAAGCTGCATCAGCGTCTATTCCTCGAGGGGCGGAAATGATCGCGATTCTGGGCACGGGCAAGATGGGCGAGGCGCTGCTGTCCGGGCTGCTGCGCGCCGGCTTCATGCCCGGCGACATCATGGCCACCACGCGCAGGGCCGAGCGGGCGCAGGCGCTGCGCGAGACCTACGGCGTGCGCACCGTCACCAACTCCGAGGCGGCCAAGGCGGCCGACACGCTGGTCCTCGCCGTCAAGCCCCAGGACATGGCCACGCTGCTGGCCGAGATCGCCCCCTACGTGCCCGCCGACCGCCTGGTGATCACCGCCGCGGCCGGCATCACGACGTCGTTCGTGGAGCAGCGGCTCGGCGTCGAGGTGCCCGTGGTCAGGGTGATGTCCAACACGCCCATCAAGTTCGACGAGGCGATGAGCGTGATCTCGGCGGGCGCGCACGCGGGCGAGGAGCATCTGAAGCTCACCGAGGCGCTGCTCAGCCCCGTCGGCAAGGTGCTGCGCATCCCCGAGTCGCAGCAGGACGCCGCCACCGCGCTCTCCGGCAGCGGCCCCGCCTACTTCTTCTACCTCGTCGAGGCCATGGTCGACGCGGGCATCCTGCTCGGCATGCCGCGGGCGGCCGCGCTCGACATGGTCACCCAGTCCATCGTCGGCGCCGCCGTGATGTTGCGTGACTCGGGCGAGCACCCGGTGATCCTGCGCGAGGCCGTCACCTCTCCTGGCGGCACCACGATCGCGGCCATCGCCGAGCTCGAGCGCCACAGCGTGCGGGCCGCGTTCCTGGCCGCCATCGAGGCGGCCCGCGACCGCGGCCGCGAGCTCGCCTCCGGCTGACCGCTCAGGCGTCGCGCCGCCGCAGCAACACGGCGCCGACGATCATGGTCACGGCGATCCAGGCGAGATAGACGCCGAAGCCGCTCCACGGGCCGAGCGAGGCGTTGCGGACTAGCGAGACGGCCACCTGCATGCCCGCGTTGGTGGTGAAATGGTCGGCCACCGTCCGGCTCACCTCGCCCGGCAGCATGCCGGCGATCTGGGGCAGCACCAGCATCAGCGCGATGGCCGAGACGATCGCGCCGGGCGTGTGGCGTACGAGCGTGCCCAGCGCCAGCCCGAACAGGCCGCACGCGGTGAGGTAGAGGCCGCAGCCCACCACCGCCCGCACGGCCTCCGCCATGTCGAGCGAGGGCGGCTGGGTGATGGCGACGCCCACGGCGAGCGAGGCGGCCGACGCGAGCGTGCACACGACCAGGGAGGTGACCGTGAACACCACGATCTTGCCGGTCAGCAGGCTCATCCGCCTGGGCACGGCCATCAGCGACGTGCGGATACCGCCCGTACGGTATTCGCTGGAGATCACCAGCACGCCCAGCGTGGCGATGGACAGCGACGCGAACATGATGCCGGTCAGGCTCAGCATGACGGTCTGGGCGCCGGGGATGGCGTCCTCGGTCGAGCCCCTGGCGGCGGAGGCGATGAGCGTGCCGATGCCCAGCATCAGCCCTGCGGTGACGGCCAGCGTCCACATCGTGGAGCGGACCGAGCGGATCTTGGTCCATTCGGACCTGAGGATGTCGATCATGAGGTGAACTCCAGGCTGTCCTTGGTCAGCTCCATGTACGCCGCTTCCAGCGAGGGCTGCACGAACGTCAGCTCCGCCAGCGGGATCCCGGCCCGCGCGGTGAGCGTGCCGATCTCGACCGGGCTCATCGCGGTAACCTGCAGGTGGTCGTGGTGGAGCTCGCCCACCTTGATCAGCTCGGCGACCTCGGCCAGCCGGGGCGAGCGCACCCGTACGTAGCCCTGCGAGCTGCGCCCGATGAACTCCTCCACGCTCGTGTCGGCGATCAGCATGCCCTTGCCGATCACGATCAGATGGTCGGCGGTCTGCGCCATCTCGCTCATCAGGTGGCTGGAGACGAACACCGCGCGGCCCTCGGCCGCCAGCTCGCGCATGAACGTGCGGATCCACAGGATGCCGTCGGGGTCGAGCCCGTTGACGGGCTCGTCGAACAGCAGGATCTCCGGGTCGCCGAGCAGCGCGGCGGCGATGCCCAGGCGCTGCGACATGCCCAGCGAGAACCCGCCGATCCGGCGCCCCGCCACCTCGCGCAGGCCCACGGCCTCCAGCACCTCGTCCACCCGGCCGTTCTGGATGCCGTTGCTCTGCGCGATGGCCAGCAGGTGGTTGCGGGCGCTGCGCCCGCCGTGCACGGCCTTGGCGTCCAGCAGCGCGCCCACCTTGCGCAGCGGGTGTCGCAGCTCGGCGTACGGCAGCCCGTCCACGAGCGCCGTGCCGCCCGACGGCCGGTCGAGCCCCAAGATCATCCGCATGGTCGTGGACTTCCCCGCGCCGTTGGGGCCGAGGAAACCGGTCACCCGGCCGGGCTCGACGTCGAACGACAGGTCCGACACGGCGACGGTCTTGCCGTAGCGCTTGCTCAGGTTCGTTGCCCGTATCGCGGTCATGATTCCAGCGTGCCGTCGCGCGAGGTCGTGTGCCTCCTGCGCGGGAACCGCTTCCCGCGCGGGGGTCTGGGAGCCTGGTCCTACTCTCCCGGGTGGACGAGCGCCGCCTCGTAGGCGACGATCACCGCCTGCGCCCGGTCCCTGACGCCGATCTTGGCGAACAGGTTCGTCACGTGGTTCTTGACGGTCGAGGGGGAGACGGACAGGGCCGCGGCGATCTCGGCGTTCGACCGGCCGCGGGCGATCAGCACGAGGATCTCCCGCTCGCGCTCCGTCAGACCGGCCACCCCGGCGGGCACCGGGCGCCGGGAGCCCGCGTCCAGGGCTCCTGCGGCCCGTACGAACGTGCCGATCAGCCTGGTGAGCAGGCGCGGAGCGACGGCGGACTCGCCCCGGTGCACCACGCGCACGCCCTCGATCAGCTCCTCGGGGGAGACGTCCTTGGGCAGGAAGCCGCCCGCGCCCGCCCTGAGGGCCGCGACCACGTTCTCGTCCAGGTCGAACGTGCTCAGCGCGAGCACCCGGACCTCCGGCAGCTCCGACGTGATCAGCTCGGTCGCGCGAACCCCGTCGAGGCCCGGCATGTGCAGGTCCATCAGCACCACGTCGGGGCGCAGCCGCCGGCTCAGGTCCACCGCCCGCTCGCCGTCGCTGGCCTCGCCGACGACACACATGTCCGGCTGGGCGTTGAGCATCAGCTTGAAGCCCACGCGCACCAGCGCATGGTCGTCGGCCAGCAGCACTTCGATCACGGTGTCTCCAGGGGGATGCGGGCGTGTACGCGGAAACCTCCTTGCGGGGCGCGGGGCCCTGTGGAGAGCTGGCCGCCGCACAGCGCCACCCGCTCGGCCATGCCTCCGAGCCCGAACCCCGGCGACCCGGTCACCTTCGTGCTGCCGTCGTCGACCACCTCGACCTCCACGGCGTCCGGTTCGTACGCGAGCCGCACGCTCGCCCGCGCGCCGGGTGCGTGCTTGCGCGTGTTGGTCAGCGCCTCCTGCACGATCCGGTACACCGCGTGGTCCACGACGGCGGGCAGCGCGACGGGCTCCCCCTTGACGGTCAGGTGCGCGGGCAACCCCGCCGACCTGGCCTCCTTGATCAGCGTGGGCAGCCGCTCGGCCCCCACCCCCGTGGCGGCGTCCGGCCCTTCCTGGCCGTCGGCCCTGAGCACGTCGAGCAGGCGGCGCATCTCGGACATCGCCTGGCGGGCGGTCTGCTCGGCGCTTTCCAGGGCGTCCCTGGTGACCTCCTGCTCGGCTGGGAGCGTGGCCCTGGCGCCGCCGACCAGGGCGTTGATCACGGTGATGTGGTGGGCGACCACGTCGTGCAGCTCCCTGGCGATGCGCCGCCGCTCGGCGCGGACCGCGGCGTCGGCGGCGTCGCGCCTGCCGCGTTCGTTCAGCTCGGTCCTGAGCCGGACGAGCTGCCCAACCCCGACGGGCACGCCGATGTTGAACAGGGCCGCGACCCAGCCACCGTTGACCTGGTCCAGCTCCAGCACTGTCGCGTAGGCGACGAACGCCGCCGCGGAGGCGATCGCGGTCGTGCGGCCGGCGGTGTAGCGGCCCAGGCTGTAGTAGGCGATGAGCGCGGGGACGTTGCTGGACGGCGCGACGTCCGCCGTCACGCCGACCGCGTTGATCGCGGTGACCAGCGCGGTGACCAGGACCGGCCGGTGGCGCCGCATGAGCAGGAGCATGACGGCGACCAGGTACGGCAGCGCGGTCAGGGCGAGCGCGGTCCTCTCCATGACGAGCATGACGGGGATCCCGATGATCCCGGGGGAGCCGAGCACGATCACCAGCGTCCTGTCGAAGACCTTGGGACGCCGGAAGAAGTGGATGAGCCTGAGTAAGGACCGTGCTGGGCGCACGCTAAGACACTAAGTCACGAATCGGTGCGGTCGCGGGGAGATGTCCACCGGATGAACCCGGGCTACAACGAGGTGTCTGCGCTGCGGTAACGTCGGCGGGACAGGGCGATCGCGGAGGGGTGGCATGAGCCGGTCGACACAGGTGATCTGGGACGACGCTCTCACCTCCTACGATTTCGGCCCCGGCCATCCGCTCGCCCCCGTGCGGGTCGAGCTGACCATGGCGCTCGCCCGCGAGCTCGGCGTCCTCGACAAGGTCGAGGTGGCCGGATGCGTGCCCGCCACCGACGACGAGCTGGCCATGGTCCACGAGCGCGACTACATCGAGGCCGTCAGGCGCGTGTCCGCCGACGGCCGGCCCGACCTCGGCGCCGGGCTCGGCACCACCGACAACCCCGCGTTCAAGGGCGTGCACGACGCCTCCGCGCTGATCGCCGGCGCCTCGCTGGCCGCCGCCCGCGCGGTCTGGGAGGGCTCGGCCGAGCACGCCGTCAACATCGCGGGCGGGCTGCATCACGCGATGCCCGCCACGGCCAGCGGGTTCTGCGTCTACAACGATCCCGCGCTGGCGATCGCGTGGCTGCTGCGCCAGGGTGCGGGCCGCATCGCGTACGTCGACGTGGACGTGCACCACGGCGACGGCGTGCAGGCGGCGTTCTACGACGACCCGAGGGTCCTGACGATCAGCCTGCACGAGAGCCCGCGCACGTTGTTCCCCGGCACCGGGTTCCCTCATGAGACGGGCGCCGACGGCACCGCCGTCAACGTGGCGCTCCCCGCCGGCTGCGGCGACCCCGGCTGGCTGCGGGCCTTCGACGCGGTCGTGCCGCCGCTGCTGCGCGAGTTCGGGCCGGAGATCCTGGTGACGCAGCACGGTTGCGACAGCCACGCGCTCGACCCGCTGGCCAACCTGATGCTCAGCCTCGACGGCCAGCGCACCGCCTACTCCATCCTGCACCGCCTGGCTCACGAGACGGCGGGCGGCCGGTGGATCGCGACGGGCGGTGGCGGTTACGAGCTGGTGCAGGTGGTGCCGCGGGCGTGGACACATCTCATCGCGGAGCTGGCGGGCCATCCGATCGATCCGGCCACGCCGACGGGCGCGGAGTGGCGCCAGTTCGTACGCGATCGCACCGGCGAGACGGCGCCGCTGACCATGACCGACGGGCGCCATCCGGAATTCAACGACCTTTCCGGTGGTTATGACCCATCTGACCCCATCGACCGTGCGATCATGGCGACCCGAAACGCGGTCTTCCCCCTGCACGGGCTCGACCCCCTGCCCTGACGAGGAAGAAAAGCAGTGCTGAGCCGCGACGAACTCCGAGAGCACCTTGTCCAGAGCCGCATCGCCGGCGATGTCGCGACCTCCCGCGAGAACAACCTCGACCACTACAGTTCCCTGGCCAACGGCGATCCCTACTACATGCTGGGGCTCACGTTCGACCAGCCGTGGTCCTACCGCGACATCCTGGCGCTGATGGCGAAGTCCGCAGGCGTGGTTTCCGACCCGTCGCATCGCTGGGGCCAGGACACCATCGACCCCGACCTGACGATCGACGCGGTCGACGCCATGGCCGAGCGCGTCGCCGCCGTGCTGTCGCGGCCCGGCCCGTCCGTGTTGTTCGCCACCGGGCACCCGACCGGCCTGCTCGCCGTGCACCTGCCGCTGGCCAGGCTCTGCGCCGAGCGCGGCGCGCGGCTGCTGAGCCCGGGGGAGGGCTGGACGTACTCCGGGTCGGGCTTCGCCCGGCCGCGGCAGATCCGCTATCTGCAGGGCGTCGCGATGCTCGACGACAAGGGCGGGTTCGTGCACACCCACGATGCCGACCCGATGCGTCACATGTTCTCCGAGCTCGACGGCGAGTTGCCCGATCTGGTTATCGCCGACCACGGCTGGGCAGGAGCGGCGGGAGAGGCAGGTGCGCCCACTGTGGGGTTCGCCGACAGCAATGACCCGGGGTTGTTCGTCGGTGAGGCTGAAGGGAAGATTGACGTAGTAGTGCCACTTGACGACAATGTGCTACCGCGATATTACGCTCCGTTGGCCGAGCGGCTCGTCACTCTGGTCTCACGAGCCCTTCGCGTCTAATTCGGTCCTCCCCATACCGTCTTTTCGCGCCTGCATTCCAAGAGGCTCGCCGTCCCTTTGCCAACTTTTGGCGGCGCTCCGGCGACTCTTATGTGTGGCAACTTGGACAGTTCCAACGTCCGGGTGAGGTGCTCGGCCCGGCTGCTGGCCAGCGATTTTGCTGGTTCGGCTGACAGGTGGCTCCGTTGACTGAGAAAGTAGGGGGTTTGCGCACTCGGAGTCCCGACTTACGCTGACGGCAGTACACGTGCGTGAGCAATGGCACCAGTGGGGATAACCCGTAAACACGTGCGGAAGAGGCGTCCGATGGGTGCAGGCGAAAGACCTCTCAGTGAGGTGAAGTTCCTGACCGTTGCTGAAGTGGCCACGGTCATGAGGGTGTCCAAGATGACGGTGTACCGGCTCGTCCACTCTGGCGAGCTGCCGGCCATCCGAGTCGGCCGGTCGTTCAGGGTGCCTGAGCAGGCGGTACACGACTATCTGCGGGAGGCCTACATCGAGGCTGGTTAGCGTAGCGACGTGGACGACCATGTCGTGAGTGCTGTCGCGGGAGAGGCCCGGTCGCCATAAGACGCGACCGGGTGCTCACCCCCAATGGGCGATCTACCGCCGATCGCCGGTAGTCTGTGAGCCGGTGTGCGCTCGCACTCCGTTCAGACTTAGTCACGACCTGGGGGTCCCGTGGGCTCTGTGATCAAGAAGCGCCGTAAGCGGATGGCGAAGAAGAAGCACCGCAAGCTGCTCAAGAAGACGCGCATCCAGCGGCGCAACAAGAAGTAACACCGACGCAGCTGCGAGGCGCTGATGACCCACACTGTGCTCGTCACCGGGGTCTCGCGCCACATAGGCGCCCGGGTGGCGAGCGAACTTGCCGCCGACCCGGACATCGGCCGTGTCATCGGAGTGGACACCGTGCCGCCCCCCTCGCTCACGCGAGACGGTGGCATCTCGCTCGGACGGACGGAGTTCGTCCGGGTGGATCTGCGCAGCCCCGACATCGCGCAGGTGATCGCGGCCGCGGACATCGGCACCGTTGTGCACATGAGCCTCGTCAGCGCTCCGTCAAGGAGCGGCGGCAGGGCCGCCATGAAAGAGCACAACGTCATCGGCACCATGCAACTGCTCGGTGCCTGCCAGCGGTCGGCGACCGTGCGGCGCGTGGTGGTCCGCTCCACCACCGCCGTCTACGGCTCGTCGCCGCGCGATCCGGCGGTGTTCACCGAGGACCTGGAGCCGCACGACGGCCCCAGCCACGGCTACGCCAAAGACGCGGTCGAGGTCGAGGGCTACGTCCGGGGTTTCGCGCGGCGCCGTCCTGACGTGACGGTGTCGCTGCTGCGCTTCGCCAACTTCATGGGTCCCGGCGTCGACTCGCCGTTGACGCGCTACTTCACCCAACCGGTGTTGCCGACCGTGCTCGGCTTCGACCCCCGGCTGCAGTTCGTCCACGAGGACGACGCGGTCGAGGTGTTGCGGCGGATGGCGACAGAGGATCACCCCGGCACGTTCAACGTGGCCGGGGTGGGTGTGTTGCTCCTGTCGCAGTGCACGAGAAGGGCGGGGCGGCCGTCGCTGCCGCTGCCCGCGCCCGCCTTCACGACGCTCGGCAGCGCCGCGCGCGGGCTCGGCCTGGTCGAATACTCGCCCGAGCAGCTCAGGCTGATGAGCCACGGACGGGCGGTCGACACCTCCAGGCTGGAGAACGAGCTCGGGTGGAGGCCCAAGTTCACGACCGCCGCGGCCTTCGACGACTTCCTGCGCTCGCGCCGCCTGCAGCCGTTCGGAGGTGCGCGGAGTTGAGCGTTCCCGACGAGGACGACGCTCGCGTCATCCCCATCAGCGCGGCGCCGTCCTACACCGGCGAGCCCGAGCCTCTGGCGAAGCTCCTGGCCTTCCTGCGCAGGCGCATCAGCGGCGACTACGACGTCGACGAGTTCGGCTACGACGCCGAGTTGACCGACAAGGTCGTCCTGGAGCTGATCAGGCCCCTCTACCACCACTGGTTCAGGGTGGAGACGGCCGAGCTGAAGAACATCCCGGACGAGGGCGGCGCGCTCGTCGTCGCCAACCACTCCGGCACGCTGCCCGTCGACGCGCTGATGTTGCAGGTCGCCCTGCACGACGAGGCGGGCAGGGCGCTGCGGCTGCTCGGCGCCGACCTGGTCTACCAGCTGCCGCTGCTCAGCCACCTGTCCCGCAAGACGGGCCACACGCTGGCCTGCCGCGAGGACGCCGACCGGCTGCTGCGCAAGGGTGAGCTGGTCGGCGTGTTCCCCGAGGGGTTCAAGGGCGTCGGCAAGCCGTTCTCCGAGCGCTACAAACTGCAGCGGTTCGGCCGTGGCGGCTTCGTGGCCTCGGCCATCCGTGCCGGGGTGCCGATCGTGCCCACCGCGATCGTCGGGGCCGAGGAGATCTATCCCAAGCTCGGCGACCTGAAGTTCCTTGCCCGGCTGCTCGGCCTCCCCTACCTGCCGATCACGCCGTTCTTCCCGCTGCTCGGGCCGCTCGGCCTGGTGCCGCTGCCGTCGAAGTGGGTGATCGAGTTCGGCGAGCCGATCCGCACCGACGACTACGAGCCGTCGGCCGCCGACGATCCCATGCTGGTCTTCAACCTCACCGACCACGTGCGCGAGGTCATCCAGCAACTGCTCAACGAGCTGCGGTTGCGGCGCGGGCCGGCTTTTCCGCCCTTCCTCTGAATTCTTTCGCGGTGCAGGGCGGCGCCGGTGTCGCGGGGCGACGTCGGCAGGTCCGTCGCTGATGATCCCCTGGGGCGTGAGCACGGTCATGTCCGAGCTCGTCACCGACGGGGGTCGGCTCATGGAGCCGTGGTGAACCCCGAAGGCGGGTTGTGGCAAGACATCCGTGACCGATCTTCCACTGAAAGGCGGAGATGATCACGCAACCCGCCGTCGGGCGAGCGGATTCGGAGCTCGTGAGCGCCTCGTGGGCGAACCCAGAGGCGTTCGCCGAGTTGTTCGACCGCTACTCCGCCATGCTCTACCGGTACGTCGCCAAACGCCTCGGTCCCGGACCGGCCGAGGACCTCGTCGGCGAGACGTTCCTTGTGGCGTTCTCCCGCAGGAAGAGCTACGACCTGGCCTATCAGGACGCCAGGCCGTGGCTCTTCGGCATCCTCACCAAGCTCATCGCCCGCCACCACCGCACGGAGAAGGCCCGCTACCGGGCACTCCTGCGGGCCCCTGCCGACTCCGACGTCGAGTCGCCCGCCGACCGGGTGACGACCGAGGTGACCGCGCAGGCCGCCAGGGCCGACCTGGCCGGCGCGCTCGCCGCGCTGCCCGCAAAGGACCGCGACGTGCTGCTCCTGATCGCCTGGGGGGACCTCACGTACGAGGAGGCCGGGCGGGCGCTCGGCATTCCCATCGGGACCGTGCGCTCGCGCCTCAACAGAGGCAGGCGGAAGGTACGCGCCGCGCTCGGCCACAACAACCCCCTGGAGGAGGAGTGACGATGGACGACATGAAGCTGCTCAGCGACCTCGGCGGGGAGCTGGTGCACGAGCCGCCCGCGACGCTCGTCCGCCAGCGGGACCGTCTGCTGAAGGCCCGCGCCCGGCGCCGGTGGGCGAACTGGTGGACGGCGGGGCTTGTCGCCGTCGCCACGATCGCCGCGGTCGCCGTGCCCGCCGTGGTGATCGGCGATCGCCACACGGCCGCGCCCCCCGCGGCCAGCCGCGCCGTGGACATGAGTGGCCCTCTGAACGTGCTGCTGATCGGATCCGACACCCGCCAGGGCGAGGGCAACGCGAAGTACGGCCCCCAGCAGACCGGGCAGGGCGGCCGGTCGGACACCATCATCGTTGTACACGTGCCCTCCGACAGGAGCCGGGTTACCGCGGTCAGCGTCCCGCGCGACTCGATGGTGCGGCTTCCGCGTTGCGGCTCCTCGCCGGCCAGGACCGACCTGATCAACTCCGCGTACAACACCGGCGGCGCCGACTGCCTCAAGGCCACGCTGGAGCGGCTGACGGGGCTGACCATCCAGCACACCGTCGAGGTGGACTTCTCCGGCTTCAAGGGCATGGTCGACGCGCTAGGAGGCGTGGAGGTGACGCTGCCCCGGCCGGTGGACGACCCGCAGTCGAAGCTGAAGCTACCCGCGGGCAAGAGCGTCCTCAACGGTGAGTCGGCGCTCGGCTACGTACGCCTGCGCCACTACGGCGACGGCTCCGACATCCAGCGGATCAAGCGCCAGCAGCAGCTCGTGTCCGCGATGCTGAAGAAGGCCAAGCGGGTGATGACCGAGCCGGACCGGCTCAAGGCGTTCCTCGGGGAGATGCGCAAGTCGGTCAGGACGAATCTGAGCGTGGAGTCGATGTACCAACTTGCTGGGGAACTGTCGGAGACCAAGCTGACCGCTGTCACCGTGCCGTGGGAGCCTCACCCCACCAGTCGCATTCGGTTCGTGTGGAAGCAGCCGGAGGCGGACAAGTTGTTCAGGTCGCTGCGGTAGCCCCGCGACGGGCGGACGCCCCAGCTGGAGGGCGCGGCGACCCCCGCGGCGGGTGTCGTGGCGCGGGGCGGTCAGCCCTGTGTGCGGTAGTGTCTGCGCAGGGCGATGCCCGCGGCGACGCCGCCCGCCACGGCGCCCACGCCCGCGGCGATGGGCAGCGCCGTCAGCGTGGCCTTGCGGCCGGTCCTGAAGTCCCTGATCGGCCAGTCGTGCTTCTTGGCGTATTCGCGCAGCTCGCTGTCGGGGTTGATGGCCACGGCGCGCCCGACCAGCGACAACATCGGCAGGTCGTTGGCGGAGTCGCTGTAGGCCGTGCACTGGGTCAGGTCGAGCCCCTCCCTGCGCGCCAGCGCCCTGACCGCCTCCGCCTTGGCCGGGCCGTGGAGCAGGTCGCCGACCAGACGGCCGGTGTAGACGCCGTTGCTCGACTCGGCGACCGTGCCGAGCGCGCCCGTCAGCCCGAGCCGCTGCGCGATGACCCTGGCCAGCTCGACGGGGGTGGCGGTGACCAGCCAGACCCGCTGGCCCGCGTCGAGGTGGCTCTGCGCGAGCGCCCGCGTGCCGCCCCAGATGCGGTCGGCCATGACCTCGTCGTAGATCTCCTCGCCGAGGCGTACGACGTCGTCGACCTTGGCGCCGGCGACGAACGCGAGCGCGGTCTCCCTGGCCACCGCGATGTGCTCGGGGTTCTCGTTGCCGCGCAGCCGGAACACCGCCTGCCCCACCGCGAACTTGAACAGGTCGGACGTGGTGAACAACCCCCGGGTGGCCAGCCCGCGGGCGAAGTGGTAGATCGAGGCGCCGCGCATCATCGTGTTGTCGACGTCGAAGAAGGCCGCCGACTGGAGGTCGGGCTCGACCGGCGCGACGGTGACCGCTGCCTGTGCCGCGGCCTCGCCGGCGGCCTGGGGCTCCGTTTCGTGTCGTCGTCGCATTAGCCGCCACATGCGCTTCAGCTTATCGACCTACCCGGGGGCGACCAGACCTTTGATGTAGTCGAGGTAGCCCTCGGCCTGGGCCAGCTGATCCCGCTTGAGCTGCTGCAACATCGGCGCGACGACCTCCTGCTGGTGGCGGGCGAATTTTTTGATCTTCGGAGAGCGTGGTTCGGCCCGTCTCAGCCTGCTGATCCCCGCGCGCGTCGATTCCTCCATGTCCTTCAGCGTCCTGCCGACCAGCGGGCCGCCGTTGGACGAGCCGAGCAGGCTGGCGACCTCTTCCGCGCGGGCCTTGGCCGAGCGGAGCTCGCGCTCCCCGCGCGCGGCCTCGTTGGTGCTGAGCCCGACGAGAGCGCTCTCCGCGGCGCGCTTGAGAGGGTAGAGGGAGTCGCCGGGGACCGCCTGGTAAGTGGCGAAGGACGCGACCATCATGGCCGCCGCCAGTCCGAAGGCGGCCAGCTGCGACAGCAGCGGCCTCGGGCGCGCGGGCCGGCGGTGGGCGTGTCGTGGGCGGGCCGACCTCTCGGGCAGGAGTTCGTCGGTGATCGGCCCGGTGATCGGCCCGGTGATCGGCCCTGTGACCAGCTCGGCGCGGAGCCGGTCGCGGAAGGCGGGGTCAGGGGCGCCGCCGAGAGGCAGCCTGGGCAGGTCCGTGAGATGCTCAAGCACGCGCTCCCGCCGTTCGCGTGCTCTACCCATGACGGCTCCCTTACGGATCCTGCTGTGACATTTGCCTAACGAGGTGCGGATGGTGGAGGTTACGCCAGGTCGTGCTTGAGAGCCCTGGCCAGCGCCCGGATGGCCCGAAACTGCAGCGCTTTGATCGCTCCGCTCTTCTTTCCCATGATGAGCGCGGTCTCCGCGAGCGACAGGCCGTGCAGGAAACGCAGGACCACGCATTCCTGCTGTTCGGGATTGAGATCCCGGACGGCACGCAGCACCCGGTCGTTGATGATGGCCGTGACCACGGCGTTCTCCGGAATGTGCGAGCCGTCGAGCGGGACATCGATCACCTCTCCCGTCGGCACCTCGAGCCGGTAGCGGCCGGACTTGAAGTGGTCGGCCACCAGGTTTCGCGCGATGGTCACGAGCCAGGCGCCGAAGTCGCGGCCCTGCCAGGTGAAGTCGGCGATCCTGCGCAGCGCGCGCAGGAAGGTCTCGCTGGTCAGGTCCTCGGCGAGGGGGTGGGAGCCCACCCGGAAATAGATGTAGCGGTAGACGAGGTCCACGTAGCGGTCGTAGAGCGTGCCAAACGACTCCGTGCAGCCGCTCTTGGCATGAAGCACCAGCGTACGTACGTCATCGGGCACTTCTTCGTGCACGGCGAGCTCGCCCGTCAGGGCAGGCGCGGCGCCCGCTGGCGCAAGCAGCCCGGCGAACGGCGACGAGTCAGGCATCCGGTATCCCTGGGGGTAAGGGGTGCGGCTGCTCGAACACTCTAGAAATCAACCGGAAATTCCACAATCCACAGCATGCTGGCATGACTAGGCGTAATCGGAAGATACCGTGTTACCGCGAACCCCCGCCGCCTGCGGCGCGCATCTCGCTGCCCGTGGCCCCCAAGGGCGGCCCGAGCAGGCACGTTTCGTCTACGGCTACCGGCTGGGAGGCATAGTCCGGCAGCATTGGAGTCACCATGGAGATCCTCGTTGCTGTCATAGCCCTTGCCGGTGCGCTCCTGGCCGCGTTCGCGGCGGGCGCCCTGATCCAACGCCTGAGGGACGAGCCGGACGGGTGGTTGATCGCCTGGACCGTCGCGGTGACCGCGCTCGCGCTGTCACTGGGCGTGATCGCCATCGGCTCCTTCTTCGGGTTCGGCAGCGTCACGTTCCGGATCTACCAGGTGACGGGGTCGTTGCTGGCCCCGCTCTGGCTGGCCGTCGGCATGGTGCAGCTGCTGGCGGAGAAGGCGCCGCCGAGATTCCTGTCCTGGTTGTTCGGCATCGCGCTCACCGTCGTCTCCGTCGCGATCATGATCTTCGACCCGCTCCGCGTCGAGCAGATGGGCCAGGCGCTGCCGTCGGGCTCGGCCGCCTGGGCGATCATCCCCAACTATCTGCTGACCGGCGTGCACGCCATCGACGCGCTGGTGATGCTGGCGATGCTCGTGGTCGCCGGGCTCAGGTGGCGCGACGGCGACGAGTACGACACCGACAACCTGCACGCCTCGGCCGTCATCGTCCCGTCAGGGCTGGCGCTCGTGGGCGCGATGCGGTTCTCGGTGCCCGCGATCTTCACCACGGCGCTGCTCGCCGTCGCCGCGGCGGCCGTCTGGTACACCGTGCTGCGGCCCCTGGCGCCGTACGAGGACGACGAGGACGACTTCGCCCCCGAGCGCGACGAGCGCCCGCCGCGCGGTGACGATCGCTCTCAGCGCCGCGACGTACGGGCACAGCACCGCGAGGAGCGGCCGGCGCCCGCGGTCCCGCCGGGGGAGCGCCCGATGTTCCGCGACGAGCAGCCGGGCCACCGGGGCCGGCCGGAGAGCGTGCCCGCCGCCGACCCGCCGCGCAGATCGTCGGGGCTGGGCGATCTTGTGGCCGAATATCGCGCGGGCGACCAGGAGGTCGACTACGCCGCCCGCATGGCGCCGCCGCCCGACGCCGGGCCCTCGACCGGCTACATCATGAACGGCGCGCCGCCCGCCGGCGCGTCGTCCCAGCGGCCCGACTTCGCCATGCCGGGCACGGGGTCGGTCTTTCCCGGCGCCGACGTGTTCACCCCGGCGCAGCAGCAGGCCGGCGGCAAGCCCTCGCCCAACATCTACGGCCTGCTCACCGTCTTCACGATCATGGACGGCGCGGGCGACGCGTTCGACATGCTGGCCGAGGCCACGGTCGAGGCGGTGCGCCGCGGCGAGCCCGACACGCTCGTCTACGCCTGCCACGCGGTCAAGTCGGCGCCCCTGCAGCGCATCGTCTACGAGCTTTATCGCGACGAGATCGCCTACCGCGACCACCAGCGCCAGCCGCACGTCGAGAGGTTCATCAACGAGCGGCAGGCGATGGTGCTGGCCACCAACGTCATCGAGCTCAACGTCAACGCCGCCAAGGTGGTGCCGCTGCCGACGGTGATGTTCTAGGCGCTGAGCGCGGCGCGCAGGCGGGTCTCGTCGACCCGCCAGAAGTCGTGCTGCACGCCGTCGATCAGCGTGACCGGGATCATCTCCCAGTATTTCTCCTTGAGCTCCTCGGAGGAGTCGATGCTGACCTCCTCCCACGGCACGCCGAGCTCGTCGGCCACTCTGGCGATGACCTCGCGCGCGTCGTCACACAGGTGGCAGCCGGGCTTGCCGAGCAGGGTGATGCGATGCATGAGGCCAACGGTATGCGAGACGTCCGCCACTTCGCGCCCGCGACTTTGTGCATCGGTTCACAAAGGGATTAACCTGAAAGACGGTTCGATTCCGTTCACCGCGGTCCCCAAGCCGCCTGTTCCCTGGAGCTCCGGCACGTGAAGAGCCCGTCCCAACCCCGTGACCGCGGCATTCCCGAGGCGACGGTCGCCAGGCTTCCGTTGTACCTGCGGGCGCTGCACGGGATGGCCGAGCGGGGCGTCGCGACCGTCAGCTCCGAGGATCTGGCCGGGGCCGCCGGGGTCAACTCCGCGAAGCTCCGCAAGGATTTGTCACATCTCGGTTCGTACGGCACGCGTGGCGTAGGCTATGAAGTCGAATACCTCGTCTACCAGATCTCGCGCGAGCTCGGCCTGACGCAAGACTGGGCGGTCGCGATCGTGGGAGTCGGCAACCTCGGGCGTGCGCTGGCCAACTACGGCGGCTTCGTCTCCAGGGGCTTTCGGGTCGCGGCGCTCGTCGATGCCGACCCCGAAGTCGTGGGCGACACCATCGCGGGATTGAATGTGGAGCACATCGACGACCTGGAAGCCGTGATCGTTCAGCGTGGAGTCTCGATCGTGGTTCTGGCGACACCTGCGGTGGCGGCGCAGAAGGTGTGTGATCGCGTGACAGCCGTGGGAGTGACCAGCATCTTGAATTT
Organism: Nonomuraea sp. KM88; assembly: GCF_052245635.1. Classification (NCBI taxonomy): domain Bacteria; kingdom Bacillati; phylum Actinomycetota; class Actinomycetes; order Streptosporangiales; family Streptosporangiaceae; genus Nonomuraea; species Nonomuraea sp. KM88. Next base: position 156,471 of record NZ_JBQQCC010000018.1, on the reverse strand, counting down.
TGCCCCAGTTGTGCTTTCGGTCCCGGACGGCGTCGATGTCCGTAAAGTCGACCTATCAATCGAACTGCAGATTCTCGCGTTCCACGAGCAACGCAAGGCTGGGGGGCCACTCATGGCGGTGGACAGTCAATGAGTGTTCTGGCTATCGGACTCAGCCACCGGACGGCGCCGGTGGCCCTGCTTGAGCGCGTCTCGGTGACGGGTGACGCCCTCGCCAAGCTCCTGCACGACGTGCAGGGCGACCCCTGCGTGGCGGAGGCCATGGTCATCTCGACCTGCAACCGGGTCGAGGTCTACGTCACGGTCGACCGCTTCCACGCCGCCGTCACCGCCGTCAGCCGCCTGCTGGGCGTGCACTCGGGCGTCCCCGTCGAGGAGCTCACGCCACACCTCTACGTGCACTACGAGGAGCGGGCCGTCGAGCACCTGTTCTCCGTGGTGTGCGGCCTCGACTCCATGGTCGTCGGCGAGGGTCAGATCCTCGGCCAGGTCCGCCGCTCCCTCAAGCTGGCACAGCGCCGCGGCACCGTCGGCGCGACCCTCAACGAGCTGGTCCAGCAGGCGCTGCGGGTGGGCAAGCGGGCCCACCACGAGACCGGCATCGACCAGGCCGGAGCCTCCCTCGTCACCGCGGGCCTCACGCTGGCCGGCGACCTGGCCGGGCGGCGGGCGCTGGTGGTCGGCGCGGGCTCCATGAGCTCGCTGGCCGCCGCCACGCTGGCGCGGGCCGGGGTCACCGACATCGTCGTGGCCAACCGCACGTACGACCGCGGCGCCCGGCTGGCCGAGTCGGTCGGCGGCCGGGCGGTCGAGTTCTCCGCCGTGGCCGACGAGCTGGCCGGCGCCGACCTCGTCATCACCTGCACAGGCGCGGGCCGCCACGTCATCACGCCCGGCATGCTGACCCGGCCCGTGTTCCTGCTCGACCTGGCGCTGCCGCACGACATCGACCCCTCCGTACGCGCCGTGCCCGGCGTCACGCTGGTCGACCTGGAGACGATCCAGGACTCCGGCGTCGGCGCGCGCGAGGGCGACGCGGTCGAGTCCGTACGCGCCATCGTCGCCGAAGAGCTGCGGGCCTACCTCGACGCCGAGCGGGCCTCCAGGGTCACGCCGACCGTGGTGGCGCTGCGCAGCAAGGCGGCCGGCGTCGTCGAGTCGGAGCTCGGCCGGCTCCTCATGCGGATGCCCGACCTGGACGAGCGGGCGCGCGACGAGGTCGCCATGACCGTGCAGCGGGTCGTCGACAAGCTGCTCCACGAGCCGACCGTGCGCGTCAAGCGGCTCGCCACCTGCCCGGGCGGCGATCATTACGCCGAAGCGCTGCGCGAGCTGTTCGGCCTGGATCCGACGATGCCCGAGGCAGTGAGGGAGGTGGAGCTGTGACCTCGCTTCCGCACGCGTTGCGGCTGGGCACCCGCCGCAGTCTCATGGCGACCACGCAGTCCCAGATGGTGGCCGACGCCTACATGGAGCGCACCGGCCGCGCGATCGAGCTGGTCGGCATCACGACCTTCGGCGACGTGACCAGGGCCCACCTCGCGCAGCTCGGCGGCACGGGCGTGTTCGTCAGCGCGCTGCGCGACAAGCTGATCGACGACGAGGTCGACTTCGCTGTCCACTCGCTGAAGGACCTGCCCACCACGCAGGACCCCCGCTTCACGCTGGCCGCGCTCCCCGCCCGCCACGACCACCGCGACGCGCTGGTCGGGCCGCGCAAGTTCGCCGATCTCGCCCCCGGAGCCAGGGTCGGCACCGGCTCCCCCCGCCGGGTCGCCATGCTGAGCGCCCTGCGGCCCGACCTCGAATACGTCCCGATCCGCGGCAACGCCGACACGCGCATCGGCAAGGTCACCTCCGGCGAGCTCGACGCCGTCGTGCTCGCCTCCGCCGGCCTGAACAGGATCGGCCGCGACGCGGAGGTCGCGCAGATCTTCGAGGTCGAGGAGCTGCTGCCCGCCCCCGGGCAGGGCGCGCTGGCGGTGGAGTGCCGCGCCGACCGCGCCGACCTGGTCGAATTCCTCGGCGTGCTCGACGACCCGCGCACCCGCTCCGCGGTGACGGCCGAGCGCGCCGTGCTGAACGCGCTCGAGGCCGGATGCTCCGCACCGGTGGGTGCGTTCGCGGCCGATGACGGGCACACTCTGAACCTGACCGCAGTGGTCGTCTCGCTCGACGGCCGCGAGGCGGTCCGCAAGTCCGCCGCCGGCTCACCTTCGGAGGCTGCTAACCTGGGCCGCCTCCTGGCGGCCGAGATGATCTCCGAAGGGGCCGACAGATTGATGGGGGAGCAGTCCCATTGAGCTCCGATAGTCCAACCTCCGGTCTCGTCGCTTTCGTGGGCGCGGGACCCGGCGATCCCAAGCTGCTCACGCTCCGCGCCGCCGAGTTGCTCGGTAAGGCCGGCGTGGTGGTGCTCGACACGGAAACGCACAGCCCGCTGCTGGGACACTGCCGCGAAGGCGTCGTGGTCGTCGAGGACGACCTCCAGTCCGCCGTCAAGCGCGCCGCGCGCGGGGAGGTCGTGGTCCGCCTGTGCGAGGGCGACCCGACGCTGTTCTCGTCGATCACCGAGGAGGTCGCGGCCTGCGCCGCGGCGGGGGTGGACTTCGAGATCGTGCCCGGCGTGCCGGCCGCGACCGCCGTGCTCGACTACGCCGGCATCCCGGCGGCTACCGAGGTTCCGGAGTTCAGGGTCGTCGACGCGGCCCAGGACCAGGACTGGGCCGTCCACGCCGCCTGCCGCGGCACGCTGGTCATCTACCACGGCATCGGCGATGCCGTGGCCATCGGCAAGGCGCTCATCGCCGGAGGCAAGCCCGACACCACCCCCGTCGCGGTGACCAGCGGCGGCACCACCACCGAGCAGTACACCGTGGTGTCCTCGCTCGGCCGGCTCCAGGCCGACCTCAAGCACGCCGGGTTCACCGAGCCGGCCCTCATCGTGGTCGGCGACGCCGTGGAGTCGCGCGACAGGCTGTCGTGGTTCGAGACCAAGCCGCTGTTCGGATGGCGGGTGCTGGTGCCGCGTACGAAGGAGCAGTCCCGCAGCCTGTCGGAGCAGCTCATCTCGTACGGCGCGGTGCCCGAGGAGGTGCCGACCATCTCGGTCGAGCCGCCCCGCACCCCGCAGCAGATGGACCGCGCCATCAAGGGCCTGGTCACCGGGCGCTACGAATGGGTGGCCTTCACCAGCGCCAACGCGGTCAAGGCCGTGCGCGAGAAGTTCGAGGAATACGGCCTCGACGCGCGCGCGTTCGCCGGGCTCAAGGTGGCCGCGGTGGGCGACGCGACCGCGCGGGCCCTGGTCGAGTTCGGGGTCAAGCCCGACCTGCTGCCGTCGGGCGAGCAGTCGTCCGAGGGGCTGGTGGCCGAGTGGCCGCCCTACGACTCGATGCTCGACCCGATCAACCGCGTGCTGCTGCCGAGGGCCGACATCTCCACCGACACGCTCGTGGCCGGGCTCACCGAGCTGGGCTGGGAGTGCGACGACGTCACCGCCTACCGCACCGTGCGGGCCGCGCCGCCGCCCGCGCCCATCCGCGAGGCCATCAAGGGCGGCGGCTTCGACGCCGTGCTCTTCACGTCGTCGTCCACCGTGCGCAACCTCGTGGGCATCGCGGGCAAGCCGCACAACGTCACCGTGATCGCGGTCATCGGGCCGCAGACGGCCAAGACCGCCGAGGAGTTCGGGCTCCGCGTCGACGTCATGGCCGGAAAACCGTCCGCGTCCGCCTTGGCCACCGCGTTGGCCGAGTTCGGAGCCAAGCAGCGCCAGGCGGCCGTGGCCGCCGGCGACACCCCGCGCCGGCCCTCGCAGAACCGCCGCGGCGCCAGGAGGAGGGCCAGATGAGCGCGCGATTCCCCGTCGCCCGTCCCCGCAGGCTGCGCAGGAGCCCCGCCCTGCGCCGCATGGTGGCCGGCACCAGGCTGCATCCCGCCGACCTGATCCTGCCCGCGTTCGTCAAGGAGGGCATCGCCGAGCCCCAGCCCGTGGCCTCGATGCCGGGCGTGGTCCAGCACACCCGTGACTCGTTGCGCAAGGCCGCCCACGAGGCCGCGCAGGCGGGTGTGGGCGGGCTGATCCTGTTCGGCATCCCGGCCGTGAAAGACGCGCGCGGCTCGGCCGCCGACGACCCCGACGGCATCCTTCAGGTCGCGCTGCGCGAGGTGAACGCCGAGGTCGGCGACGCCGTCGTGGTGATGGCCGACACGTGTCTCGACGAGTTCACCGACCACGGGCACTGCGGCATCCTCACCTCCTCGGGCGACGTCGACAACGACGCCACCCTGGAGCGGTACGCCTCGATCGCGGTCGCCCAGGCGGCGGCCGGGTCGCAGATGGTGGCGCCGAGCGGGATGATGGACGGCCAGGTGGGGGCGATCCGGGCGGCGCTCGACGGCGCCGGCCACGGCGACGTCCCTATCCTGGCCTACACCGCGAAATACGCCTCGGCCTTCTTCGGGCCGTTCCGCGAGGCCGCCGAGTGCGCGCCGCAGTTCGGCGACCGCAGCACCCACCAGCAGGATCCCGCGGGCCCGCTGGAGGAGGCGCTGCGCGAGCTCCGCCTCGACCTCGCCGAGGGCGCCGACGCGGTCATGGTCAAGCCGGCCATGGCCTACCTCGACGTCATCACCCGCTTCCGCGACGAGGCCGACGTGCCCGTGGCGGCCTACCAGGTGAGCGGCGAATACGCCATGATCGAGGCTGCCGCGGGCAACGGCTGGGTCGACCGCGACCGGACGATCATGGAGTCCCTGGTCGCGATCAAGCGTGCGGGGGCCGACCTGATCCTCACCTACTGGGCGACCGAAGTGGCGCGGCGGCTCTAACCGAGGGGTTCCCGTCAACGCGTGAGGCGCGTGCGTTAGAGTGCGAGCAGACGAGAAAGCTGTTACACGGCTGCCGTTACGGCCTCGACCTGGCACGCACATGAGCAGGTTCTCGTCAGGCAACCAAGTGCCGGTGTGTCCCGCGTGTGCGTACGGCCCGGAGCCGGGACCTCCTCAGGCGCTGGACTCGACGGGAGACACCAATGGTGGGGGTACCACTGGCTCGGCGTACCAGAAAACGTTCGCGGCCTACACGCATCGATCTCGTGCTCGAATACGCCGCGATGGGCTGGCCCGCGGTGCCAGGGGCGTTCCCGCTGCGACAGGGGCCGCGCGCCTGTTCGTGTGACCGCCTCGGCTGTCCCGACCCCGGCGCCCATCCGCTGTCGCCCGCCTGGCACCTGCAGGCCACGACCGACCCGGCGCTGCTCACGCGCTGGTGGCAGGCCGAGCCGGAAGCCAACGTGATTCTTCCCACCGGCCGCGTGTTCGACGTCTTCGACGTGCCGCTCGCGATCGGACTCTCCGCACTCACCCGCATCGACAACGCCGGAGCGCACTCAGGCCCGGTCGCCGCCAAAGGCGACCGGGTCTTGTTTTACGTGGCGACACGGGGCAACCCGGAGGACGAGGACGAGTGGTGGTCGTGCCACCTCGACTGTGACCCCGCCACGATCGACGACACGCCTGGGCTGCGCTGGCACTGCCGTGACAGCTATGTCGTCGCGCCGCCCTCCACCCTGCCGGCCGGCCAGCCGGTCTCCTGGCTGCGGCCGCCCGACGGCCTGCCCCTGCCCGACCCGCTGCGCATCCTGGAGTGGCTGGCCGACTGAGGTCATGACCGGCGGATGTCGCGCTGGTCGACCTCGGTCACGACCTGCGCCACCGTGGCGAAGTCGTCGTCGACGTGCAGCACCGTGAGCCCATGGTGCACGGCGGTGGCGCACACCAGCAGATCGATGGGTCCGGCCGAGCGGTGCTGGCCTTTCTGGGTGAGTTTGTACTGTGCGTTCTCCACCCAACGCCAGGCGGTCTTCGGGACTGGCGCGAACTCGCAGAGCGTGTTGAGCTCCTCTTCCAGGTGGTCTCTATGGGCGGGGCCGGTGGCCGAATAGAGGAACTCCGTCCTGGTGGGCTCGCAGATCCGGAGCGGTTGCGTGGTGATCCGGTCGGCCCACCCCTCCAGCACATCGGTGTTCCGCAGGAGATGCCACAGTGCCGACGTGTCGACGAGGTAGGACATCAGGTGATGGCCCTTTTCCAAGCCGCTTTCGCCGCGCGGCGGGCCTGCGCCGCCTCGTCGAACTCGCCACGCTCTGCCCGGGCGGCCAGCTTCTCCAGGGCCTCGATCCGCCTTACCCGGGCGACGTACTCACGGAGGGCGACGTTCACGGTCTCCTTTTTGGTCGTCGTTCCCATCATGCGCATGGCCTCTTTGAGGGCGTCGTCATCGACGTCGATCTGTGTTACGGCCACGAATCCTCCCGATGTTGATGACCCTTATAGATAGCATACATCGCCACCATGGCGAGGTCGTCCCGCGACGAAGGGCGAGGGGGCCCGCGGCTAACCTGGGTCGGGTGAGCCGTACACAGAACTCCGAGGACCTGTTCGCCCGCGCCCGCCGGCTCGTGCCCGGGGGTGTCAACTCTCCGGTGCGCGCGTTCGGCGCGGTGGGCGGCACGCCCCGCTTCATGGCCTCGGCGCAGGGCCCCTACCTCACCGACGTCGACGGCAACCGCTACGTAGACCTGGTCTGTTCCTGGGGCCCGATGATCCTCGGCCACCGCCATCCCGCGGTCGTCGAGGCCGTGTCCGAGGCGGCCGCCCACGGCTTCTCCTACGGCACCGCCACGCCCGGCGAGGTCGAGCTGGCCGAGGAGATCGTCGGCAGGATGGCGCCCGTCGAGAAGGTGCGCCTGGTCAGCTCCGGCACCGAGGCGACGATGAGCGCCGTGCGGCTGGCGCGCGGCTTCACCGGGCGGTCCAAGGTGATCAAGTTCGCCGGGTGTTACCACGGGCACGTCGACGCGCTGCTGGCCGCGGCCGGGTCGGGGGTGGCGACGTTCGGGCTGCCGGACACGCCGGGCGTGACGGGGGCGGCGGCGGCCGACACGATCGTGCTGCCGTACAACTCGGTCGAGGCGATAGAGCAGGCGTTCGCCGCCGGCGACGTCGCGTGCGTGATCACCGAGGCGTGCCCGGCGAACATGGGGGTGGTCCCGCCGCGCGACGGCTTCAACGCGCGGCTGCGCGAGTTGTGCACGGCCCACGGCGCGCTGCTCGTCGTCGACGAGGTGCTGACGGGCTTCAGGGTCTCGCGCTCCGGCTGGTACGGCCTCGACCCGGTCGACGCCGACCTGATGACGTTCGGCAAGGTCATGGGCGGCGGGCTGCCGGCGGCGGCGTTCGGCGGCCGGGCCGACGTCATGGCCCACCTGGCTCCTGAGGGCCCCGTCTACCAGGCGGGCACGCTGTCCGGCAATCCGCTGGCCTGCGCGGCGGGGCTGGCCACGCTCCGGGCGCTCGACGACGACGCCTACGCGCGCGTGGACGCCGCGGCGTCCCAGGTGGGCGGCGCGGCCTCGGAGGCGCTCGCCGCGGCGGGGGTGCCGCACCGGCTGCAGCGGGCGGGCAGCCTGTTCTCGATCTTCTTCACGGAGTCGGAGGTCACGAACTTCGAGGAGGCGAGGACACAGGACACCGCCGCGTTCACCGCGTTCTTCCATGCGATGCTGGAGCAGGGCGTCTACCTGCCGCCGTCGGCGTACGAAGCGTGGTTCCTGTCGGCCTCGCACGACGACGAGGCACTCAACCGCGTCGCCGACGCGCTCCCGGCGGCGGCGAAGGCGGCCGCGGCCGCGGCCTAGGCCGGCCGCGCGAGGGTGCTCTCCAGGCGCTCGGGGCTCCGCCGGACGCGGCGGGGCCTGCTGCCGGAGTAGAGCACGCCCGCGATGATGAGCGCCGCCGCCAGCACCGTGGGCCACGACAGCGGCTCGCCGGTCACCAGCGCCGCCGACGACATGCCGAACACCGGCACGAGCAGCGCGTACGGCCCCACGGTGGAGGCGTCGTAGCGGCGAAGCAGGAATCCCCAGGCGCCGAAGCCGCCCAGCGTGGAGACGAACGCCACGTACGCGAGGGACAACCAGCCCTCGAGCGGCGCGTCCAGCGTCGGCGCGCCCTCCAGCAGGAAGGACATGAGCAGGAGCGGCGGCGTCGACAGGGCGCTGACCCAGACCATGAAGCGCAGCGAGTCGGGGGGCGCGGCCCTGCGCTGGATGATGATGCCGACGCTCCAGGCGGCCGCGGCGGCCACGCAGAGCGCGAAGGCTCCGATCGGGCCCGACACGCCGAAGTCGAAGGCGACCAGGACGAGCCCGCAGAACGCGACGGCCAGCCCCGTGAGGCGGCGCGCGGTGAGCCGCTCACCGAGCAGCGTCGCCGCGAACAGCACGGTGAACAGTGCCTGCGTCTGCAGGACGAGCGAGCTCAGCCCGGCCGGCATGCCGGCCCGCATGCCGACGAGCAGCAGGCCGAACTGGCCCACGCCGATGGCCGCGGCCACCCCGGCCACCCAGCGCCATGCGACCCCCGGCCGCCCCACGAACAGCAGGGCGGGGAACGCCGCCAGGGCGAACCTGAGGCCGGAGTACTGCAGGGGTGCGAAGTGTCGAAGGCCGGTCTGCATGACGACGAAGTTGAAGCCCCAGACGGCGGCTATAACGACGGCGAGGGCGAGGTGCCGGGGGCTCATTCAGCGAGCGGGCTTCTGGTAGCGGATGCGCTGCTCGCGGGCCTGCTCGGCGAGGACCTTGAGGTACGAGACGGTGTCGGGGCGCTGCCTCTTCAGCTTGATGATTCTCATGCATCTATTTTCATCTGCTACACAATCAACCACAAGCGAGACTTTCTACGCTAAACCATTTAGACTGGCTTACATGTTGGACTTGAACCGGCTCAAGGCTCTTCACGCTGTGCACGTCTACGGGTCGGTCGGCGCCGCCGCCGACGCGCTGATGGTGACCCCGTCGGCGGTGTCCCAGCAGATCGCCAAGCTGGAACGGGAGACCGGCGCCAAGCTCATGGAGCGCAATGGCCGCGGCGTACGGCTGACCGACGCGGCCGGCCTGCTCGCCGAGCACGCCGAGCGCATCCTCGCCCTGGTCGAGACCGCGGAGGCCGACTTCGAGGCGCTGCGCGGCGAGGTCGTCGGCCGGCTCAACGCCGCCGCCTTCCCCACCGCCTCGCGCGGCCTCATGCCCGCCGCCCTCGTCGCGCTCAGGGGACGCCACCCCGACCTGTGGGTGCAGCTGCACGAGCGCGAGCCCGAGCGCGTCGTGCGCGACGTGGCCAGGGGCGAGCTCGACCTGGGCGTGATCCAGGACTGGCTCAACAGGCCCATGGCCATCCCCGACGGCCTGTCCAGGGCCACGCTGCTCGACGACATCGCCGACGTCGCGATCCCCGCCGACCACCCGCTGGCAGGCAGGAAGGAGGTGGAGCTGGCCCAGCTGCACGGCGAGCGGTGGATCAGCGGCTCGCCCGGCACCGTCTGCCACGACTGGCTGGTCTTCACGTTGCGCAGCGCCTCGATCGAGCCGGTGATCGCCTGCATGGCCGAGGAATATCCGACCCAGCTCGCGCTCGTGGCCGCCGGGCTGGGCTGCGCGATCGTGCCCCGGCTCGGCCGGGACTGCGTGCCCGACGGCGTGAGTCTTGTTCCCCTCAGGCCGCGCCAGTCACGCCGCATCTACGCGATCTGGCGCTCCGACGCCGCCCGCCGCCCCGCGATCAGGGCCATGGTCGAGGCGCTCGCCGAGGCCAGCAGGACGCAGGAGAACGCCTGGGCGGTCAGCTGAGCGTGACGGCCACGATGCCGCCGACGATCACGCCCGCCGCCAGCAGCCTGCGCCGCAGGTCGCCCTCGGCCAGCAGCCGCCCGCCGAGCAGGACCCCGATCAGCACGCTGACCTCCCGGGCCGGCGCCACCACGCTCACCGGCGCCATCGTGAAGGCGAACAACACCAGCACGTACGAAACGAAGATCAGCACAGCCGTCCCCACGATCCGGAACCGGTGCTCGCGCCACACGGGCAGCACCAGCTTGCGCCGCGTGCCCAGCACGACGGGCGCGAGCACGAGAGCACGGGCGGCCTCGCCGAGGTAGTTGAGCATGAGCGGCGCCACCGCGAACGCGGTCACCACCTGCGAGTCCCACACCGTGTAACCGGCGATGAACACCCCCGTGGCCAGCCCGGGCGCCACCGCCTTGAGCCCGGCACTCGCGTTGCCGCCGCTGAGCATGAACACGCCGATCCCGACCAGCACGATCCCCGCCACACCGGCCGGCGACGGCCGCTCGCCGAGGAACAGCACGGCGAAGAGGCTGGCCAGCATCGGCCCGGTGCCGCGCGCGACCGGATAGACGACCGACAGGTCCGCGGTGCCGTACCCCCGCTGGAGCAGCACGAAGTAGCCGAGGTGCAGGGCCATGCTGCCGCTGATCACGGCGAGGTCCTGCCAGGTAGGAAGGTCGGCCGTGACGATCAGGTATCCGGCGAACAGCGGCGCCCACACGACCGCGGCCGCGACGGCGACGAGCCAGACGAAGACGAGGCCGTCGGCCTGGGAGGCCTTCTTGCTCAGGATGTTCCACGAGGCGTGGGCGACGGCGGCGACCAGAATGAGGAGGAGTGCCCATGGACTCAACGCGGCGCCTCCCCTCAGGGCGCGACTTTACCGTCGCGTGAACGCCGGCTGACGCGGGCCCCAAGGGCTCGGCGCGTGGCTCGGCGCGACCGAGCGGATAGGCTGTGCCACACCATGGCTGAAATGACCGTCGTCCACCTTCTGCGTCACGGTGAGGTGCACAACCCCAAAGGCATCCTCTACGGCAGGCTGCCCGGCTACCACCTGTCGGAGACCGGCCGGCTCATGGCCGAGACGGTCGCCAAGGCGGTCGGCGGCCGTGACATCGTCGCCGTCTACAGCTCGCCGCTCGAGCGGGCGATGGAGACGGCGACGCCGCTCGCCGACAAGCTGGGCCTCGAGATCACGCAGGACGTCCGGCTGATCGAGGCCGGCAACCTGCTGGAGGGCCGCATCTCGGGGCCCGGCCTGGCGCTGCTGCGCAACCCGCGCAACTACCGCTATTTCTGGAATCCGCTCCGCCCGTCATGGGGCGAGTCCTATCCGGCCATCGTCCAGCGCATGCGCTCGATGATCGACGACGCCAGGGCGGCGGCGCGCGGGCACGAGACGGTGCTCGTCAGCCACCAACTCCCCATCTGGGCGATCAGGATGGCCGCCGAGCGGCGCAGGCTCTGGCACGATCCCCGGCGCAGGCAGTGCGCGCTGGCCAGCCTCACCACATTCACGTTCGACGGAGATCGTCTGGTCAGCGTGGGCTACAGCGAGCCGGCCGGCTCGCTCGATCCCGGCCCTTCCGTCCCCGGAGCCTGAGGCGCTCCCCGATGTACGGGGTGGGCGGCGCCGCCGGTAGAGTTGCAAGCTCTACCGGTTGTAGTACAAGGAGATCTTCCTCCGTGCGCACCAAGTCCATCCTTCTCGTTCTCCTGGCTGCGACGGTCGCCGGCTGCGCGGGCAATCAGAGCGGCCAGCCGCAGGCGGGTGACACCCGTTTCGTCGCGGGCGACGGGAAGATGCAGGTGTTCGAGGCGGGCGAGCGCAAGCCGGCGCCCGCGATCGAGGGCCCCACGCTCGACGGGGGCACCGCATCGCTCGCCGCGCATAAGGGCAAGGTCGTGGTGCTCAACTTCTGGGCCTCGTGGTGCGGCCCGTGCCGGGCCGAAGCGCCCGTGCTCAAGGAGGTCGCCGCCAAGACCAAGGACAGCGGGGTCGAGTTCCTCGGCGTCGACTTCAAGGACCGCCAGGCCGACGCGCTGGCCTTCGAGCGCACCGAGAAGACCGGCTACCCCCACATCTTCGACCAGCCCGGCAAGGTCGCGCTGGCCTTCCAGGGCACGGTGCCGCCGGCCGCCATCCCGTCCACGCTGATCATCGACGAGCAGGGCCGGATCGCGGCCAGGGCGCTGGGCGCGGTGAAGTACACCGACCTGCTCAACGCGGTGACCAAGGTGCGCGATGAATGACGTCGTCGCCTCGGGCTCGCTGCTGCTCGCGGTGCCGATCGCGGTGCTCGCCGGGGTGGTGTCGTTCCTGTCGCCGTGCGTGCTGCCGCTGGTGCCCGGCTACCTGTCCTACGTGACCGGCATGAGCGCCGACCCCAGGCGCGGGCGGCTGGTGCTCGGCACGGTCCTGTTCGTGGCCGGGTTCGGGCTGGTCTTCGTGCTCAGCGGGGCGCTGTTCGGCGGGCTCGGGTCGGTCATGCTCGGCAACGCCGAGATCATCACACGGGTGCTCGGCGTGCTCACCATCCTGCTGGGACTCGCGTTCCTGGGCGTCGTGCCCGGCCTGATGCGCGACGTGCGCATCCACCGGGTGCCGTCCGCGGGGCTGGCGGGCGCGCCGCTGCTCGGGGTGGTGTTCGGGCTAGGGTGGACCCCGTGCATCGGGCCCACGCTGGCCGTCGTGCTGGCGCTCGGGCTCAACGAGGGCAGCGCCGGGCGTGGGGCGCTGCTCGCGGTCGCGTACGCGCTCGGGCTCGGGCTGCCCTTCGTGGGGGCGGCGCTCGCCTACAGCAAGGCCCTGCGTACGTTCCGGGCCATCCGCAAACACTCGCGCCTGATCACCAGGGTCGGCGGCGGCATGATGGTGGCCGTCGGCGTGCTGCTCGTGACCGGGCTCTGGGGAGAGATGATCGCGGCCATGCAGGGTCTGATCGGCGCCTTCGAGCCGGTGATCTGATGAGCGTCCAGGAGCTGGAGAAGCCGCGCTCGCCCAGGCCGGCCGGGTTCGGGCCGGTGGGCTGGCTGCGCTGGGGATGGCGCACCCTCACCTCGATGCGTACGGCGCTGATCCTGCTGTTCCTGCTGGCCCTCGGCAGCGTGCCCGGCTCGGTGGTGCCGCAGCGCGGCGTCGAGCCCGGCAAGGTGGCCACGCTCTACGAGCAGAACCCGGCCCTCGCCGAGTGGTACGACAGGTTCCAGCTCTTCGAGGTGTTCTCCTCGACCTGGTTCGCCGCCGTCTACCTGCTGCTGTTCACCTCGCTCATCGGCTGCATCGTCCCGCGCACCACGACCTACCTGCGCGAGTTGCGCCGCAAGCCGCCCGCCGCGCCGAAACGGCCGTCCAGGCTGCCGCACTCCGCCACGTTCGACGGCGACCTCACGGTCGAGCAGGCCGCCCGGCGGCTGCGCAAGATGCGTTTCCGGGTCGCCACCGGCGACGGCTGGGTGTCGGCGGAGAAGGGCTACCTGCGCGAGACGGGCAACCTGTTCTTCCACGTCGCCCTGCTCGGCATCCTGATCGCGATCGGCGCCGGCTCGCTCTTCGGCTACCGGGGCAACGTCCTGGTCGTCGAGGGCGACGGGTTCGCCAACACGGTGGCCGCCTACGACCGGTTCATGCCCGGCAGCCAGGTGTCGGCCGAGTCGCTGGAGCCGTTCTCCTTCGAGCTGGCCGACCTCAAGGTCTCCTACCAGGTCACGGGCGAGAGGAAGGGCCAGGTGCTCGACTACGCGGCCCGCCTGAAGGTCAACGACTCGCCCGAGGCACCCGCCCGCGACTACGAGCTCAAGGTCAACGAGCCCCTCGACGTCGGCGGCACCCAGACCTATCTGATCGGCAACGGCTACGCCCCCATCTTCAGGGTGACCGACGGCAAGGGCCAGGTGGCCTTCGAAGGGCCCGTCCCGTGCCTCATCGAGGACAAGGCCACGATGACCTCGGGATGCGTGGTCAAGGCGCCCGACGCGCAGCCGGAGCAGCTGGGCTTCCTGCTGCGCTTCCTGCCCACGAGCGTGCCGCTGACCGACGGCAGCCACGTCTCCGCCTTCCCCGGCGAGCTCAACCCCGAGGTGCAGGTGCTCGGAGCCTTCTCCGGTGACCTGGGCGTGCGCTCGGGCCGGCCGCAGTCGGTCTACGAGCTGGCGCCGCCCGAGGTGATGAAGAAGCTCAACCCGCTGCTCATGGCCTCCGACACGCCCAGGCCGCTGGCCGTGGGCCAGTCGGTCGACCTGCCGGGTGGCGTGGGCACGATCGAGTTCACCGGGGTCAAGGAGTGGATCACGCTCCAGACGACCTACGACCCCGGCCGCATTCCCGCGCTGGTGGCGGGCGGCACCGCCGTCGTCGCCATCGCCCTGTCGCTGATGATCAGGCGGCGCAGGGTGTTCGTCAGGATCGAGGGCGGCAAGGTCGAGGTGGGCGGCCTCACCCGCACAGAGGGTTCCGCGGCGGGCTTCACCGAGGAGTTCGCCGACATCGTCAAGGATCTATCAGCAGGAGAAAAGGATGTCCGCTGAGCAACTCGCCGAGCTGAGCGACCTTTTCGTCGTCGCCGCCGTCCTGCTCTACGTCGTCGCGATGATCGGGTTCGCGATCGAGCTCGCCTTCGGCCGGGCCCGTCCCGGTGCGGCCGCGCGGTCCGCGGCCGGCCCGCTCGCCGCCAGGAAGCCGGTCACGGTCGGCGCCACAGCTGGTGACGGGGCCATTGACGGGGCGCCGGGCCGCGACGCGGTCACGGGGCTCCCGGGTGACCACGTGGACGCGGGCGACGACGCGACGGCGCCCGGAGGAGACGTCGCCGCGACGGCTCGGGACGGCGGCGCGCCGCAGTCGAGAACCGCGGTCAGGGCCGGTACGGCCGCCCTGGCGCTCGCGTGGCTCGGCTGGGCCGCGAACCTCGGCGCCATCGCCACCCGCGGCCTGGCCGCCGACCGGTGGCCCTGGGGCAACATGTACGAGTTCGTGGTGGCCATCTGCTTCGCCGCCGTGACCGCGTTCCTGCTCACCCAGGTGCGCACCAACGTGCGCTTCCTCGGCTCCTTCGTCATGGTCACCGCTGCGCTCGGTCTCGGCCTCGCGGTGAAGACCTTCTACACCACGGCGGGGCCGGTGGTGCCGGCGCTCGACTCGTACTGGATCGCCATCCACGTCTCCGCCGCGATCATCGCCAGCGGCCTGTTCACGATCGCGGGGGTGTCAGGCGTGCTCTACCTCCTGCGCGGCGACGGGCTCTCGCGGCTGCCGGCCCGCGCCGACCTGGAGCGGGTGGCGCACCGGGCGATCGTGCTCGCCTTCCCGGTGTGGACGTTCGCCGTCATCGCGGGCGCTCTCTGGGCCGACCGCGCGTGGGGCCGCTACTGGGGCTGGGACCCCAAGGAGGTGTGGTCGTTCATCACGTGGATCGGCTACGCCGCCTACCTGCATGCCAGGGTGACGGCCGGCTGGCGCGGGAGGTCGGCGACGATCGTGCAGTTGGTGGCGTACGGTTGCCTCCTGTTCAACCTGGTCGGGGTCAACATCTTCTTCGAGGGCCTGCACAGCTACGCCGACGTGGACTAGCTGACGTCGTCACCGCGCATGCGGCGGTCGAGATCACGGAGGAAGTCGGGGTCGTCGTCCGGTCCCTTCGGCGTGCCGGGGCCCGGGGGGACGGGCCATGCCGCCCGTGGGGCCCGCGGGCGGCCACGGGCCATCCACACCAGGCCGCCGAGCAGCGGGATCAGCACGACTATCAGGATCCAGAGCGCTTTTGGTACGTTCCTAACTTCGTCTTCCGGCGTGGTCACCACGTCGAAGAGGGAGAAGAGCCAGAAGGCGAGCAGCCCAAGGCCGATAAGAACACCTGCCATGCCCGAACTGTAAGCCATCCTCAGCGTGATCGTGCCGCTTGATGTCCCATTTCGGGTGACTAGGAGAAGATCGACGTCGTACGGTGGAACCCGATGTGCCGGTCTGCATGGGCTTCACGGCGTTGAGGGGTGCGATGGCCTTTTCTCACGACAAGGGCCGGCATCGACGCGGACGTTGGTGGCGGCGCGGTTCCTACCTCTTCTCCCGGCGCGGCGAGGCGCCACCCGACTCCGAGCGCTCGTTCTGGTCCAACGCCCGTGAAAGGCGCAGGGAGGCCCGCGCGGCGGCCAGAGACAAGGGCACGGACCGCCGGCGTCCGGCGGGCAGCGGCAAGCTCAGCGGCCGCCAGGAGCGGTCGGCCTGGCCCGGCGCGGGCCAGCCGGAACGCAGGCACTGGCCCGGGGGCGATCAGCCGGACCGCAGGCACTGGCCGGGGGCCGACCAGCCGGAGCGCGGCGCCTGGCCGATCGCCGGGCAGCCGGAGCGGGGATGGCCGGGCGGTGACAGTGCGGAGCGCGGGGCCCGGCCTGAAGGGGAGGCGGGGACGCCGCCGGGCCGTCGCGAGCGCCAGGTGACGTGGGACGCCTTCACGGTGCGCGAGCGCCGCGCGCGGCTGCCGGCCGCCGTGGCCGAGCGCCCCCGCTACACCTGGTACGACTTCGAGCTCAACGAGGAGCCGCCCAGGGCGCAGCCGAACCGGCCTGACGTGCCCTCGATGGGCGACGGTTTACGCCACTGCGGCAGGCTGGAGCAGATCCTGCACCGGCAGTGGGACGTCCGGAGAGGGCCGCCGTCCCCCGAGGTCGTCCACGCGGTGGAGAGCCTGGCCCGGCTGCCCGACGGGCTCAAGGACAAGCTCGCGGCCGGCCTCGAAGGCATCTACGTCGGCCCCGGAGGCGTGCCCGACCTCGACGACATGGGCTACTTACGCGGCGCCCCCTTACCGTCGGGCCGCGCGACCTGGGACATCTGCGCGGGTGCGTACGGGGACCGCAAGATCGTGGTGGGCGACCGTCCCTCGCCCACTCCTGACGTGATGATGCACGAGGTCGGCCACGCCATCGACGACGTCGATTCGGCGCACGGCGAGTGGGTATCGGACTCGCCCGAGTTCGTGCGGCTCTACGAGACGGCCATGCCGGTGCTGGCCTCGAC
Source organism: Nonomuraea sp. KM88 (assembly GCF_052245635.1). Taxonomy (NCBI): domain Bacteria; kingdom Bacillati; phylum Actinomycetota; class Actinomycetes; order Streptosporangiales; family Streptosporangiaceae; genus Nonomuraea; species Nonomuraea sp. KM88. Next base: position 139,761 of record NZ_JBQQCC010000018.1, on the reverse strand, counting down.
GTTCCACCGCCAGGGAGGCGGGCTGGGACGCAAGGAGTTCTTCGCCGACGCCTTCGCCGCCATCGCCTCCCGCCAGCGTCCCGCCCTGGTGGACATGCTCGGAGGCGACACGCGGATGGCGCTCGACGTCATGCTGTTCTTCAACCGGCGCTACGGAATCTAGGTGGTCCACCATGTACGTCATCCGGCTCGCGGACGGGACGCTACGCGTGCCGCAGAGCCTGACCAGCGAAGACGGTCGGCTGATCGGCAACGCGTACGTGGAGCTCCAGCCCGATGATCCCGATTACGAGACGTTCCTGCCCGAGGCGCTGACGGAGGAGGAGGCAGCCGAGCGCCGCCGGCGCTGGGAAGAGGAGAACGACGATCTGGAACGCGAGTTCCTGGCCTTCAAGGCCGAGCAGGAAGGTGCCTGAGGGGGAACGGACGGACAGGCGCCAGCCACGGTCGGCGGATGGCGCCGCCCCGTGCTCACCGTACGGAAGTGTGGCCGGGAAGCACGCAACAAGTCGATCCCGTCCGCGGTGATCCTGGCGGACAGGATCACCGACTGGACGGAACGTCAGACGCGCGGGGACTCACCTGCCGGCCTGTCGGCCGTGAGAACGTCCTCGCCTCGGAGAAGGGCGTGGACTTCCGACTCGCGGAAGCGCCGGTGCCCTCCGGGGGTGCGGATACTGCTGATGCGGCCTGCCGCAGCCCAGCGCGTAACCGTCTTTGGGTCTACCCGGAAGAGGGCGGCAACCTCTCCTGGGGTCAGCAGACGCTCGCTGCTACTCTCCACCAATCTCTCCCCCTCGCATCCCGCTTCCTGCCAGCGGGCGGACAGGTAACCAGTGTGTCGAGCGAAGCCTGATTTATCCGTGGTTTTCTACAAAGATCACGGGTTGTTATCAGCTGACTGCCCGATTGTTATATGATAGAGCCTCTTTGGGGCTCTCGTGGGTGTTTCTTTACGAAACTCCCTGACTGGGACAGTAGCAGTGCTCGCGTCTGATGCGAAGAGCGACCGCGACACGGGTCCGAGTAACCTCGAACCCGTGCGTCCCGTTCTCGTTTACACCGCGTCGCGGATCGGCCTGTTTCTGGTGACCCTGAGTGTGCTGTGGCTGCTCGGACTGACTAACCCGCTGGTGCTGATCGTCTGCTCATTCTTGATCAGCGGCATAGCCAGCTACGTCCTGCTGTCCAGACAGCGTGATGCCCTGAGTGCGCGCATCAGCGACAAGGTCGACCGGCCGAAGCCGCACGACGACTAGGGCAGGGGGAACATGCCAATCCGGGCATGGTACTCCCGTCCGAGTCTCGTCGTGTCGCTACCGACAAGTAGTCCGGTGGGATGCGCGTAAAACGCCTTCACGCCGATCCCGCGCTCGCGCGTCGGATTCCAACTCAGGGCCTTTCCCGTGCGCGGATGAATGGCGCCGATGCCGGGCCGTGACACCGCTCCAGGGCCGGCGGAGTCGCGGCCCCGCGGATTGTCCAGCCAGCGCAGGTGCCCGCCCACATAGACCGCCGCCCCCGTCACCGAGACCGCGTAGAGCGAATCGCCCCCCGTGCTGTTGACCCAGGTCGGCTTGATGCGCGAGCCCTTGGCGTAGGTCTCGAACCTGGCGGTCGTGTCGCACATGCCGGCCCTCGGGCCTCCCGTGGTGACCACCGCGAAATAGCGGCCGTCGGGGGAGAAGTCGAGGCCGCGCACGTACGACGGGAACGCGGCCATGCACTTGCGCGCGTACACGTCGGTCCGCCACGGAGCGACCCTGGCCACGCGCCCGCTGACGTCGATCAGCCCGAGCTGCGGCCTGGACGCGCCGTCGAGCGTGGTGAACGTGCCGTCCACGGCGAGCCTGTCGCGCGAGACGGCCAGCGCGTAGACCTTCACCTGCCTGGTCAGCGGCTTGCCCGGCGTGATGGCGAAGTCGGGGTCGGCCGCGCCGGTGACCGCGTCGAGCCTGGCCAGCGCGGTGCGCGGGCTGATGAAGTCGCCGCCGACGTACAGCTTGGAGCCCTGCCGGGCCAGCGTGGTCACCGTGCCGCCGCCGATGCGCGGTGCGAAGCCGGGCACCAGCGCGCCGTCGGAGAGGCGCAGCTTGGCCAGCGCCCTGGACGGCTCGTTGTTGACGCCGTAGAACTGGCCGCCGACGTAGACGGTGCCGCGCTCGCCCGCGGCCAGGCCGTGGACGGCGCCGGGGACGACGGGCGCGAAGTCCTCCAGGATCCGGCCGGTGGCCAGGTCGTAGGCGAACACGTTGGAGCGCGGATAGGTGGTGGTGCGGGCGGCGTCGGCGACCTCGCTGAACGCACCGCCGACCACGACGGTGCGACCCACGACGGCGATGGCGTTGACGATGCCGTCGAGCACGTGGGGAGTGCTGTCGATCGGGTCGGCCAGCACGACGCGAGGATGCGCGGTGGGGGCCGAGGCGATGATCGCCGCAAGGGCGAGACGGGCAAGCATTCGCCAATTTCTAGCAGACGTTGCGTAATGAGGTGGATACTTTCCGTTGAATGTTCCGGTGGCCATATGGTGTGGGCATGACGCGCGCTCAGTTGGACAAACAGCCGGACGAGGTCGCCGCGATGTTCGATCGCACCGCCCGGCGTTACGATTTCGTCAACGATGTGGTCTCCCTCGGGCAGGTCAGGCTCTGGCGCAGGGCGGCGGCCGCCGCGGTCGACGCGGGGCCCGGGGAGATCGTCCTTGACCTGGGGGCCGGCACGGGCACCTCCACCGACGCGTTCACCTCGCTGGGCGCGCGGGCGATCGCCTCCGACTTCTCGCTCGGCATGCTCCGCACCGGCGTGCGCCGCCACGGCGGCAACGCGTTGACGGGGCAGGGGGTGCCGTTCGTCGCGGGTGACGCGCTGCGGTTGCCGTTCGCCGACGACTCCTTCGACGCGGTGACGATCTCGGTGGCGCTGCGCAACGTGCACGACACCACGCGGGCGCTGAAGGAGATGCTGCGGGTGACGAGGCCGGGCGGGCGCCTGGTGATCCTCGAGTTCTCGCACGTCACGTTCGCCCCGTTCAACCTGGTCTACCGCGAATATCTGATGAAGTTGCTGCCCAAGGTGGCCAAGGTGTTCGGGTCCAATGACGACTCCTACGAATATCTGGCGGAGTCGATCCGCGACTGGCCCGACCAGCCGACGCTGGCACGCATGATCCAGGACGCCGGCTGGGAACGCGTGGCATGGCGCGACCTCTCGATGGGGATCGTCGCCATGCACAGGGGATTCAAGCCCGCCTGAGCTCGATGGTGATGAGGTGCGGGCACAGGCCCTGGAACCGGTGCCTGAGCACCAGTCGCGATCTCGGCTCGCCACCGCTCAGACCAGGCCCGCGGCGGCCCCGGGGTCGTGCGCCACGGGGATCTGCGGATGGTTCCCGAACCTCCTGGGCGGCGGCTCTGAGACCGCCCGGACGTCGCTCCGGCGGTCCGGGTCGCCCTCCTTGGCGGCGGCCTCCATCATCTCCTTCTTGCGCGCGTTGAAGCGGGGATCGCGATAGTGGCGCGCGCCCCATCGCCTCTGGTCGATCTCCCAGCCGTTGTCTCTCGCGAACTCGTTGGGCCCGCGCCAGATCCACCTGTTCACGGCGGCGGTTAATTGTGCCCAGCTACCCTTGCGTTGTCTGCTCCCGCGTGTACTGTCGGACATGTCCGCGGCTCCGGATTTTGGTCTGAGTCAGAGTCAGGGTGCAGCGCGGCTACGGGCGGGTGGGTTCCGACCATCCGCCCATTCGCGCACCCGAAATTCCCGGATCTGCCCCTCCCTTCTTCCTCCGCATTCCTTCATGGCGGGCTACCCTAAGGGTGTGCCGGAGGGCGTTCCCGTGCAATTCCCGCGGGGATGATGGCAGGGACTCTTTCCGGGACGAAAGCAGACCTTCCCGGCGAGGATTGTCCAGTAGTTGAAATGGGCATAATCAGTGAATTCCTTGGGAGGAGCCGAGTGGTCGGAGAAATCAATCCGACACTCCGCCGCCGGAAGCTCGCCGCCGAACTGCGGCGACTTCGCGAGGAGGCGGGGCTCCACGGCGTACAGGTCGCGCGGTCCTTACGCTGGTCGACCTCCAAGATCTCGCGCCTCGAAACGGGCCAGGTGGCGCCTTCGGCCAAGGACGTGGCGCTGCTCCTCAAGCACTACGGAGTCGACGACGAGCTCAGCCGCCTGCTGCTCGAACTCGCCCACGGCGAGAACAAGGGGTGGTGGGACGCCTACGCGGACGTGTTCGCCGACGCCGTCGTGGAACTCTTCGGGCTGGAGGACGGCGCGAGCCTGGTCAGGGCCTGGGGGTCCTTCAGCCTCCCCGGGCTGCTGCAGACACGCGACTACGCCGAGCACATGGGCTACCTGGCCCGCATAGTCGAGATGGCGCCGCCCGGCAAGATCGAGCGCAGGACCCGTGCGAGGCTGCGCCGGCAGCGGGTGCTCATGAAGGACCCGCCGCTCAACTACTCCGTCGTGCTCGACGAGGCGGTCCTGCGCCGGCGTTTCGGCGACGCGGACGCCAAGCTGATGAGTGACCAGATGAGCCATCTCATGAAGATGAGCGACATGCCGAACGTCAGCATTCGCGTGCTCCCGCTGGAGCAGCCGCATCCTACCGACATCGCCAACTTCATCCTTTTGAGCTTTCCCGCGATGCCGGTGCTGGGGGACATCTCCCGCGAGGCCGTCTACTTCGAGAACCATCCCGTTTTCACGCTGTCGGAAGACGAGGAGACGGTCCTCCAGTACTCTCTGGTGTTCGACGGGCTCCTGGGTCAGGCCCTGAGCGAGGAGGAGTCACGGGCTTTCATCGCCTCGCTGGCCGGCCTTTAGGCGATCATTTCGGAAAGTAATCGTCATCAATCGGTTACCAAGCGCTTCTACGATGCCTCCAACCACTAGTGTGACCGTAGTGACTCTTGAGGCTAGGGGGACGCCGTCCGATGAACGGTTCTGTCCTGTCGGATGGCTGGCGGAAGAGCTCGTTCAGCGGAGCGGCAGGTGAGTGTGTCGAGTTCGCCAGGGGCGCCGGCGGAGAGATCATGATCCGTGACTCCAAGGACCCTTCCGGGCCGGCCCTGATCTTCACCCCCGGCGAGTGGCGGGCCTTCGTCAAGGGGGTCCGGAACGACGAGTTCGACGTTTGACGGCGCCCGGCACGCAGGTAAAGGCCCTTCGTCAGGACGAAGGGCCTTGTCGTGTCCGGGAAGTGCCCCCCGACTGCCACTATGTGCACGAAAAGCAGTAGACTTCGGGCCGACAAGTTTGTGAAGGGGTTCACAAAGGAACGAAGGCGCGACACCCCAGGCCTTCGAGCGTGTAGGACAGGACAGTCCAGTGACCGTGCCAGCAGCCCGACCTCAAGCGCAGGAGCTCGTCCCGAGAGAGCGAAGCCGACAGAGTGGCGCTGACGCGACCAGTTGCACAGCTGACGCTGATGTCATCGTCGTCGGCGCCGGCCCGGCCGGCTCCGCAGCCGCCTTCTACCTCGCCCAGGCCGGCCTCGACGTGCTGCTCCTGGAGAAGACCAGGTTCCCCCGCGAGAAGGTCTGCGGCGACGGCCTGACGCCGCGGGCCGTCAAGCAGCTGCTCAACATGGGGGTCGACATCGACGCCCCCGGCTGGGTCAGGAACAAGGGTCTGCGTGTCGTGGGCGGTGGCCTGCGGTTCGAGCTCGACTGGCCCCAGCTGGAGCGCTTCCCCGACTTCGGGCTCGTACGCACCCGGCAGGATTTCGACCAGATCGTCGCGGCCACCGCGGTGAAGACGGGCGCGCGCCTCATGGAGGGCGTCACCGTCACCGGCCCGGTGCTCGACGACCGCAGCGGCCACATCGTCGGCGTGACCACCAGGGACGGCCGTACGTTCCGCGCGCGCGTGGTCGTGGCCGCCGACGGCAACAGCACCCGCCTCGCCCTAGGCATGGGCCTGCACAAGCGCGAGGACCGCCCGATGGGCGTGGCCGTGCGCACCTACTTCGAGAGCCCCCGCCACGACGACGACTACCTGGAGACGTGGCTGGAGTTGTGGGACGGCGACACGCTGCTGCCCGGCTACGGCTGGGTGTTCGGCGTCGGCGACGGCACCGCCAACGTGGGGCTCGGCCTGCTCAACACCAGCGCCCAGTTCAAGAACATCGACTACCGCGACCTGCTCAGGCGCTGGTGCCGGTCGATGCCGGCCGACTGGGGCTTCACCGAGGAGAACATGACGGCGCCCATCCGCGGCGCCGCGCTCCCGATGGCCTTCAACAGGCAGCCGCACTACACGCGCGGCCTGATGCTGGTGGGCGACTCCGGCGGCTCGATCAACCCGTTCAACGGCGAGGGCATCGCGTACGCCATGGAGACCGGCGAGATCGCCGCCGAGATCATCGCAAAGGCCCTCAGGGGCACCACTCCAGCGCAGCGCGAGCGGACCCTGCGGACTTACCCCCGCGTGCTGAAAGACGCATACGGTGGTTACTTCACTCTCGGCAGATGGTTCGTCGAGGCGATCGGGAAGCCGGGCGTGATGCGCTTCGGCACCAGGCACGGGCTTCCCCACCCGAGGCTGATGCGCTTCGCGCTCAAACTCCTTGGTAATCTCACCGACCGGCGAGGCGATGCGTCGGACAAGATCATAAACGCACTCTCGAAGGTCGCGCCACCAGCATGAATCTCACAACTGACAGATCCGGCTGCGCGCCCGCGCGCGCGGCGACTCCAGAGGAGGCGTAGCGATGGACCTTTACGTGCCCATCCTGGTGCTCGCCGTTCTCGCGGGGGGCTTCGCGATCTTCTCGGTCGCCATCGCTCCCTTCACCGGCCCCAAGCGCTGGAACCGCGCCAAGCTTGACGCCTACGAATGCGGCATCGAGCCGACGCCCCAGCCGGTCGGTGGCGGACGGTTCCCGCTCAAATACATGGTCACCGCGATGCTCTTCATCGTGTTCGACATCGAGATCATCTTCCTCTATCCGTGGGCGGTCTCGTTCGCGCCGGAGCTGAACGACGCGGGCCAGGCGATCGCCCCGGGCCTGGGGCTGTTCGCCCTCGTGGAGATGCTGCTGTTCATCGTCACCGTGCTCGCCGCCTACGCGTACGTGTGGCGCCGCAAGGGTCTGGACTGGGACTGAAAATGGGACTTGAAGAGAAACTCCCCAGCGGGTTCATCCTCAGCACCGTCGAGGCGGCCGCCGGATGGGCGCGTAAGAGCTCCGTGTGGCCGGCCACGTTCGGCCTCGCCTGTTGCGCCATCGAGCTGATGGCTACCGGTGGCCCCCACTACGACCTGGCGCGCTTCGGCATGGAGCGCGCTTCGGCGTCTCCTCGCCAGGCCGACCTCATGATCGTCGCCGGGCGGGTCTCGCAGAAGATGGCTCCCGTGCTGCGCCAGATCTACGACCAGATGGCCGAGCCCAAGTGGGTCATCTCCATGGGCGTGTGCGCCTCCAGCGGCGGCATGTTCAACAACTACGCCATCGTGCAGGGCGTCGACCACATCGTTCCGGTCGACATCTACCTGCCCGGCTGCCCGCCGCGGCCCGAGATGCTGATCGACGCGATCGTGAAGCTGCACGACAAGATCCAGAACATGAAGTTCGGCGCGCACCGCGCCAAGCAGATCGACGAGCTCGAGCTGCAGGCGCTGCGTACGCTGCCGCTGATCGACCAGGGGGCATCGAAGTGACCTCGCCCGACAACCTCCCTGGCAGCCCGGACAGCGGGCAGACGCCTGAGGCCCAGGTCCCCGCGGTGCCCGAGGCGCCCGTCGCCAGGCACGGCATGTTCGGGGCCTCGGACTCCGGCGACACCTCCGGCTACGGCGGTCTCGTCGTACGCCGGCAGCCCCAGATCTCGACGCCCCGCCCGTACGGCGGCTACTTCGACGAGATCGTCGACGCGCTCGCGCTCGACGACGCGATCGAGCGGGTCGTCGTCGACCGCGGCGAGCTCACCCTGCACGTCAAGCGGGAGCGGCTGGTCGAGGTGTGCCAGAAGCTGCGTGACGACCCGGCGCTGCGCTTCGAGCTCTCGCTCGGCGTGTCCGGCGTGCACTACCCGCACCTGACGGGAGAGGAGCTGCACTCGGTCATCCACCTGTGCTCGATCACCCGCAACAGGCGCGTACGCGTCGAGGCCGCCTGCCCCGACGACGACCCGCACATTCCATCCACCGTTGGCGTTTACCCTGGTCATGACTGGCATGAGAGGGAGACGTACGACTTCTTCGGCATCATCTATGACGGCCATCCTGGCCTCACCCGGATCATGATGCCCGACGACTGGGACGGCCACCCGCAGCGCAAGGACTACCCGCTGGGCGGCATCCCCGTGGAATACCGGGGCGCCACCATCCCCTCGCCCGATCACAGGAGGTCGTACGCGTGAGCGAGCATGTCGAGCTGAGCGTTGACGACCGGCGGGAGGAACACGCGTGAGCACGGCTTATGACGAGGCGACCGAGGGCAAGGTCTACTCGGTCACCGGGGCCGACTGGGACCAGGTCGTGTCCGGCGTGCGCGACTCGCAGGACGAGCGCCTGGTCGTCAACATGGGCCCGCAGCACCCGTCCACGCACGGCGTGCTGCGACTGGTCCTGACCCTCGACGGTGAGACGGTCACCGAGGCGCGCGGCGTCATCGGCTACCTGCACACCGGCATCGAGAAGAACATGGAATACCGGACGTGGACGCAGGGCACCACGTTCGTGACCCGCATGGACTACCTCTCGCCGATCTTCAACGAGACCGCCTACTGCCTGGGCGTGGAGAAGCTGCTCGGCATCGAGGACCGCATCCCTGACCGGGCGCAGGCCATCCGCGTGATGATGATGGAGCTCAACCGCATCGCCTCGCACCTGGTGGCCATGGGCACCTTCGGCATGGAGCTGGGCGCGACCACGCCGTTCCTGTTCGGCTACCGCGACCGCGAAATGGTCATGGACCTGTTCGAGTACATCACCGGCCTGCGCATGAACCACGCCTACATCCGGCCGGGCGGCGTGAGCGTCGACCTGCCCGCGGGCGCGGTCGACAAGGTCGGCGAGTTCCTCAAGGAGATGCCCAAGCGGATCAAGGACATCCGCAAGCTCCTCGACGAGAACCCGGTCTATGTCCGCCGCACGCAGGACGTCGCCTACCTCGACCTGACCGGCTGCATGGCGCTGGGCATCACCGGCCCGATCCTGCGCGCCGCGGGCCTGCCGTGGGACCTGCGCAAGTCGCAGCCCTACTGCGGCTACGAGACGTACGAGTTCGACGTCCCCACCGAGCGTGGGTGCGACGTGTACTCGCGCTATCTCGTCCGGATGAAGGAGATGGAGGAGTCCCTCAAGATCGTCGAGCAGGCGCTCGACCGCATCGCGGGGCCGCTCAAGGGCGACCCGGTGATGATCGAGGACAAGAAGATCGGCTGGCCCGCGCAGCTCGCGCTCGGCCCCGACGGGTTCGGTAACTCGCCCGACCACATCGCCCACATCATGGGCACCTCGATGGAGGCCCTCATCCACCACTTCAAGCTGGTGACCGAGGGCTTCAGGGTGCCGGCCGGGCAGGCGTACGCCAGCATCGAGTCGCCCAAGGGCGAGCTCGGCGCGCACGTGGTCAGCGACGGCGGCACCCGCCCCTACCGCGTGCACTTCCGCGAGCCGTCCTTCTGCAACCTGCAGGGCTTCCCCGCGATGGCCGAGGGCGGCCAGGTCGCCGACGTGATCGCCGCGGTGGCATCTATCGACCCCGTCATGGGAGGTGTGGACAGGTGAGTGAGCGCAGCGAACGAACAAAGGGACACAGCACGTTTGTCACGTGTCCGACGGAGGAGGACGCGTGACGTACTCACCGGATGTCCGTGAGCGTCTCGAACGGGACGCCAAGGAGATCATCGGGCGCTACCCGAAGACGCGGTCGGCGCTGCTGCCCCTGCTCCACCTCGTGCAGTCGGAGGACGGCTACGTCTCCGACCACGGGCAGGAGTTCTGTGCCGAGATGCTCGGCATCAGCAAGGCCGAGGTCACCGGCGTCGCGACCTTCTACACCATGTACAAGCGCAAGCCGGTCGGCGACTATCACGTCGGCGTCTGCATCAACGCGCTGTGCGCGGTCATGGGCGGCGACCAGATCTGGGAGGAGCTGTCGGAGCACGTCGGCGTCGGACACGACGAGGCGACCCCCGACGGCAAGGTCTCGCTGGAGCGCCTCGAGTGCAACGCGGCCTGCGACTTCGCCCCCGTCATGATGGTCAACTGGGAGTTCTTCGACAACCAGACGCCCGAGTCGGCCAAGCAGCTCGTCGACGACCTGCGCGACGGCAAGGACGTGCGGCCCACGCGCGGCCCGAAGAAGCTCTGCACCTTCAAGGAGGCCTCGCGCGTGCTCGCGGGCCTGCCCGACGGCCTGGCCGGTGACGGCCCGTCGGCCGCCGGGCCCTCGCTGGAGGGCCTGAAGGTCGCCAAGGCCAACGGATGGAAGGCCCCTGAGGCATGAGCGTCACTCTCACCCCGGTCCTGACCGCGAACTGGGACCAGCCCGACTCCTTCACCCTCGACGGCTACGGCGAGTATGAGGCGGCCAAGAAGGCGCTGGGCATGGAGCCCGACGCCGTCATCCAGGCCGTCAAGGACTCCGGGCTGCGCGGCCGCGGCGGCGCGGGCTTCCCGACCGGCATGAAGTGGGGGTTCATCCCCCAGGGGGATGGCAAGCCGCACTATCTCGTCGTCAACGCCGACGAGTCGGAGCCGGGCACCTGCAAGGACATCCCGCTGATGATGGCCAACCCGCACGCGCTGGTCGAGGGCGTCATCATCACGTCGTACGCGATCCGGGCCAGCCACGCCTTCATCTATGTGCGCGGCGAGGTGCTGCACGTGATCAGGCGGGTGCAGGCGGCCGTGCGGGAGGCGTACGCGAAGGGCTATCTCGGCACCGACATCCTCGGCTCCGGGTATGACCTGGAGCTGGTCGTGCACAGCGGCGCGGGCGCCTACATCTGCGGCGAGGAGACGGCGCTGCTCGACTCGCTCGAAGGCTTCAGGGGTCAACCGCGGCTCAAGCCTCCGTTCCCGGCCGTGGCGGGTCTCTACGCCTCGCCCACTGTGGTGAACAACGTGGAGTCGATCGCCAGTGTTCCCTCCATCATCGGCAACGGCGCCGACTGGTTCGCCGGGATGGGCACCGAGAAGTCGAAGGGCTTCGGCATCTTCTCGCTGAGCGGCCACGTCACCCGGCCCGGCCAGTACGAAGCGCCGCTCGGCATCACGCTGCGCGAGCTCCTCAGCATGGCCGGAGGCATCCGCGCGGGGCACCGGATCAAGTTCTGGACCCCGGGCGGCTCCTCCACGCCGATCTTCACCGACGAGCACCTCGACGTGCCGCTCGACTTCGAGGCAGTCGGCGCCAAGGGCTCGATGCTCGGCACCCGAGCCCTGCAGATCTTCGACGACACCACCTGCGTGGTCCGTACGGTGCTGCGCTGGACGGAGTTCTACGCCCATGAGTCGTGCGGCAAGTGCACGCCGTGCCGCGAGGGCACCTACTGGCTCAAGCAGGTGCTCAAGCGGCTGGAGGCGGGCCAGGGCACCGAGGACGACCTGGCCACGATCACCGACATCGCGGACAACATCCTGGGCCGGTCGTTCTGCGCGCTGGGCGACGGCGCCACCAGCCCGATCCACTCCTCGGTGAAGTACTTCCGCGATGAGTACCTCAAGCACTTCGAGATCGGCGGCTGCCCGTTCGACCCGAAGAAGTCCACTCTCTGGGGTGAGCAGTGACCGTCGTAGAGACCGAAACGAACCTGGTGACCCTGACCATCGACGGGTTCCAGGTCAGTGTCCCCAAGGGCACTCTGATCATCAGGGCCGCCGAGCTGCTGGGCATCCAGATCCCGCGGTTCTGCGACCATCCGCTGCTCGATCCGGCGGCCAACTGCCGGCAGTGCCTGGTCGACATCCCCGACGCGGGAAACGGCCGGGGCTTCCCCAAGCCGCAGCCGTCGTGCGCGATCGAGGTCGCCGAGGGCATGGTGGTGCAGACGCAGCTCACCTCGCCGGTCGCCGAGAAGGCGCAGCGCGCGGCCATGGAGTTCCTGCTGCTGAACCACCCGCTCGACTGCCCGGTCTGCGACAAGGGCGGTGAGTGCCCGCTGCAGAACCAGGCCATGTCCAACGGCCGCGGCGAGTCCCGGTTCCAGGAGCAGAAGCGCACCTTCCCCAAGCCGCTGCCGCTGTCGACGCAGGTGCTGCTCGACCGCGAGCGCTGCGTGCAGTGCGCGCGCTGCATCCGCTTCTCCGACCAGATCGCCGGTGACCCGCTCATCGAGTTCTTCGAGCGCGGCGCCAAGGAGCAGGTGCGCACGGCCGACGGCAAGCCGTTCAACTCCTACTTCTCCGGCAACACGGTGCAGATCTGCCCGGTCGGCGCGCTGACCGGCGCCGCCTACCGGTTCAGGGCCCGCCCGTTCGACCTGGTCTCCACGCCGAGCGCGTGCGAGCACTGCGCCTCCGGCTGCAGCATGCGCACCGACCACCGGCGCGGCCGGGTCACCCGCCGCCTGGCGGGCAACGACCCGCAGGTGAACGAGGAGTGGAACTGCGACAAGGGCCGCTGGGCGTTCACCTACGCGCAGCAGCCCGACCGGCTGAAGACGCCGCTGGTCCGCAACGAGGAGGGCGTGCTCGTGCCCGCCTCGTGGCCGGAGGCACTGTCGGTGGCCGCCGAGGGCCTGGCCAGGGCGCGCGGCAGGGCCGGCGTGCTGGTCGGCGGCCGGGCCACGGTCGAGGACGCCTACGCCTACGCCAAGTTCGCCAGGATCGCCCTGGGCAGCAACGACATCGACTTCCGCGCCAGGCCGCACTCCGCCGAGGAGGCGCAGTTCCTGGCTCACGCGGTGGCCGGCAAGGGCATCGAGATCGACTACGCCGACCTCGAGAACGCCCCGCACGTGCTGCTCGTCGGGTTCGAGCCCGAGGAGGAGTCGCCGATCGTCTTCCTGCGCCTGCGCAAGGCGTGGATGAAGAAGGGGCTCAAGGTCACCTCGATCGCGCCGTTCGCGACGCCCGGCCTGGTCAAGATGGGCGGCACGCTCATCCGCACCGCTCCCGGCGCCGAGGCCGACGCCATCGGGGACCTGCTCGGCACGCTGGCCCCGGGCACGATCGTGCTCGCGGGCGAGCGCATGGCCACCGTGCCCGGCGCGTTCTCCGCCCTGCTGCGGCTGGCCAACGTCTGCGACGCCCGGCTCGCCTGGGTCCCGCGCAGGGCCGGCGAGCGCGGCGCGGTCGAGGCGGGCGCGCTGCCCAACCTGCTGCCGATCGGCCGCCCGGCCGACGACGAGACCGCCAGGGCCGAGGTCGCCAGGGCGTGGAACGTGGCCTCGCTGCCCGCCGGGCCGGGGCGCGACACCGCCGGCATCCTCGCCGCCGCCGGCGAGGGCGCGCTGGACGCGCTGGTCGTCGGCGGCGTCGACCCCTACGACCTGCCCGACCCCGCGGCGGCGCTCGACGCGCTCGAGCGCACGCCGTTCATCGTCAGCCTGGAGATCCGCGCCAGCGCCGTCACCGACCGCGCCGACGTGGTGCTGCCCGTCGCCGCTGTCCAGGAGAAGGGCGGCACGTTCGTCAACTGGGAGGGCAGGGGCCGCTCGTTCGAGGCGCCGCTCAAGGTGCCCGGGCTGCAGTCCGACCTCGCGGTGATCGGCAACCTGGCCGACCGGATGGACGTGCACCTCGGCCTGCCCGACGCCAAGGCCGTGCGGCGGGAGCTGTCGGGGCTGGGCGCCTGGCGCGGCAGCCGCGTCACCGCCCCGCACACCGCCACCCGCGCCCAGGTCGCCCCGGCGGCCGGCGAGGCGCTGCTGGCCACCTGGCACCTGCTGCTCGACGAGGGCAGGCTGCAGGACGGCGAGCCCTACCTCGCGGGCACCGCCCGCGAGGCCGAGGCGCTGGTCAGCGCGGTCACCGCCGCCGAGATCGGCGTCGCCGACGGCGACAAGCTCGTCATCGGCGGCACGGGCGCCGACACCGTCACGCTGCCGGTGCGCGTCGCCGACCTGCCGGAACGCGTGGTGTGGGTGCCGGCCAACTCCGGCGGCTGCTCGGTCACGCGTGACCTGCGCGCGGTGGCCGGCGACATCGTCACGATCGGGAGCGCCTCATGATGCACCTTCTCGCGGCCGATCCCACCCTCGCCGACTTCGGCAAGGACCCGCTGTGGATCACCATCGTCAAGGCCGTGATGCTGTTCGTCTTCCTGATGCTGAGCGTCCTGTTCGGCGTCTGGTACGAGCGCAAGCTGATCTCGCGGATGCAGCACCGCTACGGCCCCAACCGGGCCGGCAAGTTCGGCCTGCTGCAGACCGTGGCCGACGGCCTGAAGATGGGCCTGAAGGAGGACCTCTTCCCGCGGACCGTCGACAAGGTCCTCTACCTGCTGGCGCCGGTCATCATGGTGGTGCCCGCGTTCCTGGCCTTCTCGATCGTGCCGTTCGCGCCGATGGTCAACCTGTTCGGCGTGCAGACGCCGCTGCAGCTGGTCGACCTGCCGGTGGCGGTGCTGTTCATGCTCGCCATGGGCGCGGTCTCGGTCTACGGCGTGGTGCTGGCCGGGTGGTCGTCGCGCTCGCCGTACGCGCTGCTGGGCGGGTTGCGGTCGGCGGCCCAGGTGGTCTCGTACGAGATCGCCATGGGGTTGTCGTTCGTGGCCATCTTCCTGTTCGCGGGCACGCTGTCGACGTCGGAGATCGTCAAGGCGCAGGAGCAGACGTGGTTCGCGGTGCTGCTGATCCCGTCGTTCCTGGTCTACGTGGTCTGCATGTTCGGCGAGGCCGCGCGCATCCCGTTCGACCTGCCCGAGGGTGAGGGCGAGCTGGTCGGCGGCTTCCAGACCGAGTATTCCTCGTCGCTGAAGTTCGCGCTCATCATGATGGGCGAGTATCTGCACACGTTCACCGCCTCCGGCATCGCGGTGACGTTGTTCCTGGGCGGCTGGCGGGCTCCGTGGCCGATCTCGCTGTGGGACGGCGCGAACGTCGGCTGGCTGCCGGTGTTGTGGTTCTTCATCAAGTTCCTGCTGACGTTCAGCTTCATCGTGTGGGTGCGTGCCTCGCTGCCGCGCGTCCGGTACGACCAGCTCATGGCGTTGGGCTGGAAGGTGCTGATCCCGGTGAACCTGGCGTGGATCCTGCTGGTGGCCGCGGTGCGCAACGTCGTGATCAACGAGGGCGACCGGATGATCGGCATCGGGCTCGGCGCGGTGATCGTGATCGGGGCACTGGCCATCTGGATGCGGTTCGACACCGTCAACCAGCGGCGCAGGGAGGCCAAGAAGGCCCAGGTGGAGGCCGAGTTCGAGGAACTGTCCAAGGAGCCGGTGGCGGGCGGCTTCCCGGTGCCGCCGCTCGATCTGCCGCACTACCACGGGGTGCAGCACAAGGAGATTCCCAGTGGGACTAACTGATTGGCTGAACCCCGTCAAGGGCTTCGGGGTCACCTTCCATACGATGTTCAAGAAGCCCGTCACGACGAACTACCCGGAGGAGAAGAAGCCGACGGCTCCGCGCTTCCACGGGCGTCACCAGCTCAACCGCTGGCCTGACGGGCTGGAGAAGTGCATCGGGTGCGAGCTGTGCGCCTGGGCGTGTCCGGCCGACGCGATCTACGTGGAGGGTGCGGACAACACCGACGAGGAGCGGTTCTCGCCGGGCGAGCGTTACGGGCGCACGTACCAGATCAACTATCTGCGGTGCATCCTGTGCGGCCTGTGCATCGAGGCCTGCCCGACCCGCGCGCTCACCATGACGAACGAGTACGAACTCGCCGACAGCAGCCGCGAGAGCCTCATCTACACCAAGGAGATGCTCCTCGCGCCGCTGACCCAGGGCATGGAGCAGCCTCCGCACCCGATGCGGCTCGGCGAGACCGAAGAGGACTACTACCGCCTGGGACGGACCAATGGGTGAGACCATCACTTTCTGGGTGCTCGCCGTCGTCTCCGTCGGCGCCGCGCTCGGCGTGGTCTTCAACCGGAAGGCCGTCTACTCGGCGCTGATGCTCGGCACCGTGATGCTCAGCCTGGCCGTCCTGTACGCCGTACAGGACGCGCCCTTCCTGGCCGCGGTGCAGATCATCGTCTACACCGGCGCGATCATGATGCTGTTCCTGTTCGTGCTCATGCTCGTCGGCGTGGACTCGTCGGACTCCTTCGTCGAGACGCTGAAGGGCCAGCGTTTCTGGGCCGCCGTCGCGGCGCTCGGCTTCGTGACGCTGATCGTCCTCGCCATCGGCAACGCGTTCTTCGGCGACCAGGTCGGGCTGGCGCAGGCCACGGCGCAGGGCGGCTACATCCGCTCCATCGCGCTGCTGCTGTTCACCAAGTACGTCTTCGCGTTCGAGATCACTTCGGCGCTGCTGATCACCGCCGCGCTCGGCGCGATGGTGCTGGCGCACCGCGAGCGGCTCACCGAGAAGGCCACGCAGAAGGACCTGTCCCGCGCCCGGTTCCAGGGCGATCGCCCGTCGCCGCTGCCCGGCCCCGGCACGTACGCCAGGAACAACGCCATCGACATGCCCGCGCTGCTGCCGGACGGGTCGGTCGCCGAGTCCTCGGTCAACCGCTACATCGCGCGCTACGACGTCGAGCACGGCCACCTGCCCGAGGACCCCAAGCTCGCCGCGGCCATCAGGCACCGGGCCGATGACGACGGCGCGGACACCGACGCCGACAAGAGCAACGGGGTGACCAAGTGACCACGCAGTACCTGATCCTTTCCGGGTTGCTGTTCGCCATCGGCGCGATGGGCGTGCTCATCCGGCGCAACGCGATCGTGGTGTTCATGTGCGTGGAGCTCATGCTCAACGCCTGCAACCTCGCCTTCGTCACCTTCTCCAGGCAGGTCGGCAACCTGGAAGGCCAGATCATCGCGTTCTTCGTGATGGTGGTGGCCGCGGCCGAGGTCGTCGTCGGCCTGGCCATCATCGTGACGATCTTCCGAACCCGCAGGTCCGCGTCCGTCGACGACGCCAACCTGCTGAAGTACTAAGAGGTGACTGGTGGAATCTCATATCGCTGAGATCGCCCAGCACACCGGCGGCGTGATCGGACTGTCCGGGCTGATGATCGCCTTCCCGCTCGTCGGGGCGTTCATCCTGCTGGTGTTCGGCCGGTTCACGAACCGCTGGGGCCATCTGCTGGGCGTGGCCATGTCCCTCGCCTCGTTCGTCGTGGCGGTGCTGGCGTTCTTCGAGCTGATCGGGTTCGGGGCGGAGGATCGCCGGCGGGCCGTGCACCTCTACGAGTTCATCCCCGGCATGGTCGACATGGGGCTGCTGATCGACCCGCTGTCGATCAGCTTCGCCCTGTTGATCACCGGTGTGGGCTCGCTGATCCACATCTACTCCATCGGCTACATGTCGCATGACGAGCACCGGCGCAGGTTCTTCGCCTACCTCAACCTGTTCGTCTCCGCGATGCTCCTGCTGGTGCTGGCCGACAACTACGTCGGTCTGTTCATCGGCTGGGAGGGCGTGGGCCTGGCCTCGTACCTGCTGATCGGGTTCTGGCAGTTCAAGCCGTCGGCGGCCACCGCGGCGAAGAAGGCGTTCGTCGTCAACCGCGTCGGCGACTTCGGCCTGCTGGTCGGCATGTTCGTGATCTGGACCACGTTCGGGACGCTCACGTTCCAGGGCCTCGGCGAGCAGATCACGCCCGGCACCGAGAACGGCACCATGCTGGCCATCGGCCTGCTGCTGCTCCTCGGCGCGTGCGGCAAGTCGGCGCAGTTGCCCCTGCAGTCGTGGTTGCTCGACGCCATGGAGGGCCCGACCCCCGTGTCGGCCCTGATCCACGCCGCGACCATGGTCACCGCCGGTGTCTACCTCGTGGTGCGCTCGGGGGCGTTCTTCTTCCCCGAGGGCTCGGGGGCCGCGCTCGCCGTGGCCGTCGTCGGCGCGGCCACGCTGCTGGCCGGTGCGATCATCGGTTGCGCGAAGGACGACATCAAGAAGGGCCTGGCCGGCTCGACGATGTCGCAGATCGGCTACATGATGCTCGGGGCGGGCCTCGGCCCCGCGGGCTACGCGTTCGCGATCGGCCACCTGATCACGCACGGCTTCTTCAAGGCCGACCTCTTCCTCGGCGCCGGCTCGGTCATGCACGGCATGAACGACGAGGTCGACATGCGGAAGTACGGCGGGCTGCGTAAGTTCATGCCCATCACCTTCGCCACGTTCTTCATCGGCTACCTGGCGATCATCGGGTTCCCGCTGCTGTCCGGCTACTTCACCAAGGACGGCATCATCGAGACCGCGGTGCACCACCAGCCGATCCTCGGCTGGCTGGCCGTGCTCGGCGCGGGCATCACCGGCTTCTACATGTCCCGGATGGTCTTCATGACCTTCTTCGGCGAGAAGCGCTGGGCCGACGACGCCCACCCGCACGAGTCGCCGTCCGTCATGACCATCCCGCTGATGGTCCTGTCGCTCGGCGCGCTCGGCCTGGGCGCTTACCTCGTCCTGAGCAACCGGCTGATGGTGTTCCTGGCCCCGGCGGTCGGCCGGCCCGAGGAACTGCCCGCCTTCCACTTCACCAGCACCCCCGGCCTGGCGACCCTGGCGCTCGTCGCGGTCGGCGCGGCCTTCGCGTGGATGAGGTACGGCCGGGCCGAGGTTCCGTCCGTGCAGCCGCGCGGCTCCTTCCTCACCACGTTCGCCCGGCGCGACCTGTACGGTGACGCGCTCAACGAGTCGCTCTTCATGCGTCCCGGCCAGTGGCTGACCCGCCTCGCGGTGTTCTTCGACAACCGCGGCATCGACGGGCTGGTCAACGGTCTGGCGGCGGGCATCGGCGGCAGCTCCGGGCGCCTGCGGCGGATCCAGACGGGCTTCGCCAGAACGTACGCGCTGTCCATCCTGATCGGTGCCGCCCTGCTGACCGGCGCCCTGCTCCTCGTTGGGAACATCTGATGTCACCCTGGCTTCCGATACTCATGGCGGTGCCCGTGCTGGGCGCCATCGTGGTGGCCCTGCTTCCCAAGGGCAGAGACAAGCTGGCCAAGCAGGTCACGCTGCTGGTCTCGCTGGCGGTGCTGGTCCTGACGGGCGTCATGGCCGCCGGGTTCAAGCCGTCGGGCGAGCGCTTCCAGTTCGTCGCCGAGTACGACTGGATCCCGAGCTTCGGCGTGAAGTTCGGGGTCGGCGTCGACGGCGTGGCGCTCGTGCTGATCGCGCTCTCCGCGGTGCTGGTGCCGATCGTGGTGCTGGCCTCGTGGCACGACGCCGACGGCGTCAAGACCGCCGACGGCACGCTCATCACGCCCAAGCGCTCGGTGAAGACGTACTTCTCGCTGCTGCTGGTGCTGGAGACGATGATGATCGGCGTCTTCGCGGCGACCGACATCTTCCTGTTCTACGTCTTCTTCGAAGCCATGCTGATCCCGATGTACTTCATGATCGGCTCGTACGGCGGCGCCCAGCGGTCCTACGCGGCCGTGAAGTTCCTGCTGTACTCGTTGTTCGGCGGCCTGCTCATGCTGGTCGCGGTCATCGGGCTCTACGTGGTCGCGGGCAAGCAGACGTTCATGTTCCCCGAACTCGTCGGGGCCATCCAGGACCCGACGATGCAGAAGTGGCTCTTCGGCGGGTTCTTCATCGCCTTCGCGATCAAGGCGCCGCTGTGGCCGGTGCACACGTGGCTGCCCGACGCGGCCGCGCAGGCTCCGGCCGGAGCCGCCGTGCTGCTGGTCGGCGTCCTGGACAAGGTCGGCACGTTCGGCATGCTCCGCTTCTGCCTGGAGTTGTTCCCCGACGCGGCCAAGACGTTCACGGTGCCGATCATCGTGCTGGCGGTCATCAGCATCATCTACGGCGCCATCGTGGCCATCGGGCAGACCGACATGAAGCGGCTCATCGCGTACACGTCGATCTCGCACTTCGGGTTCATCGTCATGGGTGTGTTCGCCATGTCGTCGGTCGCCCAGTCCGGCGCGGCCCTCTACATGGTCAACCACGGCTTCGCCACCGGCGCGCTGTTCCTGGCCGCCGGGTTCCTGATCGCCAGGCGCGGCTCGCCGTTCATCGGCGACTACGGAGGCGTGCAGAAGGTCGCGCCGGTGCTCGCGGGCTTCTTCCTCGTCGCCGGTCTGGCCGGGCTCTCCCTGCCGGGCCTGTCGTCCTTCGTGAGCGAGTTCATGGTCATGATCGGCACGTACTCGAGCCAGGCCCACGGCTCGGGGGCGCTGACGGCGGCCGCGGTCGTCTCCGCGGTGGCGGTGATCCTGGCGGCCGTCTACATCCTGTGGATGGTGCAGCGGACCCTGAACGGCCCGACCGCCGAGCCGGTCAAGCCGTTCAAGGACCTGAACGCCCGCGAGGTCTGGGTGCTGGCTCCGCTGGTCGCCCTGATCATCGGGTTCGGGTTCTTCCCCGCGCCGCTGCTCAACGTGATCAACCCGTCAGTGCAACAGACGCTGACCAACGTGGGCGTACCCACCTCCACCATCGCTGAGAAGGGGACAGGTCAGTGAACTCCATCCCAGCGCCGACGATCGAATACGGCACGCTCGCGCCGCTGCTGGTGGTCTTCGGCGCTGCCATCATCGGGGTGCTCGTCGAGGCCTTCGTGCCGCGCTACATGCGCAAGCCGATCCACGTGGCGCTCACCCTGCTCAGCCTGGCCGGCGCATTCGCGCTGGTCCTCCTCCAGGTCGTGCGCGGCCAGGTGTCCACCACGGCCTCCGCCGTGGGCGCGCTCGCGGTGGACGGGCCCTCGCTGTTCATCTGGGGCGTCATCCTCGTCCTGTCGTTCGTCTGCGTGCTGCTCATCAACGACGAGGGTCACTTCGTCGCCTCGGCCGCGGCCGTTCCGGGCAGCGCCGACGAGGAGGAGGCGGAGTCCGCGGGTGGCGGCCACACCGAGGTCTATCCGCTGGTCCTGTTCGCCGTGGGCGGCATGCTGCTGTTCCCGGCCTCGCACGACCTGCTGATGATGTTCGTGGCCCTCGAGGTCATGTCGCTGCCGCTCTACCTGCTGTGCGGCCTGGCCCGCCGGCGCCGCCTGCTGTCGCAGGAGGCGTCCATGAAGTACTTCCTGCTGGGCGCGTTCTCCTCGGCGTTCTTCCTGTACGGCGCCGCGATGATCTACGGCTTCGCGGGCACCGTCTCGCTGCCGGGTATCAACCAGGCCCTGGCCGTCGGCGGCGCGCTCGACCCGCTGCTGATGATCGGGCTCGCGATGCTCGGCGTCGGCCTGATGTTCAAGATCGGCGCGGCTCCGTTCCAGGCCTGGAAGCCCGACGTCTACCAGGGCGCTCCCACGCCGATCACCGCTCTGATGGCCTCCGGCACGCTCGTAGCGGCCGTGGGCGCCGTGCTGCGGGTGTTCTGGGTGGGTCTGGGCAACCTCGACTGGAACTGGCGGCCGGTCATCTGGGGGATCGCCGCGCTCACCATGATCGTCGGCTCGATCCTGGCGATCACGCAGACCGACATCAAGCGCATGCTGGCCTACTCGTCCATCGCGCACGCGGGCTTCCTGCTCGTCGGCGTGATGGCCACGTTCGGCACCGCCGCGCAGAACGCGGCCTCGCTGAAGGCGATCCTGTTCTACCTGGCGGTCTACGGCATCACCACGGTCGGCGCGTTCGCGGTGGTCACGCTCGTACGCGACCCGGGCGGCGAGGCGGGGCACCTGTCGCGCTGGGCCGGGCTCGGCAAGCGTGCGCCGATGCTGGCCGGGGCGTTCGCCTTCTTCCTGCTGGCCTTCGCCGGCATCCCGCTGACCAGCGGCTTCTTCGGCAAATATGCCGTGTTCGCGGCCGCGCTGGAGAGCGGCACGCAGCCCGGCGACTCGATGGGCGGCTGGATGGCGGCGCTGGTGGTCGTGGGCGTCGTGGCCTCGGCGATCGCGGCGTTCTTCTACGTCCGCGTGATCGTGCTGATGTTCTTCAGCGAGCCCTCGGCCGACGGACCGGCGATCGCGGTGCCCAGTATGGGAACCGTGGCCGTCATCGCCGTCTCCCTGCTGGTTACCGTAGGAGTGGGGCTCTACCCGGAGTCCGTGCTCGGTGTTGCTGACGACGCTGCTCGCAGCCTGTTCATTAGATAAGGGGATCCCGTATGTCCGCGCCTCCCGTGGTTGACCTTCCCATTGAGGACGAGCGGTTGGCGCAGGACGTGGCCAACGGACTGGCCGCGGTCGAGAAGCTGCTGCGCTCGTCCGTGGAGAGCGAGAACGCCTTCGTCACGGAGGCGTCCAAGCATCTCATCGAGGCCGGTGGCAAGCGGTTCAGGACGTTGATGGTGTTGCTGGCCGCGCAGTTCGGCGACCCGTCCGCGCCGGGTGTGGTGCCCGGCGCGGTCGTGATCGAGCTGACCCACCTGGGCTCGCTCTACCACGACGACGTCATGGACGAGGCCCCGGTGCGCCGGGGCACGCCCTCCGCCAACGCCCGGTGGGACAACACCGTGGCGATCCTCACCGGCGACTACCTGTTCGCGCAGGCCTCCGACATCCTGGCCGACCTGGGTCCCGAGCTGATCCGCATCCAGGCCCAGACGTTCTCCCGCCTCGTCCAGGGGCAGATCCGCGAGACCATCGGCCCGCGCGACGACGAGGACCAGGTCGGCCACTACCTCAGCGTGCTGTCCGACAAGACGGGCTCGCTGATCGCCGCCTCGGGCCGCTTCGGCGCGCTGCTGTCCGGGGCTCCCGCGGACGTGGAGGAGCGGCTCAGCCGCGCGTGCGAGGCCATCGGGGTGGCCTGGCAGCTCGGCGACGACCTGCTCGACGTGGCCTCCACCGGGGCGGAGTCGGGCAAGACGCCGGGCACCGACCTGCGCGAGGGCGTCAGGACCCTTCCGGTCCTGTACGCGCTGGCCTCGGGTGAGACGTCCCGGCTGACCGCGCTGCTGTCGGGACCGGTCGCCGAGGAAGAGGTCGAGGAGGCGCTGACGCTGCTGCGGGCGCACCCGGGGATGGCGCGGGCGCGGCGGGAGCTGGAGTCGTGGGTGGACCGGGCCCGTGCCGACATTTTCGGCCTTCCCGACATCCCCGCCAAGAACGCATTTTTGGCGCTATGTGACTACGTGGTGGAGCGCAGCGGCTGATCGCCCGCCGGTCCGCTCGGGGGATCGCCCGCTCGGCCGCCCGCCGGTTCGCCCGCGGGGGTGGCCGATCGCCTGACCCGGGCGGCCGTACGCGCCGTCCTGAGGCTGTCATACGTGAAGACCGCCAGCGCCACCCAGACGATCGCGAAGCCGATCCACCTGCTGGGCGGCATGACCTCCTGCACGATCAGCACGCCGCACGCGAACTGCAGGATCGGCGCGATGTACTGCAGCAGCCCCATGGTGCTCAACGGCACCCGGATGGCCGCCGCCCCGAAGCAGATCAGCGGCACCGCCGTGACCAGGCCGCCGCTCGCCAGCAGCGCCGCGTGCCAGACCCCTTCGGTCCCGAACGTCGCCGCGCCGGTGCCCTGCAGGAAGAGCAGGTAGCCGAGGGCCGGCAGGAGCAGGACCAGCGTCTCCACGGCCAGGCTCTCGGTCGCGGCCACGTTCGCCCGCTTCTTGACCAGCCCGTACACGCCGAAGCTCATCCCCAGCGTCAGGGCGATCCACGGCGGCCGCCCGTAGTCGACCGTCAGCACGAGCACGGCCAGCGCCCCGAACCCCACCGCGGTCCACTGCAACGGCCGCAGCCGCTCCCGCAGCAACACCACCCCGAACAGCACGTTGACGAGAGGGCTGATGAAGTACCCCAGGGCGCTCTCGACCACGTGCCCGGTGTTCACCGCGTAGATGTAGGTGCCCCAGTTGACGGTGATCACGACGGCGGCGAGGCTCAGCAGGCCGAGCTTCGCCGGCCGGCGGGCCAACTCCCTGAACCACGACCAGTGCCTGCGCACGGCCAGCACGGCGGCGACGGCTACCAGCGACCACACCATCCGGTGCGCCAGGATCTCCACGGCGTCCGAGGGCTTCAGCAGGGGCCAGTAGAGCGGGAACAGACCCCACATGGTGTAGGCGGCGGCCCCGAACAGTACGCCGCGCCGAAGGTCAGGCATGTACCCCAGTTTCGGGCATTACCACCTTTAAACACAAACGTGTTTCTCTATAGGGAATTATGCAGGATCTCTTAAGTGTTGACGGGTATGTAGGCTGAGGGAAGACCTCTGGAGGTGCGAGATGGGCTGGCTGTTCGGCGGCAACAAGACATCGATGGTCCGACCGGAGGACGCCCTGCCGGGACGCGCGGAGCCCATGCCCGTGCCCGCCCGCCACGCCGTCCTCGACGCCCCCCTCGCCCCGCCGTACGCACCGGGGCTGGAGGTCGCCGACTTCGGCCTCGGCTGCTTCTGGGGCGCCGAGCGCATCTTCTGGCAGACCCCGGGCGTCGTCACGACGGCCGCCGGCTACCAGGGCGGCCACACCCCCAACCCGACGTACGACGAGGTCTGCAGCGGCCTCACCGGGCACGCCGAGGTCGTCAGGGTCGTCTTCGACCCGGCGAAGGTGTCGTACGAAGAGCTTCTCAAGGTCTTCTGGGAGGCTCACGACCCGACGCAGGGCATGCGCCAGGGCAACGACGTCGGCACCCAGTACCGTTCGGCCATCTACTACCACTCCCCGGAGCAGCAGAAGGCCGCCGAGGCGTCGCGCGACGCCTACCAGCAGGTGCTCAAGCAGGCCGGCTACGGCGACATCACGACCGAGCTCGCCCCCGCCGGCCCTTTCTACTTCGCCGAGGACTATCACCAGCAATATCTGTACAAAGTGCCCAACGGGTACT
This sequence comes from Nonomuraea sp. KM88, assembly GCF_052245635.1. Taxonomy (NCBI): domain Bacteria; kingdom Bacillati; phylum Actinomycetota; class Actinomycetes; order Streptosporangiales; family Streptosporangiaceae; genus Nonomuraea; species Nonomuraea sp. KM88. Next base: position 115,004 of record NZ_JBQQCC010000018.1, on the reverse strand, counting down.
GCGGCATCGGCGGCACGGGTGTCACCTGCCCCGTCGGCCTGACCTCAGGGGAGGCCTGAGCTGATGCTCGACCCGGGGCGCTGCGCTTCTATATAGAAAGATGTACAGTTGATGCATGACTGTTCTCCACGACGCTAATGAGCTGAGCGTCACAGAGGCGGCCCAGCGAGGCGTTGCCCGCCTGGTGGCTGATGCGGAGCAGGGGACCGACCTGGTGGTCACCCGGCGGCATCAGCCAGTGGCGGCCGTCGTGAGCATTCGCCGGCTCAATGAGCTGGAGGAAGCGGCGGCTGATCTTCGCGATCTGGCGCTGGTGCTCGCCCGGTCGGTCACGGATACGGGGGAGCGGGTCTCGTTTGATGAGGTGCTTGCCGCTTTCGGGCATACTCGCGAGTCGCTGTCCGCCATCCCGGACGATGAGTGAATCATGTCCGACGTCGTCTTCACGGCGCCGGCGGTCGACGACCTCCGGCGTATCGGCCCAGACGCGGTGCCTAAAGTACTCAAGAAGATCCTGCTCCTCCTGGACAACCCTGAAGCCGGCTACCCGCTGGGCGGGGAACTGAGCGGCTTCCGGAAGCTGGTGGTCGGTCGCAATACCTGGCGTGTCGTCTACCGCATCACCGAGGACAAGTCGGTGGAGATCTGTGAGGTGTGGGCTGTCGGTGAGAGGGCCGACGCGGAAGTGTACGCGGAGGCGACAGCGAGGGTTCGCGAGGCGGGTGCGGACCGGCCCGAGATCATCCAGCTCGGCCAGGCGATCGAACGCCTCGGCGCGCTGGCCGATCACATTCGAGTGGAGAAAACTCCTCCTAGGGAACCGGTTCCAGATTGGCTCGCGGACCGGTTGATCTACACGGTTGGGATGGCGCGTGAGCATGTTGCCGCTCTCGATCTTCGAGAGGCGGTCGACATGTGGGCTGAGTACGCCAAGCCTCATTAGGTCGCGCATCTGTTGCCTGACGCCGAGTGTTACCGCCAGCAATATCTGCACAAAGTGCCCAATGGGTACTGCGGCATCGGCGGCACGGGTGTCACCTGCCCCCTCGGCCTGACCTCAGGGGAGGCGAAGACCTGCGGGGATAGCTAGTCCCTGGCCCATGGTCGCCCGGTAGGTCCGGTGTCGATCATGGGTCAGAGTCGTCTTGGCGACAACCTCCACCACAGGGTCAAGGGCAGCTCGCCTAGATGGTTGATTCCAAGGGAACCTCGTCGTCCAGACCGACGTCACCGGGGTGTGGGGGGTGCCCAGACGATCCCGGTACCGCGTCTACCTGGCGGGGATGGCCTGGGACTTCTTCCCCATGGCGGCGCCTTCGACGGCGGTTCGGTGCTGCCGGCGCTGGACTCCGGTCTCCTTCTCCTCGTCGAGGGCGCCGTTCAGGCCCTTTTCGTGGTGACCTTCGTTCGCAACCATCGGCACTGGTTCGGCCGGCGCCGCTCGGCACCGGCCTCTCCTGGGCCGGCCGGCCTGACCTCCGGCGAGGCGTAGACCTGCGGAGACCCGCGATCAGGTGGCCTTGCCGCGGGCGATGTAGACGTTCATGCCGGTGAAGTCGAGGGTGATGTTGTACGGCTTGTAGAAGCTGTGGAAGAAGGTGACCGGCACGTCGAACCCGAGGGGGGCGAGTGCGGACTCCGGGTGCGTGTTGCAGTAGATGTCGTGGGCGGTGGCGCTGCCGAGGCGGATCTCCTTCGGATAGCACGGGTAGGTGACCGCTGGGTGGCTGTGAGCGTGAGTCCTGATGGGGCGGTCGTAGTCGGTGCGGATCCGCAACTGTTCGGCCGTATCCCCGTGCATGACCGCGGCGGCCTCGCTGCCTCCGCCGATGGGCAAGGCCGCCACGCGCGGGCCTGAGCCGGCGACGCTGCCCCTGCTGTGGACCATGTGCTCACGGGCCAGCCACAGCGGCAGGGGCTCTGCGCCCGCCCGTTCGGCGGCGGCGCGCGCCTGCCTGGCCGCTTCCGGGGTGTTGCGCCGCAGGATCAGCGATCGGCCCGCGTAGTCGAAGGTGGTCACCAGGTGGTAGAAGACCCACGTGCCGATCATGCCGTCGTTGCCGGTGTCGACATCTCCGCCCGACTCCGACTCCGACCACGCCACGGGGATGTTACGCAGTTCGATGCCGCCCAGCCTGAACGAGTCCAGCACCCCGAAGTACTGCCATATGGTGCCGTCCAGATAATCGATCTTCTGGCTGGCGACGGGGCTCAGCCCGGCCTCCTTGGCCACCGTCGAGGACAGGCCCAGCCATGGGGAGCCGGTGTAGAACGTGAAGCGTTTTGACGGTCCACCGTTGACCGAGGCCTCCACCAGCGGTTTCGGGTCCATCTGCGGCCAGGGCAGCCGCGCGATGTCGCCGTGGATCTGGTACGGCTCGCCGCGGACCGCCGCGAACCACGTGGCGAAGACGTCCCTGCCTGCCGCTTGCCAGTGTGGTGCGGCGAGGGCGAACTTGTCCTGCCGGATGTAGCAGTCGGCCAGGAACCGGTTGGCATCCTTGTCGCCGGGTGCCAGCCCGATGGCCATCTTGAGGTATTTCTCGGCTTCGGGGAACCGGTTGGCCAGCAGTCCGACGTAGCCGCGTCGGCGGGCCGCGTTCAGGTTCGCGGGGTCTGCTCTCAGGATCTCCTCGTACGCGCGCCCGGCCTGCTCGAACTTCCCCGCCTTGAACAGCGCGTCCGCGTCACCACCGCGGGCTCGGGCCGTGGCCGCCCCGCCCAGCAGCGGTGCGGTCGCGGCGGCACCGGCCAGCACGGTGGCGCCCCGCAGCAAGGAACGCCGGTCCCATCTTCCGCCTTCAACCACGCCTTTCTCCCTTTACGTCGATCGTCGTCCGCTGCACCTCGCCGTCCGGCGGACGGTCACAGCAGCTCCTGCCGGTTCGGCTCGCCCCGCTCGGTGAGGGGGACGCCGTAGTTGCCGGGGGCGTCCGGGCCGCCGACGTCGACCCGGCGCGGGCGGCCCGGGACGGGTGGTCTCGTGCCGGGCCAGCCGGTCCAAGTGCTTCACGCACGCCGGCGACAGCCCGTCCCGTACTCTCCCGCCGTCAACCCCATCCACTGTCGGCCGACCGTGTCCCCGCCTCGTGCGCCCGGTGTCATCGTTGGGTCACGGTCGCGGCGTCTCGCCGACCCGCCTGCTGCCGGCTCTGCCTGTCGCGGGCGCTCCCATGGGTGGGCGATGAGAGGGCCGGTGCGACCGCGTCACCTCGTCGTACGGGTGAGCACGCCCAGCGGGTCGGCCAGCAGGTCGGAGAAGCCGAGTTCGGCGGCGCCGACCAGGGTGGCGTCGTCCCCCAGGGCCGAGGTGCGCAGTCTCACCCGTTCGCGCGCGACGGGCAGCACGTTGGCGGCGATGCGGGCGCGTACCTGGGCCGCGGCGCCCGGATACATGTCGCGCAGCATGCCGCCGAAGACGACCATGCCGGGGTTGAAGAGGTTGATGAGGTTGGCCACGCCGATGCCGAGCCAGTCGCCGACCTGGCGCAGCGCCTCCTGGGCTGCGGGATCGCCACGGTCGGCGTCGTCCACCACGGCTCGTACGGCGTCGCGGCCGAACAGGTCGGCGGGCCGGCCCGCGGCGTCGAGGAGTGCCCGCTCGCCGGCCTCCGCCTCCAGGCAACCATGGGAGCCACATCCGCAGGGACGCCCGTTGTACGGGTTCACCACCATGTGCCCTAGCTCGCACCCGTAGCCGCCGTCGCCGTCCAGCAGCTTGCCGCCCACGATGATGCCGCCGCCCACGCCGACGTCCCCGTGGAGGTAGATCAGGTTCTGGAAGCCGGCGCCCGCTCCGCGTTGCTGTTCGGCCAGCGCGCCGAGGTGCGCCTCGTTGCCCACGGCAACCGGCAGGCCGAGGCCCAGCCGGCGGCCGAGCTCGGTGCCGAACGCCTGGTCCACCCAGCCCATGTCGGGCCCGAAGCGCACCATGCCGTCGCCCGGCCGGATCATGCCGCAGTAGGAGGCGCCGACGCCGACGCACACGGAGTCCGGAGGCGCCGTACGGTGCAGCTGCCGGCCGAAGCGGGCGAGCACCTCGACCACCCGGTCGAGGTCGGCTCCGGCGCGCGGGCGGACCGTCTCCCTGCGGTCCAGCATGATCCCGCCGAGCGCCACCCGGGCGGCGACCAGCCGGTCCACGGCGACGTCGAAGGCGAGCACGTAGACCTGGCCGGAGTCGGGGCGGACCACCAGCGACGGCCGTCCCGCCCGGCCGGTGTCGGCGGGCAGCTCTTCGCGGACCAGGCCTGCCGTGGCGAGCTCGGTGGTCAGCGCCATGATGGTGCTGCGGTTCAGCCTCATCCGCTCGGCCAGCGCCGTGCGGGAGACCGCGCCGCCCAGGTGCACGTGCCGGAGCAGGGTGCCGGCGTTGTGCCGGCGGATCTCCTCCTGGGCCAACCTGACCTCCGGGATCGTCCCGTCCACTCAAGTATCTGATCTGGACGATACCCGGACAACGGCCTCCGGGGCTTCAGGCGTCAGGCGCAGGTGTAGCCGGAGGGGAGGGCGGTGTCGCCGTTCGGGCGGCTCGCCTGGAAGCCGACGCCGCCGGCGCTGGCCCCGGGGGCGAGGGTGCCGTTGTGGCCGGCGTTCCTGATGGTCACGGTCTGCCCGCTGACGGTGGTGGCGCCGTTCCACGAGCCGGTCAGCGTGTGCCCGGCCGGCAGGGTGAAGGTGACGGTCCAGCCGGTGATCGTCGTCGTGCCGGTGTTGGTGACGGTGAGCGGCTGGATGACGTACCCGGTGCCCCACTGGGTCTGGACGGTGGCCTCGGCGGTGCAGCCTCCGGTGGACGTGCCGGGCCGGGTGGTGATCTGCGCGGTGGTCGAGACCGGCGAGGTGTTGCCCGCGGCGTCCCTGGCCCTGACCTGGTAGCGGTAGGTGGTGTCGGGGGTCAGGCCCGTGTCGCCGTACGAGGTCGTGGCCGAGGTGGCGACCTGGGCGAACGTGCCGCCGCTCGCGCCGGGGGCGCGCAGGATGTCGTAGCCGGTGACGCCCTGGTCGTCCGTCGAGGCCGTCCAGGTCAGGCTCGTGCCGGTGGACGTGGTGCCCGAGGCCGCGAGGCCGGTCGGGGCGGTCGGCGGGGAGGTGTCGCCGGAACCGTCGCCGAGGGACGGCGTCTGCCAGTCTCGCCACTCGGCCAGGTTGCCCTGCGCTCTGGACGAGATCCTCATGGCGCCGGGTGCGTTGCCCGTCTTGAGGAGGAACTTCTGGATGTGCTGCTGCAGCGGGGTCCGCCACTCCGACCGGTTGGCGCAGTGGCTGCCGTCCTGGACGTCGGACCAGTAAGTGATGTTGTCTCCGGCGCCGAGCGCTTTGTACACCTCCGCCCCGCCGAGGGCCGCCACGCTGGCCGACCTGGGACCCAGGTTGGTGATGTGGGGGTTGTCCATGATGAACAGCCCGCGCGGGGCGATCATGGCCACTGTTTCGTGCGTGTCGACAGGCAGCCGGTTCGGGTTGCCGGTGAAGGAGCCGAACGCGTCGCCCAGCCATGGTTGCTCGCCGTACGCGCTGCTCAGGCTCTGGGCGCCCTCCCCGGGGATGCCGCGGAAGATGGGCACGCCCGCGCTGCCCGACTCGATCGGCATGGTCAACGCGATGCGCTGGTCGAACGCGCCCACCACGAAGGCGCCCTTGCCGAACCGCGAGCATCCGGTGACGCCGGTGGCATCCGCTCGCAGGATGCCGCCGCCCGACTGCTCGATGACGTCGATGATGCGGCTCACACCCCAGGCCCAGGCGACCAGCAGTCCGGTGCTGCTCGACGAGCCGTAGACGTCGTAGAACGCGCCCTGCTTGTTGTTGCGCGGTGTGCCCTCCCTGCCGACCGCGTACGGGTCGTAAGTGATGACCGCCGCCCCCGCGGCCCTGATGGCGGCCGTGTCGGCGCCGAAGCCTCCCAGCACCACGACCGCGGGGAACGGCCCGGAACCGCTCGGCAGCGAGACACCGGCGGAGAAGCCGGTGCTCCTGCCGTTGTGGTTGACGTTCACCGTGATGCCGGTGCTGGAGACCGTGCCCGTCACGCTCGCCGGCTTCGCGGGCTTCTCGCCGTAGACGAATCGTTCCGCCAGCTTCTTGATCTCCGCCCGCCGGCACCGCCAGTCGGACCTGGCGGTGATGCGCGTGCCGTCCAGCTTCCTGAAGGGGTCGGGGAGCCGGGAGTCGGACGGCAACGATCCTTCGCCGGGCAGGCCGGTCACCGCGCAGCCGGCGCCCTCGTCCTCGACGCCGGCCGCGAAAGGCACGGCGGGGGCCGCGGCGGGAGCCGCAGTGACGGCCGCAGTGACGGCCGCAGTGGGGGCCGCAGCGAGCGCCGCTGTCTCCGCTCCGGCGGCCCAGAGTGCCGCCGCCACCAGCGCGACGGCCGCCGTACGCATCGTCGAGCGGCCCGAGCATCTGATCACTGTGGCTCTCCTTCCGCACGGGGGTGCGGGCGACGATCGCCGATCGATCGTTCAGCGCGCGCGTCCAGCCGCTGATCAGTGTGGGAATTGCTCCGAAACATGTCAACGGTTCATGGAAATTTTTCGGAACAGGGCGGGGGAGACGCCTTGTGACCAGGCGTTGACGGTGGCGGGGCGATGAAACTACGCCGTTTGGAAGGCCCGCGTCCGCCTGGGCCGGGCTCCGAAAGTTTCGGTCCAGCGGGCGGTCAGGCGTCCTGCTTCGCAGCCGCGAAGTGGCGGGGGAGCCCGGTCATGGCGACGTCGAGGGCGCGGGTGACGTCCTCGATCAGGGCGGCTCCGTGCCGCCCGTTCTCGATGGAGGCCCGGCCGGCGCTCGCGAGCGCTCCCACCATGGCTCCCACGACGGCGTGCGCGGTGACGTCGTCCAGGTCGGGGAACACCTCCCGCAGCGCCTTCGCCCACTCGTGCTGGAGGTCGAAGATCCAGCGCAGCGCGATCGCCCGCAGCGCGGGAACGGTGAGGGCCAGACGCGTGCGGATCACGACCAGGTCCTCGTCGGCGTCGACGCTCCACCGTCCCGGTTCCAGCGCCATGGCGAAGGCCCGCCGCAGCAGGCTCTCCAGTGACTCTCCCGGATGGGGCGCCGAGGTCAGCGTGCGTATGGCGTCGACCCGCTCGGGATAGTCGGCGAAGGCGAGGTCCTCTTTCGCGGGGAAGTGCTTGTAGAACGTGGCGGGCGACAGTTCGGCGGCCGCGCAGATGTCGGCCACGGTGGTCTGGTCGTATCCCCGCTCCGCGAACAGCCGCAGCCCTGTGTGCACCAGGGTCTGCCGGGTGCGCCGTCTCTTGCGCTCCCGCAAGCCCATCTGCTCCGCCATGCGCTCAGCATAGTAGACAGCGTATGAAGGTATGTATTATCTAAAAGTAGAGACTCTCTACTAAGGAGGAGGTCGTATGGCCGCCGGGCCTGGTACACGACCCATGCAACTGCCCACCGCGCGGGAGCACCCCTTCGACCCGCCCGCCCCGCTTCGCGACCTCGCCGCCCAGGGACCGCTGCACCCGCTGAGCTTCCCCGATGGTCACATCGGCTGGGTGACGACCAGTCGCGATCTCGCCCGTGCCGTGCTGGCCGACCAGCGCTTCAGTGCCCGGCAGGACCTGCGTCACCTGCCCTTCGAACACGCACTCGGCGAGGACCCCGGCGCGCCGATGCTGCCTGGGATGTTTCTGCGCCTCGACCCGCCCGACCACACCCGCTACCGCAGGCTGCTGACCGCCCACTTCACCGTGCGCCGGCTCAACGGGCTGACCCCGCGGATCCAGCAGATCGCCGACGAGTGCCTGGACGCGATGGAGCGGGCGGGCTCCCCGGCCGACCTGGTCCAGCACTTCGCTCTGCCGATCCCCTCGCTGGTGATCTGCGAACTGCTCGGCGTGCCGTACGCCGACCGGTCGGAGTTCCAGGGCACCACGGAGACGATGGTCCGCCTGGGCACGCCCAAGGAGGAGTACATGGCCGCCATGAACCACCTCTACGGCTATTTCCGCCGGCTGGTCGCGGCCAAGCGCGCCGACCCCGGGGATGATCTGCTCAGCGCGCTCGTCACCGGCAGCGACCTGACCGACGAGGAGCTCACCGGCGTCGGGCTGGTGCTGCTCATCGCCGGGCATGAGACGACCGCCAACATGCTCTCCCTCGGCACCTACGCCCTGCTGCGCCATCCTGGCCAGCTCGCCGCCCTGCGCGCCGACCCCACGCTGATCGACGGCGCGGTCGAGGAACTGCTCCGGTACCTGTCGATCATCCAGTTCGGCGCGCAGCGCACCGCGCTGGAGGACGTCGAACTGGAGGGCGTGACCGTCAAGAAGGGCCAGACGGTGGTGATCTCCATCCCGATGGCGAACCGCGACCCCGAACAGTTCGGCGACCCCGACACCCTCGACCTGGCCAGGCAGGCCACCGGCCACGTGAGCTTCGGTCACGGGGTGCACCAGTGCCTCGGCCAGCAGCTGGCCAGGATCGAGATGCGGGTCGCGTACGCGGCGCTGTTCCGCCGATTCCCCGGCCTGCGCCTCGCCGTGCCCGAGGAGGAGCTCGCGATGAAGACCGACATGGCCATCTACGGGGTGCACCGGCTGCCGGTGGCCTTCGATCCCGCCTGAGAGCGCCCTGCCGGGCGGGTGCCGCGGCCCGGCGGAAATCCGTTCGACGCCGGGCTCGCGGGCTGCCTACTGTTGACCGCCTGAGCACATTGTCACGGACGCGAGCGGGATGGGACGTACGGCATGACGGGAGCGGCGGGGCCGGAGTTCGCTCAGGAGCGCATCTGGGACGCCGAGGCTGCTCGGCGCTATGACACGCCGGGCACCGGCATGTTCGCGCCCGACGTGCTGGAGCCGACCGTGAGCCGCCTCGCCGAGCTCGCGGGCGGCGGGCGGGCGCTCGAGTTCGCCATCGGGACCGGCCGCGTGGCCGTGCCGCTCGCCGAGCGTGGGGTGCCGGTCACCGGCGTCGAGCTGTCGAGGCCGATGATCGAGCAGCTGCGTACGAAGGTGGACGAGGCGACGATCCCGGTGGTCGCCGGCGACATGGCGACCGCCTCGGCCCCTGGGCCGTACTCCCTCGTCTATCTCGTCTTCAACACGATCTCCAACCTGCTCTCCCAGGCCGAACAGGTCGCGTGCTTCCGCAACGCCGCCCGCCACCTCGAGCCCGGCGGCCGGTTCGTGATCGAGTTGTGGGTGCCGGAGCTGCGCAAGCTGCCACCGGGCCAGCCGGCGACGGTCTTCACCGCCGAGCCCGGCTACGTCGGCCTCGACACCTACGACGTCCTGCGGCAGCTGGTCGTGTCGCACCACTTCACCTTCGACGAGGGCAGGCAGGCCGAGCTGTTCCGCAGCCCGCACCGCTACATCTGGCCGGCCGAGCTCGACCTCATGGCCCAGCTGGCCGGGTTCGAGCTGGAGTCCAGGCACGCCGACTGGGCCGGAGCCGAGTTCACCGCGGAGTCACGTTCGCACGTGTCCGTCTACCGCCTCCCGCCCGGCCGGCCGTGAAAGGGCGGATCCTCTCGCGGTGCGGGCGTCTCTTGTGGAGGACGGTCATGTCGGGGAGGAGACCCGGATGGGTGACGCCATGACCATGGCCGGGCGGCGGGCGCGCTGATCAACTCTGCCGCACTCGTGCAGGTCCGTGACGGGCGGCCACCTGCCGTCCCGTCATGATGAATCCGAAACCCTGCGTCTATTATTGGCCCTGGTGGCGATGATCTCCATCACATCCTCATTGCGGGCAGGAATGTCGCGGCCGGCTCAACCGTGCAGGTCATCACCGCTAACTTGACGTTAACCACGTGTTTCGCGGAGGCGGAAATTCGTTGGCGAGTGGTTCTGCAGGTGGACAAGGAGCGGCGGGCGGCAGATATTGGAGCAGGAGGTTTTCATGGATGTGCGCCTTGACCATCTCGTCTGCTGGGTTGCCGACCAGCGCAGGTCCCTGCATTTCTACGAGCAGGTGCTCGGGCTGCCCGGGGTGCGGACGGAGGAGTTTCGCGATGGAAAGGCGGCCTTTCCCAGCGTGCGGATCTCGGCTGGGACGATCCTCGATCTCATCGCGTACGACGCCTTAAAAGGGGTCGACGAGCACACGGGGGTGAAGGGCAGTTCCGGGCATCCGATCAACCATTTTTGTCTGTCCGTGGCCAAGGAGGATTTCGACGCCCTCCAGGTCCGGTTGAAAGAGCACGGAGTGGAGATCTCCGGCACCGCGACCAACATCTTCGGCGCCCAGGGCATCGCTCCCGAGGCGATTTACTTTCCTGATCCCGATGGAAACGTGCTGGAAGTCCGCCATTACGATTGATCGTTTCGGGGGCGCGGCCGGCCACGGTGCGTCCGCCGGGGCCCGGGAAGTGTCGGCCGCGTCTGGTACACAGGCGGGCATGGGTGTGAGCGTCGATGAGTTCCTCGAGCTGCTGAACGAGCTGCCCGAGGTCCGGATGAGCCACGGTGGCGAGTGGATCGGGCTCAAGGTGCGTGACAAGGGCTTCGGCTACCTGTGGGAGGCGACCGAGACCGTCGGGCTCAAGGCCACGATCGAGGAGCAGATCGCCCTCGTGGCCGAGCGGCCCGAGGTGTTCGAGGTGCAGTTCACGGCAGGGCGGTTCGGCTGGGTGGTGGTCCACCTCGACAAGATCGACTCTGACGAGCTGTTCGAGCTGGTGGCCGAGGCGTGGTGCCTGACCGCGCCGAAGCAGCTGGTGGACGATTTCGAAGCCACCCACCAAATCGGGCAACAGGTGCAGTCTGGGTAATCTCGGGCAGCGTGACCCATGTGAACATGCGGCTGCGGGAGTGGCGCGCCGACGACGCCCCGGCCGTGCTGCGCGCCTTCCAGTTTCCCGATCTGCGGCACCAGGCGCCGTGGCCCGTCGTCACCCTCCAGGACGCCATGGGCTGGATCGCCGCCTGGCCGGGGGCCGGTCACGCCTTCGCCGTGACGGTGGGCGAGCAGGTCGTGGGCAACGTCGCGGTCGCCGGCATCGGCGCCCGCGGCAACGGCTGGGTCTCCTACTGGGTCGTGCCCGCCTACCGCGGGCGGGGCATCGCGGCGGCGGCCACCGACGAGCTGGCCCGATGGGCGTTCGGCGAGCGTGGCCTCCACCGGCTGGAGCTGGAGCACCGCACGAACAATCCGGCGTCGTGCCGGGTCGCCACCAAGGCGGGCTTCCGGCCCGAGGGGATCGAGCGGGGCAAGCTCTGCCACGAGGGAGTGCGCTACGACGTCGAGCGGCACGCCCGGCTGGCGACCGACCGCTGAGGCGTTGGGTTCCCGAGGGAGTGCCTGGTCACCGACCGGCGCGCTGATCTACCCTGTGCGGGTGGACAGCGAGAGTCTGGCGGCGGCCGGGCTGCTGGCGGCCCTGAGCCGGGCGTCGGAGATTCTCGCGGAGTTACGCCATCCCTTCGTGAGAAGCGAGCGCTTCTCCTACTTCTTCCCTCCCGCGGGCGCCAGGACCGGCGCCACCTTCATCCTGCCCGACGGCCGCGAGGTGCGGTTCGAGGTGTCCATCGCCGCCTCGGGCGGCGCCTTCCAGGTGGCGGGCACGATCACGGCGGAGGGCGAGTCCCTGCTCGACCTGCCGCGCAGGAGCCTGCCCGGCGTCTCCGACGCTCTCGCCGTGCTCGACGACTACGCGGGGGAGGTGGCGGCCCCGGCGGGACGGCTGATCGACCAGCTCCTCGACGAAGTTGTCTGATTGTCAGACAGTAAGGCACAATGGCGAGCATGAGGAAGGGACCGCTCGCCGTCGTCGGCGCGTCCGTGCTCTGGGGCACGGCGGGCACGGCCGGGCTGCTCGTCTCCGCCGACTCCGTGGCGCTGGCCGCCGCGCGGCTCGTCATCGGGGGCACGGCGCTCGCCCTCTACGCCGGAGCCGGTCTCAGAAGCGCGTTCAGGCCCGGGCTCCTGCCGGCCGCCGCCGCGGTGGCCGCCTACCAGCTCTGTTTCTTCGCCGCGGTCGGCCGCACCGGCGTGGCCATCGGGACGGTGGTCGCGATCGGCAGCGGGCCCGTCTTCACCGGGCTGCTCTCCTGGTTCCTGCACGGCAGCAGGCCGAGCGGGCGCTGGACCGTCGCGACCACGGCGGCCATCTGCGGGTCCGCCGCGCTGATCGCCGGCGGCGGGGCGCAGGCGGGTGGGGAGGTGGTGTCGGGGGTGCTGCTCGCGCTGCTGGGCGGGCTGCTGTACGCGTTCTACACCGTCATGGCGGCCCGCGAGATCGGCAGGGGGGTCAGGCCCGACGCCGTGATGGGGGTGATGTTCGGCGGGTCGGCGGTGATCATGTTGCCGATCCTGATGGCGAACGGGGTCTCCTGGCTGGGGGAGCCGCGCGGGCTGGCCGCCGTGCTCTATCTCGGGCTCGGCACCACCGCCCTGTCCTACTTCCTGTACGGCCGAGGGCTGCGCACCACCCCCGTGGCCACGGCCGCCACGCTGGCGCTGGCCGAGCCGGCCGTCGCGGCGCTGCTCGGCCTGGTCGTGCTGGGCGAGCGGCTGGCCCCGGTGTCGGTCGCCGGGCTCGTCCTGCTGGCCCTGAGCCTCGTCGCGGTGGCCGTACCGGAAAGAAGGCCGGAAAGGGCGTTAGAGTCGCAGCCGTGACGTTGCCGCTCAGACCCGTCTCCACAGTGGGCGCGCTCGCCGACGCCCTGCGCAGCAGGGTGCTCTCCGGCGAGATCGCGCCCGGCACCCCGCTGCCCGAACAGGAGATCGCCGCGTCCTACGGCGTGGCCAGGCCGACCGTGCGGGAGGCGCTGGCGACGCTGGTGCACGAGGGCCTGCTCAGGCGCGAGCGCAACCGCAGCGCCTACGTCCCCGAAGTGACGCTCTCCGATCTCGACGATCTCATGTACGTCCGGCGGCCGCTCGAGGACCTGATGGCCCAGGCGGTGGCCGGGCGGCGGGTGCCGGAGGCCGACGCGGCCCTGCACCGGATGGCCGCGCTCCCGGCCACGGCGCCGTGGTCGGAGAGCGTGGCCGAGCACATGGCGCTGCACGAGGCGCTGATCGAGGCGGTGGGAAGCCCTCGGCTCGAACGCCTCTACGGCGCCCTGGCCGCCGAGACCAGGCTCGGGCTGGTCCGGCTGCGCGAGGTCTACGAGGACAGGGAGGTGCTGGTGCGCGAGCACCGCGAGCTGCTCGACGCGATCGCCGAGGGGCCGCAGGACGCGGCGCGGGCGGCGGTGGCGGCGCATCTCAGCCACTCGTGGGGCGGCCGCCACCGCTGAGGCGTCCCGGGGCGGCGAAAGCGTGCCCGGCAAACGCCCTTCATTGCGTACGAACCCTTGCGGGACCACCCCTGAACTCGCAAGAATCGCGCCCATGCACGGCAATCCGATGCCGGACTCCTACGTGTACGTCACGGAAGAAGGCGTCACCCGTCACTATGCTGACGGTAGCGTCGAGGCTCTCGCCTGGGAGGACGTCGTCGAGGTCCGTGTCGTCACGGAAGCCGGCGCGGACGTCCTCTACATCCTGCTCGACCGCGACGGCGAGGGTTGCGTCGTGCCGCGTTCCGCCACGGACGCCGGCTTTCTCGCCCGCCTGCGCTACCTGCCGGACTTCGACCTCGACCGGCTCACCCTGGCCGCCGACTCCACGCGTGACGGGGTGGTGGTCGTGTGGCGCAGCCCGGATCCGCCGTCGGCGCTGCCGGACCTGGAGTACGACTAGCGCAACCCGGCTGAACGATTCACGAATTTGTCGCCGTATTTCCTCGTTCACTGCCACTTCTGGACCGTTCCGTCAAGCCCTCATGCAGCTCAACAATCGTCCGGTTGTGGACATATGCCGTTATTCCCCATGCCTGAATCGATCTTTAATCTTTAGTGGGGGCCGCCGCCCTTGATTGTTCGAGGGACTTGTCAACCCGTGTGGTGCAAGGAACGTCAACAGCGGTGCATCGAGTATCAGGTGGTGTTATGAGGGTGGGGACTGGGGAGTCCGCTGTCGTGCTCCTCGAGGCCGTACCACGTCGTGCGTCGAGCATCTGGACGCGGGCGTACCTGCGGCTCCTGTTATCCGGCGACACGATGTGCGTGCTGCTCGCGTGCGTCTGCGTGCTGGGCGTCCGGCTCGTCGCCGGTGTGTACGTTCCGCCGGCCGAGTACCTGCTGGGATTCGGCCTCGTCGTCGCCTGGCCCGTCGCGCTCATGATGGGCGGCGCCTACCGCCAGCGCGCCAACGGCGAGGGCGCCGACGAGTTCAAGGCCGTCTTCAACGGTGGCGCCGGGCTGATGGCCACGGTCGCCATCATGGCCTACGCCACGCAGACCATGATCGCGCGCAGTTTCGTCATGGCGATGTTGCCGCTCGCGCTGCTCGCCACGCTCTATTTCCGCTATCGCATGCGTAAACGTCTTCACCGGAGAAGAGCGGTGGGCGAGTACATGCGGCAGGTGGTCGCGGTCGGGCACCGGGAATCGATTCTCGACCTCGTGATGCAGTTCAGGCGCCAGCCCTATCACGGAATGCGCGTGGTGGGGGCGTGCCTTCCCGAGGGCGGAATGGACGTCGACCTGGACGGTGTTCCGGTGCTGGGCTCGTTCGGCGACGTGGCGAGCGTGGTGGAGCGCGAGAAGGCCGATGCCGTGGCCGTCCTGGCCTGCCCGGAGCTGGACGGGGCGGCGCTGCGCAGGCTGGCCTGGAGCCTGGAGACCGCGCGTACCGACCTCTTCGTCGCGCCCGCGCTCCTCGACGTGGCCGGGCCGCGCATCAGCATCAGGCCGGTGGCCGGGATGCCGCTGCTGCACGTGGAGCATCCGGAGTTCGACGGCACGAAGCAACTCGTCAAGAGCGTGTTCGACCGGCTCGTGGCCGGGAGCGCGCTGCTGCTGCTCGCCCTGCCGCTGCTGGCGATCGCGGTGGTGATCCGGCTGACGAGCCCGGGGCCCGCGCTGTTCTTCCAGGTCAGGGTCGGCAAAGGCGGCGAAGAATTCCGCGTCGTGAAATTTCGTACGATGGTGGTGGATGCGGAGCAGCGCAAACGTGTACTCCTCGACGCGAACGAGTTCGACGGAGTGCTCTTCAAGATGAGGAACGATCCAAGGATCACCCGGGTAGGCGCCTTCCTGCGCCGGTACTCGCTCGACGAGCTGCCCCAGCTGCTCAACGTCATCCGCGGCGAGATGTCCCTCGTCGGCCCCCGCCCGCCGCTGCCGGAAGAGGTCGGCAAGTACGGGACCGACGTCCGCCGCCGCCTGGTGGTCAAACCGGGCATGACCGGGCTCTGGCAGGTCAGCGGCCGCTCCGACCTGACATGGGAGGAGTCCGTACGCCTCGACCTGCGGTATGTGGAGAATTGGTCGCTCATCCTCGACCTGCAGATTCTCTGGAAGACCTGGTCCGTCGTCACCCGTGGAGAAGGGGCTTACTAGCTGTGAAAGCACTCGTGCTCGCCGGAGGGTCGGGCACACGGCTGCGGCCCATCACGCACACCTCGGCCAAGCAACTCGTGCCGGTCGCCGGCAAACCGGTCCTGTTCTACGGCCTGGAGGCGATCGCGGCGGCGGGGATCACCGAGCTCGGCATGGTGGTCGGCGACACCCAGGCCGAGATCGAGGCGGCCGTGGGCGACGGGTCGGCGTTCGGGCTGCAGGTGACGTACCTGCGGCAGGAGGCGCCGCTCGGGCTGGCCCACGGCGTGCTGATCGCCCGCGACTTCCTCGGCGACGACGACTTCGTCATGTATCTCGGCGACAACTTCATCGTGGGCGGCATCACCGACCTGGTCGCCCGGTTCGTCCGCGAGCGGCCGGCCGCCCAGGTCATGCTCACCGAGGTCGGCGATCCGCGCCAGTTCGGCGTGGCCGAGCTCGACGGCGCGGGGCGGGTCGTCGGCTTGGAGGAGAAACCCGCGCGTCCCAAGAGCGATCTGGCACTGGTCGGCGTCTACCTGTTCAGCCCGGCGGTGCACGCGGCGGTGGCGGAGCTGAAACCGTCGTGGCGGGGCGAGCTGGAGATCACCGACGCCATCCAGTGGCTCATCGAGGCAGGGCTGCGGGTGGAGTCATCGGTGATCACCGGCTACTGGAAGGACACCGGCAACGTCACCGACATGCTGGAGGTCAACCGGCTGGTCCTGGAGTCGGTGGAGCCGCGCGTGAGCGGCCACGTGGACGCGGCCAGCGACCTGGTGGGCCGGGTCGTGGTCGAGCCGGGCGCGGTGGTCGAGCGCTCGCGGGTGGTCGGTCCGGCGATCATCGCCGGCGGCGCGCGGATCCGCGACAGCTACGTCGGCCCGTTCACCTCCATCGGCGAGTCGTGCACGATCACCGGCAGCGAGATCGAGTACTCGATCGTGTTGCCCAGGGCATCCATCGCGGGAGTGGGCCGGATCGAGTGGTCGCTGATCGGCCACGACGTCGAGGTCACCCCCGCGCCCCACACCCCCAGAGCCCACCGTCTCGTACTGGGCGATCACAGCAAGGTGCAGATCAGTTCATGAGAGTTCTGGTGACGGGTGGCGCGGGGTTCATCGGCTCCCACTTCGTGCACGGCCTCGACGCAGCGGACGTGACCGTGCTGGACAAGCTCACGTACGCGGGAAGCCGGGCCAACCTCGACGGCGTGCGGCACACGTTCGTGCACGGCGACGTCTGCGACGCCGGCCTGCTGGCCGAGGTCGTGCCCGGCCACGACGTGGTGGTGAACTTCGCCGCCGAGTCCCACGTGGACCGGTCGATCGAGGGGGCGGCCGAGTTCGTGCGCACCAACGTGCTGGGCACGCAGACGCTGCTGCAGGCGTGCCTGGAGGCGGGGGTGGCCAAGGTGGTGCAGGTGTCGACCGACGAGGTGTACGGCACCATCGAGTCGGGCTCCTGGACCGAGGACGCGCCGCTGGCGCCGCGCTCGCCGTACGCGGCCTCCAAGGCGGGCGCCGACCTGATCGCCCGCTCCTACGCGATCACCCACGGGATGGACGTCTCGATCACCCGGTGCGGCAACAACTACGGGCCCCGCCAGTATCCCGAGAAGATCATCCCGCTGTTCGTCACGCGGCTGCTGTGCGGCGCGACCGTCCCGTTGTACGGCGACGCCGGCAACGTGCGCGACTGGATCCACGTCCAGGACCACTGCGCGGGCATCCGCCTGGTGATGGACAAGGGCGAGCCCGGCGAGGTCTACCACGTCGCGGGCACGGCCGAGCTTACCAACCTGGAGCTGACCGGCCGCCTGCTGGAGGCCTGCGGCCGGGACTGGGACCTGGTCGAGCACGTCGAGGACCGCAAGGGCCACGACCGCCGGTACTCGCTCGACGACGCGAAGCTGCGCGCCCTGGGCTACCGGCCGGAGATCCCGTTCGAGCAGGGGCTGAAGGACACCGTGCGCTGGTATGCCGAGCACCGGGGCTGGTGGGCGGCTTGACAGGAGGCGTCATGAGATGGCTCATCACGGGCGCGAGCGGCATGCTGGCCACCGACGTGCTCGACCGTACGGCGCTGACCGGCGACCCGGTGGTGGCGCTCGCCCGCAGCGAGCTGGACCTGCGCGACCGGCGCGCGGTGCGCGACTTCGTGTGCGCCTACCGCCCCCGAGCGGTGATCAACTGCGCGGGGTGGACCGCCGTGGACGCGGCCGAGTCGCGCGAGGCGGAGGCGCTGGCGATCAACGGGCACGCGGTGCGCTGGCTGGCCGAGGCGTGCGACCAGGCCGGGTCGCGGCTGGTGCACGTGTCGACCGACTACGTCTTCGACGGCGCGAGCGCGGCGCCGTACCGCGAGGACGCGGCCACCGGGCCCGTGAACGCCTACGGGCGCACCAAGCTGGCGGGGGAGCGCGCGGCGCTGGAGCACGGCCATTACGTCGTGCGGACCGCCTGGTTGTACGGCGCGGCAGGTACCGACTTCGTCCGGACCATGATCAGGCTGGCCGGTGAGCGGCCGTTCGTGGACGTGGTCGACGACCAGCGCGGGCAGCCGACGTGGGCGGCCGATCTGGCCGACTTCCTCGTACGGCTGGCGCAGTCGGACCTGCCGCCGGGCGTCTACCACGGCGCATGCTCGGGCGAGACGACGTGGTACGGCCTGGCCAAGGAGGTCTTCACGCTCCTCGGCGCGGACCCCGGGAGGGTGCGGCCGGTGACCAGCGCCGACTGCCCGCGCCCCGCCCGGCGTCCGGCCAGCAGCGTGCTGGCCTGCACCAGAGCTGAGCCGCTGCGCCACTGGCGGGCGGCGCTGCACGCGGCCTGGCCGGTCATCGCCGCGAATGCGGGGCCTCAATGCAACGTGGCGTAGAACTCCTGGCACGCGCGATAGTCCGGCAGCAGCCCGGCCGCGAGCGCCTCGTCGAGCGAGGGAGCCGCGGCGTCCTTCTCCGACAGCACGGGCTCCACCTCGGGCGGCCAGCCGATCGCGAGCGCCGGGTCGAGCGGGTGGACGCCGTGCTCCCGGCCCGGCGCGTACGGCTGCGAGCACAGGTAGACCACCGTGGCCTGCTCGCTGAGCGCCATGAACGCGTGCCCGAGCCCTTCGGCGACGAGCATGCCCCGCCGCGTGCGGTCGTCGAGCGTCCGCGCCTCCCAGCGGCCGAACGTGGGCGAGCCCGCCCGCAGGTCGGCGACCACGTCGAGGACGCTGCCCGACACGCACATCACGTACTTCGCCTGGCCGGGCGGCACGTCGGCGAAGTGCACGCCCCGCAGCACCCCGCGGCCGGACACCGAGCAGTTGACCTGGGCGAGGTCGAACGGCCGCGGCAGGTCGGCCGCGCGGAACGCCTCGAGGAAAGAGCCACGGGGGTCGGTGTGGACGCGCGGCGTGTACACCCACGCGCCGTCGATCGAGAGGCGCTCCATGAGCGCAGCATGACAGAGCACTCCACCGCAAGGTAACTCTTCATCCCCTATGCCAGCCGATCAGGAGGAATACCCCATGATGACTGCGGTCTTCTCCAACAGCGATGCGAGCGACGAGAGGCGGCGCGAGCTCCTCTACCAGGGCGAGGTGTTCGTGTACGCGGCCTCGCCGGCCACGACGGAGCTGATCGGCTTCGCCAGGGAGCTGATCTCGGAGGCCTTCGGCGGGCTGGACCCGGAGACGGCGCAGCACGAGATGCCGGTCGAGGCCTTCGCCGAGGTGCTGGCCGGGCTCAAGCCCCGCTTCATCCACCACCCCCGGTGCAAGGAACTGCTGCCCGCCGTCATCGAGGAGCGCGGCTGCGACCTCGGGCGGACCTATTTCGACGTGCCCAGGATGCGCACCTCCACCTCCAACGACTATCTGGTCTCCGGCATCTCCTACGCCTTCCACCCGCACCGGGACTGCTGGTATTCGGCGCCGTTCAGCCAGGTCAACTGGTGGATCCCGATCTACGGCGTGGTGCCCGAGAACGTCATGGCCTTCCACCCGCGCTACTTCGACCAGCCGGTGCGCAACAGCAGCAGGGTGTACGACTACGCCGAGTGGAACCGCACCAGCAGGCAGTCCGCGGCTGCGCACATCCGTAGTGACACCCGCGTCCAGCCGCGGCCCGAGCAGCCGATCGATCTGGAGCCGCAGGTGCGCGTGGTGCCGGAGGCCGGCGGGACGCTCATGTTCTCCGGCGCCCAACTGCACTCCACCGTGCCGAACACCTCGGGCAGGACCAGGTTCAGCATCGACTTCCGCACCGTGCATCTCGACGATGTTCGCGCCCGGCGCGGCGCGCCGAACGTGGACGCCCGGTGCACGGGCACGACGCTGCGGGACTTCGTCCGCTGTAACGATCTGGCCCCCATGCCCGAAGATCTCGCGCTGGAGTACGAGAGCGCGGCCCTTGCCGGAGCGAGCTGAATGAACACCTGCCGACTGTGCGGCTCACATGAGCTTGCCGGGGTCGTGGACCTCGGCGCGACTCCGCCGTGCGAGCTGTTCCTGACCGCGGAGCAGCTCGACGAGCCCGAGCCCACCTACCCGCTGCACCTGCGGGTCTGCACCCGCTGCCGGCTGGCCCAGCTGCCGCCGCTGATCACGCCGGAAGAGACGTTCACCGAGTACGCCTACTTCTCCTCGTTCTCGACCTCCTGGGTGGAGCACGCGCGCCGGTTCGTGGACCAGGCGGGACCGCGGCCGGGCGACTTCGTGGTGGAGGTGGCCAGCAACGACGGCTACCTGCTCCAGCACGTGGTGGAGCGAGGGGTGCGCTGCCTGGGCATCGAGCCGTCCGCCAATGTCGGGAAGGCGGCGGCCGCCAAGGGGGTGCCGACGCTCACCGCATTCCTCACGCCGGAGGTCGGGCGGCGGGTGCGCGCCGAGCACGGGCCGGCCGATCTGGTGGTGGCCAACAACGTGTACGCGCACATCCCCGACATCGTCGGCTTCACGAAGGGCCTGCGGGCGCTCGTGGCGGATGACGGCCGGGTCTCCGTCGAGGTGCAGCACCTGCTGACGCTGATGGAGCTCAACCAGTTCGACACGATCTACCACGAGCACTTCCAGTACTACACGGTCGCCTCGGCGCAGCGGGCGCTGGCGAGCGGCGGACTGCATCTCGTCGACGTCGAGCTGCTGCCGACACACGGCGGGTCGATCAGGCTGTGGGCGCGGGCGGCGGAAGGGCCCGTGTCGCCGCGGGTGGTCGACGTGCTGGCCAGGGAGAAGGCTGCCGGGCTGCACGAGTCGTCCGGGTACGAGGACTTCGCGGCGCGGGTGGCCAAGGTGCGGCGCGACCTGCTGAGGTTTCTCATCGACGCGGCCGACGCGGGCAGGACCGTCGTCGGATACGGCGCTCCCGGCAAGGGCAACACCCTGCTCAACCACTGCGGGATCCGGCCCGACCTGCTCGCGTACACCGTGGACCGCAATCCGTACAAACACGGCCGGTTCACGCCCGGGTCGCGGATCCCGATCCGCGCGCCCGAGCGGATCGCCGAGGACCGGCCCGACTACGTGCTGGTGCTGCCGTGGAACCTGCGGGATGAGCTGGTGGAGCAGCTCGCGTACGTCCGTGAGTGGGGAGGCGCTCTGGTCTTCCCGATTCCGAGTCTGGAGGTCGTCGCATGAAAGTCGTGCTCTTCTGCGGCGGGCGCGGCACCCGGATGCGCAGCGGCGCGCCCGGCGGGGACATGCCCAAGCCGATGCAACTCGTCGGCCCCCGCCCGCTGGTCTGGCATGTCATGCGCTATTACGCCCACTTCGGGCACAAGGAGTTCGTCCTGTGCCTCGGCTACGGGGCCCAGCACATCAAGGAGTTCTTCCTGACGTACCAGGAGACAGGGTCGAACGACTTCATCATGCGCAACGGGCACGTCGAGCTGCTGTCCACCGACATCTCGGACTGGCAGGTGTCGCTGATCGACACCGGGCTCGACGCGCCGATCGGCGAGCGCTTACGCAGGGTGCGACCGTACCTCGGCACGGACGAGATGTTCCTGGCCAACTACGCGGACGTCCTCACCGACGCCCCGCTGCCCGACATCGTCGACCGCTTCGCCGCCTCGAACGCGGGCGCGTCGATGATGGTGGTGCCGCCGACCAACACCTTCCACGTCGTCGACGTCAGCGAGGGTGGGCTCGTCGGCGGCATCACGCCTGTCAGCACGATGCCGCTCTGGGTCAACGGCGGCTTCTTCGTGCTCCGCCAGGAGATCTTCGAGCACATCCCGGAGAACGGCGACCTGGTGGCCGACGGCTGCGCCGAACTGGCCAAGAGGGGCCGCCTGCTGGCCTACCCCCATCGCGGTTACTGGCGGCCGAGCGACACCGTCAACCAGCGCCTGGAGCTGGACCGTTCCTGGGCGAGAGGCGAGCGGCCCTGGGCGCTGTGGGAAGCATGATCGGTCTGCGCCCCGCGCAGCTGGACGCGGTCGTCGCGCTCGGCGCGCACTGCGACGACATCGCCATCGGCGCCGGTGCGACCCTGCGGACGATCTGCCGCAACCGCCCGGGGCTGCGGGTGGACGCGCTGGTGTTGTCCGGCGGCGGCACCGAGCGGGAGGCGGAGGAATGGGCGGCGCTGGCGGCCTTCTGCCCTGGCGCCGACCTCAGCCTCACCGTGCTCAAGGTGCCCGACGGGCGGCTGCCGGCGCACTGGGACGAGGCCAAGAACGCCCTGGAGGGCCTGCGCGCCAGGACCCGGCCCGGCCTGATCCTCGCCCCCTGGACCGGCGACGCCCACCAGGACCATCAAGGGCTGGCCCGGCTCGTTCCGACAGTGTGGCGGGATCACCTGGCGCTGGGCTACGAGATCGTCAAGTGGGACGGCGACCTCGGGCGCCCCTCGGTCTACCAGCCGCTCGACGACGACATGGCCGAGACCAAGGTGAGGTTGCTTCAGGAGCACTACCACTCGCAACGGCACCGCCCCTGGTACGACAGGGAGGCCTTCCTCGGGCTCGCGCGCATCCGCGGCGTCGAGTGCAACGCCAGGTACGCCGAGGCGTTCCACGTGACCAAGCTGACCATCGATCTGGCTGGAGACTGACTGTGCGGATCCTACTGACCGGGCACCAGGGTTACCTGGGCAGCGTGATGGCTCCCGTGCTGTCCGCCGCGGGGCACGACGTCGTCGGCCTCGACTCCGGGCTGTTCGCCGACCGCGTGCTCGGGTCGGCGCCTCATGATCCGCCCGGCTACGCGGTCGACCTGCGGGACGTGAGTGCCGAGATGCTCGACGGCGTCGACGCGGTGGCACACCTCGCCGCGCTGTCGAACGACCCGCTCGGTTCGCTGGCCCCCGAGCTGACCTACGACATCAACCACCACGCCTCCGTGCGGCTGGCCCGGCTGGCCAGGGATGCCGGCGTGCGCAGGTTCGTCTACGCGTCCACCTGCTCGGTCTACGGCGCCTCCGGTGGCGACGACCTGGTGAACGAGGACGCGCCGCTGCGGCCCGTGACGCCGTACGCGGAGTCGAAGGTCAGGGTGGAGGACGACCTGGCCAAGCTGGCGGACGACGACTTCTCGCCGGTGTTCATGCGCAACGCGACGGCGTTCGGGTTCTCGCCCAGGCTGCGGGCCGACATCGTGCTCAACAACCTCGTCGGCCACGCGCTGCTGGCCGGGGTGGTGAAGGTGCTCTCGGACGGTACCCCGTGGCGGCCTCTGGTGCACGCGCTCGACATCGCCGCAGCCTTCGCCGCCGTGCTCGCCGCGCCGCGCGAAGCGGTCCACGCCACGGCCTTCAACGTCGGCACCGAGCGCAACAACCTGCGGGTTTCGCAGATCGCCGAGCACGTGGCCGCCGCGGTGCCCGGCGCACGGCTGCTGGTCACCGGCGAGACCGGCGGCGACCCCCGCTCCTACCGGGTGGACTTCTCCAGGATCAGGGCCGTGCTGCCGGGCTTCGACTGCGCCTGGAGCGTCGAGGCGGGCGCGGCCGAGCTGGCCGCGGCCTACGCCACGCATGGCCTGACCACGCCGGCCTTCGAACGGAGCTTCGCCCGGCTGGCCCGCATCGCGGCCCGCCAGGCCGAAGGCAGCGTCGGCGCCGACCTGAGGCCGGTGGGGCATGCCTGAGCCGCTGATCGGCATCGGCCTGCCGGTCTACAACGGCGAGCCGTACCTCACCAGATCCCTCGACAGCCTCATGGCGCAGAGCGAGACCGACTTCGAGCTGGTCATCGGCGACAACTGCTCCACCGACGGCACCGAGGAGATCTGCCGCGAGCTGGCGCGCAAGGACCCGCGGGTGAAGTACGTCCGCCGCGAGCGCAACATCGGCGTGCTGGGCAACCACAACCGCCTGATCAAGGAGACACGGGGCGAGTTCTTCTCCTTCGCCTCCTCCGACGACGAATACCACCCCGACCGGCTGGCCAAGCTGGTCGCCGCGCTGCGTGCGGAACCCGGCGCGGTGCTTGCCTTCTCCGCGGCCGAGGAGATCGACGAGGACGGCGACGTGCTGCGCGTCTGGCGTAACTCCATCAGAACCGACCATCCGTCGCCGGTCGTACGCATGCGCGCCAAGCTCGCGGGCCCGGAGGAGAACCTTCAGCTCTACGGCCTGATCCGGCGCTCGGCAATGGAGCGGGTGCGTCCGCAGGCGCCCTTCAAGGGCAGCGACCGGGTGACGATCGTCGAGCTGGCCCTCCTGGGGTCGTTCGTGGCGGTGGACGAGCCGCTGCTGCGCCACCGCCAGCACACCCAGCGCATGAGTGAGGTCGTCGACGCGCGCGCCTACCGCATGCGTGAGCAGGGCACCGAGCGCCGCTTCTACCTGCCCAACGTCGAGGAGGGCGTCTTTCTGCTGCGCGGTGTCAACCAGGCGCCGCTGACGCGGGGGGAGCGGGTGCGCGGCTACGCCTCGCTGTGGCCGTGGGTGTGGCGCAACACCATCCCCATGGCACGTAACGTCGCCCACGCCGGACTGGATGTCCTACGGAGGCGGCACTGAAAGACGGGACGCGATGGCGGCAACGGCGGAGCTGGGCGGCAAGTTCAAACGGGGCCTCGCGTTCAGCCTGATCAACACGGTCTTGTCCCGGCTGGTCACCTTCACTCTGGGCATCGTGCTGGCGCGCATCCTGACGCCGGAGGAGTTCGGCATCTACGCCACGGCGCTGCTGGTCCAGCTCTTCCTGATGGTGATCAACGATCTCGGTGTGGGCAACGCGCTGATCCGCCGGGAGGGCGAGGTCAAGCCGATGATCCCGACCGCCTGGACGATGTCCGTGGGCGGCGGGTTGATCTGCACGATCCTGGCCTACTTCGGCTCCGGCACCCTGGCCTGGGCGCTGGGCAGCCCGAACGCCACCGGCGTGCTCCAGCTCATGTCGCTGAACATCCTGATCAACGGCTTCGCCTCGGTGCCCGCCTCGGTGCTGGCCAGGGAGTTCCGCCAGGGCAAACGGCTGAAGGCGGACGCGGCCGGGCTGGTGGTCAACGTCACGCTCACCTTCACCCTGGCCATGACCGGGTTCGGGCCTTGGTCGCTGGCGATCGGGCACGTCACCGCGGGGGCGTTCGTGAACGTGCTGCTGATGGCGTTGTCCGGCTGCTGGCCGGTCTTCGGCTTCGACCGCCGCCACAGCGGCGAGGTGGCGCGCGTCGGGCTGGCCATGGCCGGGTCCTCGGTGCTGCTCATCGCGCTGCAGGGCACCGCCCAGGCGGTCACCGGCCGCTTCCTCGGCGAGGCCGCCATCGGCCTGTTCTTCATCGCCAACAACGTGGCCAACTGGCCGATCCAGATCATCTCCAAGACCCTGGAACGGGTGGCGCTGCCCACCTTCGCCCGTGCTCGCGAGGGTGACGGCGACTTCGGCACCACCGCGGGCACGGTGATCGGCGTGGCCGCCGGGGCCGTGCTCATCTGCGGCACCGGCCTCGCCGTACTGGCCGAGCCGATCGTGCAGGTCGTCTACGGCCACCAGTGGCTGGCCGCGGCCACCATGCTGGCCGGGCTGGCGCTGGCCAACGTCGCCAGGATCGTCGCCGAGCTGGTCTTCCACCTGCTCATCGCGGCCAACTCCATGCTGATCTCGGTGCTGCCGCAGCTCGCCTGGCTGCTGGTGCTGGTGCCCGCCTCGGCGATCGGCGCGCACGTGTGGGGCTTCGAGGGCATCGGGTGGGCGCAGGCGGCCGTGGGCTTCGGCTGGGCCGTTCCCGTGCACCTGTGGTGCGCCCGCAAGGCCGGGGCGCGGCTGGGCGCGCTGCTGCGCACGCTGGTGCTGCCCGTCTCGATCTCGGCGGTGCTGGCGCTGCTGCTGTTGGGGCTGGTGACCGTCGCGCCCAACGAGCTGGTGGCGATGCTGGGCGGTGGCGTGCTGATCGCCGGTGCGCTGTTGCTGGTCTACCGGCAGGTCAAGAGGCTAACCGCCATCGACGCACGGTAGCTCGGGGCCCAGCCAGGTGACCCGGTAGGCCGCGTCGATCCGTACGAGCCGGTTGTCGGCCCAGGCGGAGATGGCCGAGCACGAGCTGTCCACGGGACTGTAGAGCCAGGCGTCCAGGACGACCCGGTTGCCGGTGACGATGTACTTCCACCTGTCGCCGCCCTTGTGCACGCGGATGGTGGAGCTGCCGCCGATGAGCAGGTTGTCCACGACGGTGGCCTCGGGCGAGCCGTCGGAGATGAAGATCGGCGCGGTGACCCCGGAGGCGGGCACCTGGCGCTGGTCGAAGGTGTTGTGGCGGATGACGATGTCGCGGCCGCCCCGGTAGGCCTGGAAGCCGTCGGAGTGCCACTCCTCCTCACCGCACAGCAGCGCGTAGGAGTCCTGGATCAGCACGTTGTCGCCGCCTGTTCCGAACGCGTCGCCGTGGCCGACGACCTTCACCCGGGTGGCGGTGAACTCCGACTCGCTGACACCGGTCCCCGCCTCGCAGGAGTCGGGCCGGCCCACCGTCGAGTCGGTGATGGCGAACGAGCCCTTCCCGCGGGGACCGTTACGGCTGTTGTCGACCCAGCCCTCGATCCAGCTGTCGCGGATCACCACGTCCTCGCCCTCGACGAGCAGGTTGCCGGTGATGTGCAGGCCGTCGATCACCTGGCCGTCCTTGTCGGCGACGAAGTCGCCCTCGGCCTTCTTGAGCTCCTTGCCCGGCGGCACGCCGGTGCACTCGGGAGTCGGGTATTCCGGCGGCGGGGGACAGGCCCGCCCCCCGGAGGGCGTGGCCGGGCTGCCGGCAGGCGTGGAGGAAGGGCTACCGGCGGGGGAAGGGCTGGTGCGCGGCGGGGCGCTGTGCTCGCCGGCGGCGGGCGGCGAGCCTCCGTCGGAGGAACGGCCGGTGCCGTTCACGGCGAGCACGCCCGCGCTCACCACGGCCACGCCCGCGCTCAGCACGGCCACGCCGACGGCCAGGCGTAAGGCCACGCCCGAGCGCCGCTTGCTGGGTGAGGGCATGGGTGATCCGTCCTTCGAGAGGTCAGGTTTCGATTCTCGCCGACGATCCGGCGGCACGCGCGGAGCCGACCGGTTCGCGCTGGTGCCGGAGCAGGGCGCCGCACGCGCCCACCGTGAGGAAGACCAGGCCCGTGATCAACGCGTACGCGAGCATGTCGAAGGTGATCGCCGCGACCGTGGGCACCGACAGGCAGGCGACCAGCGTCATCGCCAGGTCGCGCAGCTCGGGGTCGCCGGTGAGGGAGCGCACCCGCAGGGCCGCGTAGATGCCCGACAGGAAGACCGCCACCAGCGCGAACAGCCCGACGATCCCGTTGTCCAGCAAGGTCATCATGTACTGGTTGTCCAGCCAGCCGTACTTCAGCGGCAGGTTGGTGCCCACGCCGTGGCCCAGCCACGGGTAGCGCTCGATGCGCAGGGAGGTCGGCGCGTAGTCGACCAGACGGCCCTTGATGCTGTTGTCCTGGCTGAAGTTGGAGAACAGCGCGATCAGGGTGCCGACCAGGCCGGGCACCAGGATGCGCATGATGACCAGGAAGACGCCCGCGGCGATGGCCATCCTGACCCGCACCCGCCATGACCAGGAGTAGAACAGCACCAGCCCGGCGACCGCCGCGCCCAGGATGGCCGAGCGGGACAGCGAGAACATGATGCCGCCGCTGATCACGGCGAAGCAGCACCACCACAGCCACTGCCTGGGCTCCCTGCGGCGGTTGGCACGGAAGGCGAAGTAGAGGGCGAGCGGCGCGGTGAAGGCGCACATCACGCCGTACTCGATGGGGTGGCCCGCGGTCCCGGACGGCCGGCGGAAGATGGATCGCTCCAGGATGGTCTCTTCGGTGGAGACCGAGCGCAGCCCCGGCAGGGTCAGGAAGTCGGTGAGGTCGACCCCGAGCCGCGACTGCAGGATGCCGACGAACGACATGAACGTCGCGCCCAGCACCATGCACTTGAGAACGAGTTCCACGCCCTTGCGGGTGCGCAGCCCGTCCACTGCCGCCAGGCCGGCGGCGATGACCGAGAAGAGCGTGATGAGCGTGCGGTCGGTGGCCTTGAGTTCGTCGGCCGGCAGACCGGAGTAGGTGGCCGCGCCGTAGGTCAGCAGTTGCGTGATGGCGTAGCAGAACAGGACGGTACGCACGACGTTGCGCCCCTTGGCCACGCCGAGGGTGTCCACCTGCTGGGCGCAGAACCACAGGACGCCGATGCCGAGACCGAAGAGCATCGTCGGTGCCAGGTCGAGCGGGATGCCCTGTAGCACCAGCTTGGCCGGCAGGGCGCACAGCACCAGCACGTACGTGCACAGCAGCACCGTCGCGTCCTTGAGCGGGCGTCCGGAGTCCGCCGTGACCGGTGGAAGGACCGTCGTAGTCACGGCTTCAGTCGGTCACGCGAGGGATGTCCGTCAGGGTGTCATCGTCGGCCGGGCCGGTGAGCTCCTTCGACGGGATGGCGGGGACGGTGCCGTTGTACTGCTTGACCTGCTCGGCCTGCTCATCCGGCTGCGGCTCGGGCTCGGGTGGTGCTTCCTGCTCGGGCACGGCTCGCGCCTCCTGGCGGCGGCGTCGCTGGTTGAGGTAGCTCTCGGTGCCGTAGACGGCCAGCAGACTGGCCGCCAGTCCGACGCCGAGGGCGGCGCCGGCGGCGCGCAGCTTGAGATTGTTCTGCCCGATCGGCGTCGTGGGCTCGATGATCGGCGTCATCACGATGTAGGTGGCGGGGATCGAGGGCGCCAGCCTGCGCTGGTGCTGGAGCAGGTCGAGCCTGGTGCGGACAATGGCGTCGGTCACCATCCGCCTGGCACGCTCCGGCGAGGTGCTGGTGGCCTTCACGGCGATGAAGGGCCCTTCCAGTTCGCCGCTGGTGACCGAGAGGCTGTCGTCGGAGTCCGGGTCGACGAGAGTGTCGGCGACCTCGGGCGTGTTCATCGCCTGGATCAGGAAGGTCGACGTGATCCTGAGGCCCTCGTCGAACGCCAGCAGTGGGTTGGCGTAGGCGTTCTCCGCAGGGTTGCTGGCCACCTGCGAACCGCCCGTCGGGACGGTGAGGATCAATAAGCCCTCGGAGTCGTAGTACGTCGGGTAGGTGATGAAGATCGCTCCCGTGACGCCGAGGGCGGCCAGGAACATGGGCACAGTGACGTACCACCGCCGCACCATGACCTGCAGGGTCTTCCAGAGATCCACGACATTAACCCCTCAGCGACATGTCCCGGCGCACGGCGATTCTCGCCCAGTCCAGATCGAGATACAAGTCCGTGAAAACACCCACAGCCTGCCGTGAATTTCCAGCTTCTGCGATGTCCGAAATCGGACAGTTTATTCGTGTAACGAGCCCTGGAACGTGCCCGATATTGGTGCGGATAAGTGCGTCTTTGGGGGAGCGATTGTCACACGCCCAGCTGCTCGCGCAGCTCAGCCCAGCTTCCTGCCCGGGTGTCGCGAGGGCTGAGCGTGGTGACGGGGAGTGGCCAGGTGATCGCCAGTTCGGGATCGTCGAACCTGACCGACAGGTCCTCGGCGGGATCGTGTTCGCGGTTGATTCGGTAACACGTGTCGGCCTCTTCCGTCAGCACCTGGAAACCATGCATAAAGCCCGGCGGCACGTAAAGGCAGGCGAAACTGACATCGTCCAGCAGGTACGCGGCCGAGCGCCCGAAAGTCGGCGAACCCGGCCGGGCGTCCACGATCACGTCATGCACCGCGCCGCGCGCGCACCGTACCAGCTTGGCCTCGCCCGGCCCGCTCCTGCCGTGCAGCCCGCGCACCGTCCCGAGCTTGGAACGCGACTGGCTGTCCTGCACGAAGGAGTGCGGCTCCAGGCCCGCCCCGGCGGCCACGGTCGCGTCGAAGGTGCGGGTGAAGAAGCCTCGCTCGTCACGGTGGGGGGTGGGCACGAACAGCAGCACGCCGTCCAGTTCGCCACGTCTGATCTCCATGAGCGCATGATGTCCAAAGGAGACACCGTGATCCAGTGCCGGTTCTGCCGCTCCGCCTCCGGCCGCGTCGTCCTCGACCTCGGACCGCAACCGGCCTGCGACCTGTTCCCGCCGGCCACCGACCCGGGACCGGATCCGGTTCACCCGCTGCGCATGTGGGCGTGCGCCGCCTGCGGCCTGGCCCAGCTCGCCGAGGACCCGGCCGGCGCGGAGGAGCCGCGCGGAGCCGAGCCGGCCGCCCTGGTCGAGCAGGCCCGCGACGCGGTCTCCCGGATACGCCTGGCCGGCTGGCTGGACGGGGCGCGCACGGTCGCCGAGTTCGGCAGCCCGCACGGCGGTTCCTGGCTGGGACTGGTGGACCTCACCCCGGTGGACGGCCCAGGCGCGGTGGGTGGCGGGGCAGACCTGGTCATCGACTGCTTCGGGCTGATGCACGAGCCCGACCAGGCCGCAGGGCTGGCCGCCCGCGCCGAGTGCCTGGCCCCGGGCGGCGTGCTGCTCCTGCAGTTCCACAGCCTCGCCGCGATCCTGCGCGGCGGCCAGTGGAACGTTCTGCGGCACGGCCACGACGCGTACTACTCCACCCCGGTGCTGGCCGCCATGCTGCGCCAGGCCGGGCTGGTCGCGCGCAGCGCCTTCCGCTTCGACCTGTACGGCGGGACCGTGCTGCTGGCCGCCACCCGCGACGGCGAGCCGGACGAGTCGGTGACCACCCTGATCGAGGAGGAGGTGGCGGCAGGCGTCACCGACTCCGCGGTGCTGGAGCGCCTGGGACAGGACGCCACGCGCGGTGCCGAGAAGCTGCGTGCCCTGCTGGCCGAGCAGAGCGGCCCGGTCATCGGGTACGGCGCGGCCTCCCGGGCCGTGGCGCTGCTGTGCCGCGCGGGCGCGCACGCCGGCCTGCTGCCCGCGATGGTCGACGCCTCGCCGGCCAAGCGGGGCCGCCGCATGCCCGGGACGGACATCCCGATCGCCGGCCCGGAGCGCCTGGCCGGGGCGGGTCAGGTCCTGCTCTTCCTGCCCGACCTGCTCCCGGAGGTCCGCGCGAGCTACCCGGACGTCTCCGGCTGGATCGTGGTCCCGTGACCGGCCTCAGCGTGGTGATCGCCGCGCACGACGAGGAGCGCGTGCTCGGTCGCTGCCTGGACGCGCTGCTGCCGCAGGGCGAGCCGGAGGTGGTCGTGGTCGCGAACGGTTGTGCCGATCGCACCGCCGAGGTGGCGCGCGAGCGCGGCGTGAAGGTGATCGAGCTGCCCGCGCCGGGCAAGGTCGCCGCCCTGCGCGCCGGAGACGCCGCCTGCGCCGCGTTCCCCCGCCTCTACCTGGACGCCGACGTGGTGCTCGCGCCGGGCTCTGTGGCGGCGATGCTGGCCTGCCTGGCCGGGACGGGGTTATCCGCCTGCGCGCCGGAGCCCGAGCTGGACCTGGCCGGCGTTTCGCGGGTGGCGGCCGGTTTCCACCGCGCCCACGAGCGGCTCATGGCGGGCCGCCGCGGGCTGGCGGGCACGGGCGCTTATCTGCTGACCGAGGCCGGCCACGCCCGCGTGTGGCCGATGCCGGACGTGCTGTCCGACGACGGCTGGGCGCACCGCTCGTTCGCTCCGGCCGAGCGGGCCACCGCGGGCCGGTCGCTGGTACGCCCGGCCCGCACCGTCGCCGCCGTGGTGCGCCGCAGGGCCCGCGTACGGCAGGGCAACCGGCAGCTCGACCGGCTGGGCCGTGCCGAAACCAGGCTGGGCGGTGCGGACCTGGTGACACTCGTGCGGCGGCGGGAGGTGGCGGTGTGCGACGCCGCATGCTTCGTCGCGGTGCTCGTCGCGGAGCGGCTGGCCGGGCCGCGAGCCGGTGGCGGCTGGGCTTCGGATCGTTCCAGTCGTGAGTAACGTCGCGGCAATTTCGCCGAAATAGGTGGAGAAGGAAGGTCTTCATGGGGGACGAGAGGGTTCCTATGCAGGATGTGACATTCGCCTTTCAGCGGGCCGAGCTCATGGCCCACGCCGAGCGGTTTCGCGAGCAGTTCGCCACGGCCGAGCCGTTCCCCCACGTCGTGATCGAGGACTTCCTGCCGCCCTCGGCCCTGGAGCCGGTGCTGGAGGAGTTCCCCGAGCCGCGTGGCGTCACCTGGCAGGAGTTCGACAGCGCCAAGGAGATCAAGCTGGCGCTGTCGGACACCGAGTTGATGGGGCCCGTGACACGGAATCTGCTCCACGAGTTCAACGGCCAGGTGTTCGTGGACTTCCTGGAGGCGCTGACCGGCATCACCGGCCTCATCCCCGACCCGCACTTCGACGGCGGCGGGCTGCACCAGAGCCGCGCCGGCGGCTACCTGAAGGTGCACGCCGACTTCAACAAGACCAAGCGCCTCAACCTGCACCGCCGGCTCAACGGCATCCTCTACCTGAACCGGGACTGGTCGCCCGAGTGGGGCGGCGACCTGGAGTTATGGGACAGCGACATGACCGCGTGCGTCAAGCGCGTGGCCCCGCTCTTCAACCGTTTCCTGATCTTCGCGACCACCGACAACGCCAACCACGGCCTGCCCGACCCGATCACCTGCCCGCCCGACCGCGCCCGCCGCTCGATGGCGCTGTACTACTACACCAACGGCCGCCCCCAGGAGGAGTTCAGCGGCGAGCACAGCACGCTGTTCCGCCAGCGGCCCGGTGAGGACTTCAAGGGCACCTTCCGGCAGAGGCTCAAGCGCTGGGCGCCGCCCGCGCTGGCCGATCTGTTCTCCCGGCGCGGCGCATAGTGGCGGGCGAGCACGTCCTCATCGTTGTGCAGAACCTTCCGGTTCCCCTGGACCGCCGGGTCTGGCTGGAGTGCCGGGCGCTGAAAGCGGCTGGCTACGAGGTCTCGGTGATCTGCCCCCAGGGCCCCGGCGATCCGGCCTACGACGTGCTGGAGCGCGTGCACCTGTACAAGTACGCGCCGCCGCGCCAGGCCGCCGGTCCGGTCGGTTACGCCTGGGAGTTCGTGTACTGCTGGATCCGCACGGCGCTGCTGTCCCTCAAGGTACGGCGCCGCCGCAGGTTCCACGCGCTGCAGGCGTGCAACCCGCCGGACACGTACTGGGCGCTGGCCCGGCTGTGGCGGCCCTTCGGCGTGCGCTTCGTCTTCGACCACCACGATCTCAATCCCGAGGTGTTCCGTTCCCGCTTCGGCGAGCCGGCCTCCCTGGCCGGGCGGTCGCAGCTAAAGGCGCTGCTGTGGCTGGAGCGCCGGACCTTCCGCGCCGCCCACCGGGTGATCTCCACCAACACCTCCTACCAGAACGTCGCGGTCGGGCGCGGCGGCGTGCCGCGGGAACTGTCCACCGTGGTCAGGTCCGGCCCCGACACCACTGTGATGCGGCCAGGCCAGCCGGTGCCCGAGCTGCGCCGCGGCCGGAAGCACCTGCTGGTCTGGCTGGGCATCATGGGCCCGCAGGACGGCGTGGACGTCGTGCTGCGCATCGCCGAGCAGGTGATTCACCGGTACGGCCGCACGGACGTGGGCTTCGCCCTGCTCGGCTTCGGCGACTGCCTGGAGGACCTCAAGCGCCTGGCGAGCGAGCTGAGGCTCGACGAGCACGTCGAGTTCACCGGACGGGTGGGACCGGAGGAGATCGCCCGCTACTTCTCCACCGCCACCGCCGGGCTCTCGCCCGACCCCTTCAGCCCGCTCAACGACGTCTCCACGATGAACAAGACCATGGAGTACATGGCCTTCGGCCTGCCGGTGGTGGCCTACCGGCTCACCGAGACGGCCGTGACCGCAGGGGAGTGCGCCGTCTACGCCGACCCCGACGACCTGGACGGCTTCGTCAAGGAGCTGATCGCGTTGCTGGACGACCCGCCGCGCCGCGCGGCCCTGGGCGCGGCGGGACGCCACCGCGCCGAGACCGTGCTGGACTGGCGCCGGCAGGCCGAGGCCTACGTGGCGGTCTACGACTCGATCTTGCGCAACCAGACCTCGCGCCAGTAGGGGTAGATGGAGCGCGGGCAGTGCCGGTGGTAGACGGCCTGGCAGATGACGTTCTCCAGGATCAGGCAGTCCTTCAGCTTGATCATGCGGCCGGTGGGCTCGTCGATGATGCGCTCGACGCGGCGCAGCACGCGGGCCCGCTTTCCGCAGTAGAGCAGCATCTCGGCGTCGAAGACCATGCCCCGGTTCTTGTTGTCGGGCCGCAGCGTCTTGACGATCTCCTCCTTGCTCTTGACCTCGACCAGGTCGCCGGGCCGCAGGCCGAGCGGTCCGGCGGGCGGTGTCGGGCCGGTGGCCGTGCCGCGCAGGAACGGCCACTCCTCGCCGCCCTTGATGCGCAGCCGACGCGGCAGCCGTAGCGTACGCCGCTGGAAGATGTTGAACGCCAGCACGGCCAGGCCGCGCAGCACGGTCAGCAGCCGCTCGTTGCGCGTACGCACGTCGTGGACGTACTGGCTCCAGTCGTAGGGCCCCAGCCCGCCCTCGGAGGCGTTCAGCAGCTCGGTGGCCTGGCAGCGGTGAAGTGGCTCGCCGTCCTCCGCCGTGCCCCGCACGGTGTCCTTCTCCAGCGTCTCCAGCGCGGCGCCCCCGCCCTCAGGCGCCCTCGGCCCGCCCTCCAGCCACTCCTCGCGGAAGAACAGCAGGCACCCGGCCTGGCAGCCGCCGTGCGCGCTGCCATCGCAGCGGGCGCCGACCAGGTGCACCGTGTTCTGCATGCGCCGCCTGGTGCCGGTCTGCTGGATCGTGTCGCAGGTCTTGTCCGCTCGCTTGTACACCCGCATTTCCTGGCCGGCGTAGGCCAGCATCTCCGGCATGAACGGTAGCCCGCCCAGTCTGCCGTTCTCGTCCAGGGAGGCGAGGATCTCCTCCTTGCCGCGCACCCGCACGATGTCCCCTGCGCGCACTTGCGCGACGTCCCCCGCGCGAAGCTGCTTGTTCAACGTCCCCTCCTGAGCACCTTCTTGGCTGTCGCGATCAGTGCGTTCCTGGCCTTGCGCACCGGGCTGGCGGTGACCTCGCCCTCGCAGACCAGGATCTGTCCGGTCATCGCCCGGCGTTTGTACTCGTCCTCGCCGCGCCCCAGGTCGATGCGTGCCACGCCCATGTGGGGCGCGGCCGCGATCAGCTCGCGCAGCAAGATCCAGCCGGGCGACAGGCGCGCGTGCGCCGGGTCGTAGACGGGAAACCACCAGTGCAGCACCCCGCCAGAGCGCAGCCCGAAATGCGCCGCCAGCAGGTGCGGCCCGGCGTGCACGGCCGACAGGACCCCGGCGAACTCCGGATCGCGGGCGGCCAGCAGCTTGTGCAGCATGTCGGCCCGCCCGGGATCGGTGAAGTAGTCACGGGCTCCGGTGGCCGTGTACTGGGCCCGCTTGAGCTCGATCACCCTGTCGAGCAGCGCGTGATCGAGCGCGTCCGCGGTGAGGACCACCTCGCCCAGCTCCCGCCCCGCCTTGCGGGCCCGGCGCCTGGCCTGCGCCAGGTTGTCCTTGGCGGTACGCGAGGCCCGGCCGAGGTAGCCGTCCAGGCCGCCGGTGACCTCCAGGAAGGGCGAAGGGCGGCGGCGCCTGACCCATCGGTCGAAGTCCGGCTGCTCCAGCAGGTGGTCGAAGGCCAGGCCGCGCACCCGTGCCGCCCGGACGAACTCCAGGGCGGGGAAGGCGGTGCCCGGTGCCCGGATCGGCGCCTGGAAGTCGGCGGCCGGCCAGCCCGCCGGCCTGGCGATCGAACCGTCGCGCTGGAAGGGCAGCAGCGCCAGCACCTCGGGGTCGCCGTGCACCGCGACCTGGATCTCGCGCCCGCTCGCGTGGACGGCGGCGGCGAAATCGGGGTGGAAGTAAGGGCTGTCCAGCGCCGGATCGGTGGCCCTGAGCCGGTGCCAGGCGGCCAGCTCGTCCGGTGTGAGGGCGTCGAAGGCGACGATGCGCACGTCAGCCCCCCGGAAGCTTCCGCAGCCGGCGCGCTGGCCGCACCAGGGCCACCAGCGCGGCGCGAGCCGTACGCTGACCGCGCAGCGCCCTGACCGCCTCGCCCAGCAGCACCGCGGCGAAGTAGGCGGCGCCGCGCACTGGACCGTTCCGGTTGCGGAACAACCTGACCCGGTTGACCGCGATCAGCGCGGCCAGCATCGGGCTGGTGTCGGACTCGCCGCCGATGTGCTCGAAGACCGCCTCGGGCTCGTACCACAGGCTCCAGCCCAGGTCGGCGGCTCGTAGCGCGTACTCGGTCTCCTCGCTGTAGAGCAGGAAGGACTCCTCCCACGGACCGGCCGCCCGCACCAGCGGGGTGGCCACGAGCATGGCCGCACCGGTGGCCCAGGCCGCCGGGCAGGGCCGCTCGTAGGCCGCCGGGGCGGTGACCAACTCGCCCAGCCGGCTCGACCGCCCGGCCAGGGTGCCGCCGAGCACGGCCTGCGCCAGCGCCCGCGTGACAGTGGGCGCGCGGCGCAGCGAGGGCTGCAAGGAGCCGTCCGAGTTGACCAGCTTCGGTACGGCGATGCCGCATCCGGGACGGTCCAGCGCGCGCGCCAGCACGGGCAGCGAACCCGGCGCCAGGCGGCAGTCCGGGTTGAGCACCAGCACGGCGTCGATCGCGCCGAGGTCGAGCGTCGCGACCGCCGCGTTGATCGCTGCGGCGTAACCGGCGTTGCGCCCGAGTTGCACGATCCGGCAGCCGGCCGCCTCGGCCACCCGGACGGACTCGTCGCGGGAGGCGTTGTCGGCGACCACCACCCCTGCCAGGTCGCGAGGGAGCGAGCTGAGGCAGTCCTTCAGCACCTCGGCGCTGTTGTAGCTGACGATGACGGCCGCCATGCGCGTCATCAGCGGAGACGCTTGATCGTCCGCGAGACCAGTTTCCTGGCCCGCATCCTGGGTGACCGGCTGTCCTCCAGCAGGGCGGTGGCCCAGCCGGGACCGATGTCGCGGTGGAGGCTGGTGCGCGGCTGGAGCCAGGCGCCGGCACGGGCCCGGCCGCCGTCACTGGTGTAGGCGAGGCTGACACCCGCCCGGCGTAACCTGGCCAGCACGTGCCGGTCATAGGAGCCGAACGGGATGGCCACCCTGCCGACCGGCTCCCCACACAGCTCGCTGAGCACCTCGGGGGCCCGCGCCAGCTCCTCGGCCTCCTGTCCGGGCGCGAGCCGCCGCCAGTCGCGGTGGGCCCAGCCGTGCGAGCCGATACGCATGCCCTGCTGCACCAGTTCCCGCACGCCGTCGGCGTCCAGCCTGGCCCGCTCGCCGAGCCGGCCGGCCAGCACGAAGAACTCCGCGCGGAGCCCCCGCTCCAGCAGGGCCGGCAGGCCGATCTCCAGGTCGGAGTCGTTGCCGTCGTCGAAGGTGAGCCTGACGTCCGGCCGGTCCTTCACCTCATCGAGGACCTGCTCGAACTGCTCGACACTGACCCACGTCACGTCCTCGCCGGGGTCGAGTTCCCGGAGTGGTTCGCCGATGCCGTGGACAGTCAGGTTGAGGACCGAACGGGTCAATGTCCCCCGACCTCTCTAGTGGCAGCCGTCCCGATCAATATCGTTCCAAAGCGCCGTACTTGTTACATCTCGCAGTGGCCGATTCCGGCCGTTCCAGAGCTGTTGCCACGGCCTTTGAGCACGTCTAAGGTGACGTGGGTTCCGGCGTAGGGCGGGGATGCATGGAGCAGCGGGCACGTGACCTGGTCGCGGAGGCCGACAATGCGGCCCCGGCACGATTACCGTCCCTGACGGGTCTGCGCTGGCTGGCCGCCTTCGGCGTGTTCGGCTTCCACATCCTGGCCAACCAGACGATGACCAGCGATCCCGGGTTCGTCCACGGGATGGGTGTGCTGTTCGGCGCCGGCGCCTCAGGGGTCTCGCTGTTCTTCGTGCTGTCCGGGCTGGTGCTCACCTGGTCGGCCCGCCCCGGTGACCGCCCTGTGCGCTTCTGGCGCAGGCGGGCCGCGCGGGTGCTGCCCGACCACGTGGTGACCTGGCTCTGCGTGCTGGCCATGCTGGCGCTGGTCGGGCGCGAGCTGTCGGCGGGACCCGCGCTGGCCGGGCTCGTCCTGGTGCAGCCGTGGGTGCCCGACGAGGGCTACTATTTCGCCGTCAACACCCCGGCCTGGTCGCTGGCCTGCGAGGCGTTCTTCTACGCCGTCTTCCCCTGGCTGGTCGCCCTGGTACGCGCGGTGCCGGCGCGGCGCTGGTGGCTGCTCGCCGTGGGACTGGTGGCCGGCGTCTGGGCGGTGTCCGCTCTGGCGACGCTCATGCCGGAGCCGCTCGCCTACTGGTTCGTCACGATCTTCCCGGTGACCCGGCTGCTGGAGTTCACGCTCGGGATCTGCCTGGCGCTGATGATCCGTAACGGGCGTTGGCGCGGGCCCGGGGTGGGCGTCTCGGCGGGCTTCGTGGCCGTGGCCTATCTCGCCGCCGGGCTCGTTCCCGAGCCCTGGGTCTGGGTGGCCTGGATGGCGGGCCCGCTGGCACTGCTCGTCGCCGCGCTCGCCGCCGCCGACGCACGGCGCGGGCGCGGCCTGCTGGGGCATCCCTGGCTGATCCGGCTCGGTGAGATCTCCTTCGCCTTCTACCTGGTGCACCAGCCGGTGATCCGGCTGGGCACCAAGCTTCTGGGTCACGACCTGAACGCGGTGGCGGTGGTCAACGTGTCGGCCGGCATGTTGGTGGTGAGCGTCGGCCTAGCGTGGCTGCTGTTCAGGTTCGTCGAGCGGCCCATGGAACGCCGGCTGCGGCCTGTGGAAGGCGGGCGCGTGGAGCGCCGCTTGAGGCACTAGCCGGCCCGCGTACCATCGCAGGGTCCGCGCCAGCCCCTCCGCCAGCGGCGTGGCCGCCCGCCAGCCGAGCACCTCCTCCGCCGGTCGCACGTCGGCGAGGTGGGCGCGGTCACGTGCCCGGTCGGCGATCGCTCCGTAGACGGGTGCCACGGACGTCCCAGCCAGCCGGTGGAGCAGGTCCACGGTGGCCCGGATGGAAGTGCCCGTGCCGCTGCCCACGTCCAGGGCCTGGCCGTCGGCCGCGCCGCTCAGCGCAGCGGCCACCAGCGCGTCGACGACGTCGTCGACGAAGACCCAGTCGACCAGGCGGGTGCCGCTGCCCACCTGCGGTGACCGGCCCTGCAGGAGCTCGGTGGCCACGTACGGCACGAGCTTGCTCAGGTCTTCCTGGCCGGGGCCGTACACCATGGCGATGCGCAGGACCGTCACCGGGATGTTCCACAGATGGTGGAAGAGCATGGCGTAGCCGGTGGCGGCGGCCTTGGCGGCGGAATAAGGGGAGTGCGGGGCGACCGAGCCGGCGTGCGGCTCCTCGACCGAACCGGCGAACACCAGCCTGGCCGGCGTGCGCGTGGCGGCGGCCAGGAGGTTGACCGCAGTCAGCAGGTTGCCGCCCAGCGTCTCGGAGACCATCGCGACCTCGCGCCTGCCGCTGACCTCCCCGGCCAGGTGGAAGACCACCTGAGGGCGGATCGCCCGCATCAGGGCGGCGGTCGCCTCTTCCTCGCGCAGGTCGCACTGGTGCCAGATCTCGCCGTGCAGGGAAGCCCGCGGTCCCCGGCTGACGGCGTGGACCTCGACCGACAACCCCCGGAGGCGGCGGGTCACGTGGGCCCCGATGAAACCGGAAGCTCCGGTGATCAGAACGCGGTGCATGCTCTCTCCTAAGTGTCGACTTCAGAATGATCACGAGGAAAGAGCGGTCCGGGCGGTGCCCGGGGGGAATGTAAGCCGGGTGGGCCTGGATCAGGGTCCGGATCGGGCCTGGCCCGTTGCCGTTCCCGGCGATGGCGCGCGCGGGGTCTGCGAAGGGAGCGGCGGCGCAGCGCCCGAGAGCGGGCGGGAGCGGGCCGGCGCGTGGCTGTCGGGTTACGCCAGGGCGCGCTCGACGAGAGGGCGGGGCGAGGGCTGCGCGACAGCGGGCACAGCCGCTCGTCGCCCTGCTCGACCGGCAGGTGCTCGCCGGTCAGGTGCTCGACCGCCGACGGCGGTGGATGGGTGCTCGCGGACGGCTCGGTGGGCGCCGCGAGCACGAGTAATATCAGGACCAGCCAGTGCAGGACCACCAGGCCATTGTCACGGCTGGCCCGCCGGGTGTCTCTGTCTTGGAGCGATCCAGCAGAGCCGTCGATCTGTCGCCCCGGGATGGTGATCCCTATCATCGGGTAATGGTCCCGTTACAAGAGCATGCCGGGTTCGCCGAATCCGAGCGGCTGCAGAGCCGCCTGCACGAGCTCGTCCCTGGAGGGGCGCACACCTACGCCCGCGGCAGCGACCAATATCCAGAGGGCATGGCACCGGTGCTCGTGCGCGGCTCGGGCGCCAGGGTCTGGGACGCCGACGGCAACCGCTACGTCGAATACGGCATGGGCCTGCGCGCGGTCACGCTGGGTCACGCGTACGAGCCCGTGCTGGCCGCGGTGCGCGCCGCGCTCGAGGACGGGCTGAGCTTCAGCAGGCCGACCGACCTGGAGGTGTCGGCGGCCGAGGACTTCCTCCGCCACGTGCCGGGCGCCGAGATGGTGAAGTTCGCCAAGAACAGCTCGGACGCGACCTCGGCCGCGGTCCGGCTGGCCAGGGCGGCGACCGGACGAGACCTGGTGGCCATCGGCGACCAGCCTTTCTACTCGACGGCCGACTGGTTCATCGGGACGGTGGCGATGAACGCCGGCGTGCCCGCGGCCGTACGCGAGCTGACCGTGCGCTTCCGCTTCAACGACCTCCACTCGCTGCGGGCGCTCTTCGAGCGGCACGACCGGCAGGTGGCGTGCGTGGTCATCGAGCCGGCGACCGCGACCGCCGAGCCGGCGCCCGGCTACCTGGAAAGCGTGCGTGCGCTCTGCGACGAGCAGGGCACGGTGCTCGTGTTCGACGAGACGATCACCGGGTTCCGCTGGGCCATGGGGGGCGCGCAGACGTTCTACGGCGTCACGCCCGACCTGTCGTGCTGGGGCAAGGGCATGGGCAACGGCTTTCCCATCTCCGCCCTCGCCGGCCGTCGGGAGCTGATGGAGCTCGGCGGCCTGCGTACCGACCGGCCGCGCGTCTTCCTGCTGTCGACCACGCACGGGCCCGAGCGGGTCTCTCTGGCGGCCTTCCGCGCGGTCGTGCGCGCGTACGAGGAGGGCGACCCCATCGCGATCATGGAGCAGCGCGGCCGCGCGCTCGCCGAGGGGGTCAACGCGGCGGCGGCCGAACTCGGCCTGGGGGACCACGTCGCCGCCGTCGGCCGGCCGTCGTGCCTGGTGTTCACCACGGCCGATCACGAAGGGCGGCCGTCACAGGCCCATCGCACGCTGTTCATCCAGGAGCTGCT
The DNA here is from genome assembly GCF_052245635.1 of Nonomuraea sp. KM88. Classification (NCBI taxonomy): domain Bacteria; kingdom Bacillati; phylum Actinomycetota; class Actinomycetes; order Streptosporangiales; family Streptosporangiaceae; genus Nonomuraea; species Nonomuraea sp. KM88. Next base: position 74,063 of record NZ_JBQQCC010000018.1, on the reverse strand, counting down.
CAGGCGCGGGGTGCTGGGCCAGTCCTTCGTCATCTCGGCCGCGCACACGGCCGGCGACGTGGCCCACACCGTCGAGGCCGTACGCGAGGCTCTGGCGGTGTACGCCAAGGCGCTCGAAGCACGCGGCGTCACAGGGCTGCTGAACGGGCGCCCGGTCGCGCCCGCGCTCCGCGGCCTGGCGGAGCCGCGCCGGCTGCGCTGACGGGGGAGCTCCCGCGTGACCGCGGCGGCTCCCCCGCGAACGTCAGCCGATGCGCCAGGTGTCGCCACCCAGCAGCAGCTCGCTCAGGTCGCCGGTCCCCGTGCGGGCCGCGGCCTCGTCGAGCTGCTCGGCCATGAGAGTGTCGTAGGTCGGGCGGGCGACCTGCCGGAAGATGCCGATCGGCACGTGCTCGAACGCCGGCTCGTCGAGCCTGCTGAGCGCGAAGGCCACCGACGGGTCGGGGTTGTGCGCGTCGTGCACGAGGATCTGGTCGTCGCTCACGCTGTCGCGGGCCACCACCTCGATGCCCCCGCTCGCGGCGCGTACGACGGCCTTCGAGGCGCTCGCGATGGGCTGGCCGTGCTCCAGCCGCACCGTGATGTCGTCGCGGACCTCGGGGTCCTTGAGCTGCTCGAAGGCGTTGTCGTTGAAGATGTTGCAGTTCTGGTAGATCTCCACCAGCGACGTGCCGTGGTGCGCGGTCGCCTCGCGCAACACCGACTGCAGGTGCTTGCGGTCGGAGTCGATGGTCCTGGCCACGAAGGACGCCTCGGCGCCGATGGCCAGCGAGATCGGGTTGAACGGCTTGTCGAGCGACCCCATCGGCGTCGACTTGGTGATCTTGCCGACCTCGCTCGTGGGGGAGTACTGGCCCTTGGTCAGACCGTAGATCCGGTTGTTGAACAGCAGAATGTTGAGGTTGACGTTGCGGCGCAGCGCGTGGATCAGGTGGTTGCCGCCGATCGAGAGAGCGTCGCCGTCACCGGTGATCACCCACACCGAAAGGTCGGGACGTGAGGCGGCCAGCCCGGTCGCGATCGCCGGCGCCCGGCCGTGGATGGAGTGGAACCCGTAGGTGTTGAGGTAGTACGGGAACCGCGACGAGCACCCGATGCCGGAGACGAACACGATGTTCTCGCGCTTGAGCCCCAGCTCGGGCAGGAAGCTCTGCACGGCGGCCAGGATCGCGTAGTCGCCGCAGCCCGGGCACCAGCGCACCTCCTGGTCGGACTTGAAGTCCTTCAGGGTCTGCTTCACGTCGGTCTTGGGAACGAGCGAGAGCCCTTTCCCATTGACTAGCTCAGTCACTGTCGATCACGTCCTGGATGACTCCGGCCAGCTCCTCCGCCTTGAACGGGAGCCCGCGCACGCGGTTGTAGCTGATCACGTCGACGAGGTAGCGGGCCCGCAGCAGCAGGGCCAGCTGGCCCAGGTTGATCTCGGGCAGCAGCACCTTGTCGTAGCGCTTGAGGATCTCGCCGGTGTTGGCGGGCAGCGGGTTGAGGTGGCGCAGGTGGGTCTGGGCGACCTTGCCGCCGCCCTTCCTGATGCGCCGCACGGCGGCGGCGATCGGGCCGTACGTCGAGCCCCACCCGATGACGAGCACCCTGGCGTCGCCGTCGGGGTCGTCGACCTCGAGGTCGGGCACGTCGATGCCGGCGACCTTGGCGGCCCGGGTGCGGACCATCAGGTCGTGGTTGGCGGGGTCGTAGGAGATGTTGCCGGTGCCGTCGGCCTTCTCGATGCCGCCGATGCGGTGTTCGAGGCCGGGGGTGCCGGGGATGGCCCACGGGCGGGCGAGGGTCTCGGTGTCACGCTTGAAGGGCAGGAACGTGCCGTCCTCGCTGTTCGGGGCGGTCGTGAATTCCTGCGATATGTCCGGCAGATCGGAAATTTCGGGCAGGCGCCAGGGCTCCGAGCCGTTGGCCAGATAGCCGTCCGACAACAACATGACCGGCGTGCGATATTTGACGGCGATCCTGGCCGCCTCGACGGCCGCGTCGAAGCAGTCGCTCGGCGACATCGGCGCCACCACCGGCACCGGCGACTCGCCGTTGCGGCCGAACAGGGCCATCAGCAGGTCGGTCTGCTCGGTCTTGGTCGGCATGCCGGTGCTCGGCCCCGCGCGTTGCACGTCGACGACGATCAGCGGCAGCTCGGTGGTTACCGCCAGGCCGACGGTCTCGGCCTTCAGCGCCACGCCGGGACCCGACGTGGTGGTCACGCCCAGCGACCCGCCGAACGCGGCCCCGAGCGCCGCGCCGACACCGGCGATCTCGTCCTCGGCCTGGAAGGTGCGGATCCCGAACCGCTTGTGCTTGGACAGCTCGTGCAGGATGTCGCTCGCCGGGGTGATCGGGTAGGACCCCAGGAAGAGCGGCAACTTCGACTGCACGCTGGCGGCGATCAGACCGTAGGCGAGCGCCTGGTTGCCGGAGATGTTGCGATAGACGCCCGGAGCCAGCCGCGCGGGCTTGACCTCGTAGCTCACCGAGAAGCCCTCGGTCGTCTCGCCGTAGTTCCAGCCCGCCTGGAAGGCGGCGATGTTGGCCTTGGCGATGTCGGGCTTCTTCGCGAACTTCTGCTCGAGGAACTTGATGGTGTGCTCGGTCGGCCGGTGGTAGAGCCAGGACAGCAGGCCGAGGGCGAACATGTTCTTCGACCGCTCGGCGTCCTTCTTCGACAGGTCGAAGTCTTCGAGAGCCTTGACGGTCAGCGAGGTCAGCGGGACCGCGTGCACGCGCCACTCGCTCAGGGAGTCGTCCTCGAGCGGGCTGGCGGCGTAGCCGACCTTCTGCAGGTTGCGCTTGGTGAACTCGTCGGTGTTCGCGATGATGTCGGCGCCCCTGGGCAGGTCGCCGAGGTTGGCCTTGAGCGCGGCAGGGTTCATCGCCACGAGCACGTTCGGCGCGTCGCCGGGCGTGAGGATGTCGTGGTCGGCGAAGTGCAACTGGAAGCTCGAGACACCGGGCAGCGTGCCTGCGGGCGCGCGGATCTCGGCGGGGAAGTTGGGCAGGGTCGACAGGTCGTTGCCGAACTCCGCCGTGCCCGCCGTGAAACGGTCGCCGGTGAGCTGCATGCCGTCGCCGGAGTCTCCGGCGAATCTGATGATCACGCGGTCGAGTTGCTGGACCTGCTTCGTCACAGCTCAGTCCTCCTCGACGCGCCAAGGCGCGGTTGATGTAGGCGCGTTCTCTGTTTCCATGCTAGATCCTCGGAAGGTCACGCGTTTGCGGGCCGCGAAAGCGGGTAACGCGGCCGGGGTCAGGGTGAGGCGGGAGAACGACGACACAGCCCGGACGCGAGCCTGCAGAGGTCCACATGCAGGCGGGCGAACAGGACGGTTCGGGTCACGTGCGCCAACTATACGTCCCCCTACACGCGCACTATGTCTGGGGCTGCTCGCTCCCTGACGTGTACATGCGTCCGGCCTGCATCCCCGCAATGCCGTACAGCTCGGGAACGGTGACAAAGCTGTAACCCTTCCCGCGCAACCTTTCGAGGATGTCCGGAACGGCATCGACGGTTTCCGGATGGATGTCGTGCATGAGAATGATCGCACCTGGATGCGCCTCGCGCACCGCTCGTTCGACGATGTCGGCAGATTTCGTGCCCTCGTGGTCGTGGGTGTCGACGTCCCAGGTGACCAGTGACATGCCCTGCTCGGCCGCGACGGCGCGCAACTCCGGGCCCACGGCCCCGTACGGCGGTCGCACGAGCGTCGGCGTGCGCCCGGTCGCGACAGAGATGGCGTTCCCGGCCTCCCTCAGCGAGTCGGCGATCTTGCTGGTGGTCAGGTCGGCAAGGTTCCTGTGCGTCCAGCCGTGGTTCCCGACCAGGTGACCCTCGGCGCTCATCCGCAACACCAGACCGGGGTCGGCGGCGGCGTTCGCGCCGAGAGGGAAGAACGTCGCCCGCGCCCGGCCGTCCTGGAGCCGGTCGAGCAGCGCGCCGGTGTAGGGACCGGGACCGTCGTCGAACGTCAGCGCCACGCACTTGGTCTCGGCGCAGTCGGTGGTCACGGCCAGGTTCCTGACGGCCTCGGTGTTGTTCGCGGGGTGGTCCGTGGGCGGAGGGCCGTTCAGGTCCTCCGCGGCCCTCCGCGCCGCCGCCCTGACGCCGTCCTGCGCCCGCGCCCCCAGGCCGGACAGCAGCGGCGTGACGTCGTCAGCCGGCACGGCCGCCGCCACCCGGCCCAGTCGGCACGGCCCGGCCTGGCAGTCGTCGAACTCGACGACCAAGTCCCCGTCGCGGTTGAAGGCCATCGAGTCGAACCGGTCGGCGTCCGCGATGATCCCGCCCGCCACGATCTGCGACCCGCGCTCCTGGATCAGGCGCCGCTTGACCAGCACGCCCAGCCTGCGCAGCGCGTCATCGCCCGCGAGCAGGCCGGAGGAGCGGACCGCCCTGCCGTCGTGCGGGTCGAACCAGTACGTCCGCGTGGAGTGTTGCCAGCCCGCCTTCAGCTTCTCGCCGGTGCGCATCCGCACGGCGATCGCCCCGGGGGAGGCGGCGGCGAGCTGCCAGTTCACGTTCAGCTCGGACCGGGTGCCGGCCGCCCTCCTCTTCGCGCGCTCGCGGAAGGCGCGCAGTTGCGCCCGTGCCCGCTCGTGCAGCGTCCGGTTGAGGGCGGGGGCCTCGTCCAGCTCGGGGTAGGTGATGTACGCGTATGTGCCGTCGGCGGAGTCGCCGCCGGTGAGCGTTCTGGTGGACAGGCCGACCACGGTCGTGGGGTCGACAAAGTCGATCGACGTCGGCTCTGCCGGGACCACGATGTCCCTGTCGGGTGCGGTGGCGGCCACGCCGCAACCGGACACCGAGAGGGCCAGCAGAGCGATTCCTGAAGAGAATCGCTTTTTGCGCATGCATGTCAGGGTATGGTGGCGATCTTCTGATTTACCCTGATTTGGGATGATCAGGTCCTGACTTTTGACCATCTCCCGGTTTGCGTCTCCCCTGAGTTACCATCCCGTCATGGACGGCTATTTCGGGTCGTACGTGCTCGTCGCCGCGCTGCTCGCCATCGGCGTCGCCATCGTGGCCGGCGCCCTGCTCGCCAACCGCCTGCTCCGCCCGTCCAGGCCCACGCCCGACAAGCTGACCACGTACGAGTGCGGGGTCGACCCGGTGGGCGAGGGCTGGGCGCAGTCCCAGGTCCGCTACTACGTCTTCACGTACCTCTACGTGGTGTTCGCGGTGGACGCCGTCTTCCTGTTCCCCTGGGCGACCGTCTTCGACGCCCCCGGCTACGGGCTGACCACGCTCGTCGAGATGTTCGTGTTCCTGGGGTTCATCGCCCTCGGCATCGTCTACGCCTGGCGCAAGCGCGTACTCACCTGGACGTGAGGATGTGGCACGTTGTGTGCCATGTGTGCCGTGTCCGTCTGCCCTCAGTGCGACCAGTCGCTCAAGACCGAGCCGTCCTTCCCCTCGTGGTGCCCGTCGTGCGACTGGAACGTCGTACGCGGCGGCGGAAGGCGGGAGCACGCGCGGCCGGCCCGATTATCAGCCAGGCTCGTCCGCGGCCTCCACGAGGACGTCCTCCGCTCGGAGAAGGAACCCGGCGGACTCCCGGCGGGCACGGCCCGCGTCGCCGGCTACGCCCTCGCCTGCCTGACCCACCTCCTCACCCCCGCTCTCCTCCTCCTCGCCGGCTACCTGCTGACCCGCGGCAGCCTCCTCGCCGTGCTCCCCGCCCTGGTGGCCCTCGACCTCGCCTGGCTGCTGCGCCCCCGCCCCGCCCCCTTCCCCGGCGGCGCGCAGCCCCTCACCCGCGAGGACGCGCCCGACCTGTACGCCCTGCTCGACCGCATCGGCACGGAGATCAAGGCGCCCCGGACCGACCTGGTCGCCGTCAGCGGCGAGGTGAACGCGTCCTTCAGCACCTACGGCTGGCGGCGCCGGCGCCTGGTCGAGATCGGCTACCCGCTGTGGGTGATCCTGACCCCGCAGGAACGCGTCGCGCTCCTCGCCCACGAGATGGCCCATGCGAGCAACGGCGACGACCGGCACGGGCTCGTCGTCGGCAGCGCGCTGCACTCGCTCACGGTGCTGCGCGAACTGACGACATTCGGCTGGGAGCCGGGGGACGGCCTCTCCCGCTGGCTCGCCGAATCCCTGCTGGCCCTGCTCGGACTCCCCGTACGCGGGCTCATCGCCGCGATGGAACTGCTGCTGCACCGCGCGTCACAACGCGCCGAATACCGGGCCGACGCGATGGCGGCGCGGGTCGCGGGCGTGCCGGCGACGGCCTCGCTCCTGGACGCGACGGTCACCAGGGCGGCCTCCGCCCTCTGGTTCCTGGAGACGAGCGCGCTCACGGTGAAACCCGAACGGTTGTGGACGGCCCTGCGCACGTCCGCTGACGCGGTGCCCGACTCGGAGCTGGAGCGCCGCCGCCGCGCCGCCCACCTGGAGGAGCTGCGGGTGGACAGCACGCACCCGCCGACGTACCTGCGGATGGAGTGGGTCGCGACGCTGCCCTACCGGGAGGCACGGGTGGCGGCCGGGGACGCGGCGCGCGGGGCGGACGGCGCCGAGCTCGACGCGGCGGCGAGCCGCGTGGCGCGGGCCATCAGGGAGAACGCGCAATCAGCCCTCTACCACTGACCGCGCGGGGGCATCACGCTCAGCCCAAGGGCTGTGCACGCCAGGGAAGATTCCTTTGCGTTCCCCCTGATGCGCGTAAGAATGGGCACATGGCAGCAACGGACCTCCCGATGCCCACAGTGGGGCCGATCTCCAGATTGGCCCCCAAACCCATGCGCTTCGTCCTCAACTGGGGCAGGCGCTATTCGCTGTGGGTGTTCAACTTCGGGCTGGCCTGCTGCGCCATCGAGTTCATCGCGACGTCGGCGAGCCGCCACGACTTCATCCGCTTCGGCGTCATCCCGTTCGCCAACGGTCCCAGGCAGGCCGACCTCATGATCGTCTCCGGCACGGTCACCGACAAGATGGCCCCCGCCGTCAAGCGCCTCTACGAGCAGATGCCCGACCCGAAATACGTGATCTCGTTCGGCGCCTGCTCCAACAGCGGAGGCCCCTACTGGGACTCCTACTGCGTGACCAACGGCGTCGACCAGATCATCCCCGTGGACATCTACGTCCCCGGCTGCCCGCCCAGGCCGGAGGCGCTCCTCTACGGCATCACCAAACTCCAGGAGAAGATCGCCGGGGAGAAGCTCAGCGACCGCTACGTCTGGTCCCGCGCCCACTCGTCGGAGCAGGCGTGACCGCCCGGATCGCCGAACGGTTCGGCGAGCGCGCGGAGATCACCGAGTCGTACGGCGACGTCACCGTCGACGTCGCCCCCGACGGCTGGATCGAGCTGCTGACGTTCGTCCGCGACGAGCTCGGCCACACCTTCTTCGACTGGCTGACCGGCGTCGACGACCCGCCGGACACGTTCCAGATCGTGGCCCACGTCTGCAACCCCGACGCCCGCACCCGCCTGCTGCTGCGCACCCGGGTCCCGCGCGCCGACCCTCACCTGCCCAGCGCCGTCGACGTCTACAGGGGCGCCAACTGGCACGAGCGCGAGACGTACGAGATGTTCGGGGTGATCTTCGACGGTCACCCCTACCTGGTGCCGCTGCTGCTGCCTGACGGCTTCGAAGGCCATCCGCTGCGCAAGGACTTCGTCCTGGCCGCCCGCGTGGCCAAGGCATGGCCCGGCGCCAAGGAACCCGGCGAGTCGGGGCACGGCGCCCCCAGCCGCCGCAAGACGCTTCCGCCAGGAGTTCCAGCCGACTGGGGGCCGCCCGATGCTTGACGTGGTGCTGAGCTTCGCCGTCATCCTCCTCGTGTTCCTGGTGCTGCCGCTGATCGTGGGCCAGACCGAGCACAAGGTCATGGCGCACATGCAGTCGCGGCTGGGGCCCATGTACGCGGGCGGCTTCCACGGCTGGGCGCAGCTCATCGCCGACGGGGTGAAGTTCGCGCAGAAGGAGGACGTCGTCCCGGCCGCGGCCGACCGCCGCATCTTCATGATCGCCCCTGGTGTGGCGCTCGTGCCCTACCTCCTCGTGCTGATCGCCATCCCCCTCGACCGCGGCCTCGTGGCCGTCGACCTCGACCTCGGCCTCTTCTTCGTGCTCGCCGTCATGGGCGTGGGCGTGCTGGGCGCGATCATGGCAGGGTGGGCCTCGGCCAACAAATACTCCGTGCTCGGCGGCATGCGCTCGGCGGCCCAGCTCATGGCGTACGAGCTGCCGCTCGTGCTGGCGGCCTCGTCGGTGGCGATGGCGGCGGGCACGCTGTCGATCCCCGGCATCGTCGAGGCGTGGCAGTGGTGGTGGTTGCCGTGGCAGGCCATCGGCGGCGTCGTCTTCTTCGTGGCCGGGCTCGCGGAGCTGCGGCGCCCGCCGTTCGACATGCCGATCGCCGAGTCCGAGATCATCATGGGCCCGATGACGGAGTACACCGGCATGCGCTTCGCGCTGTTCATGCTCTCGGAATATGTCGGGATCGTGGTCCTGTCGTTCCTGACCACCGTCCTGTTCCTGGGCGGCTGGCACGGGCCGTTCCTGCCCGGCTGGTTGTGGACCCTGGTCAAGGTGTTCGCGCTGGCGTTCGTGGTGATCTGGCTGCGGGTGACCTATCCGCGGCTGCGCGAGGACCAGTTGCAGAAGCTCGCCTGGGCCGGGCTGGTCCCGCTGGCGCTCGTGCAACTGGCGCTCACCGGGGTCGTCAAGGTCATCGTCTGACGGGCACAGCCCGGTCCTCCGCGCGTGACGACGTCAGGCGTAGTGGCGGTAGATGGCGCGGGCGACGCAGGCAGGCTTGTCCGCCCCTTCGATCTCGACGGTGAAGTCGAGATGCATCTGCACGCCGTCGCCGGGCACGTCCTCGACCGAGGCGACGGTGGCGGCCAGGCGGACCCGGGCGCCCACCTTGACCGGGCTGGGGAAGCGGACCTTGTCCAGGCCGTAGTTGATGCTCATCTTCACGCCCTGGATGTCGAGCACCTCGTTGAACAGCGGGATGACCAGGGACAGCGTCAGGTAGCCGTGGGCGATCGCGCCGCCGAACGGCCCGCCCGCGGCCCTGCCGGGGTCGACGTGGATCCACTGGTGGTCGTCGGTGGCGTCGGCGAAGGTGTTCACCCGGTCCTGGGCGATCTCCAGCCAGCCGCTGTGGCCGAGACTCTCGCCGGCCAGCGCCCTGATCTCGTCGAGCCCGTACGCCGTGGTGGTCATGCGTCCGTCGTCCTCTCCTGGGTGCCGAGCCCGAGCAGGCGTACGGCGTTGTCCTTCAGAATCCTCGGGCGGACCTCGGGCTTGATCTCGAGCTTGTCGAAGTCGGCCAGCCAGCGGTCCGGGGTGATCACGGGGTAGTCGGACCCGAAGAGCACCTTGTCCTTGAGCAGCGTGTTGGCGTACCTCACGAGCTGCGGCGGGAAGTATTTCGGCGACCAGCCCGACAGGTCGATGTGGACGTACGGCTTGTGGGTGGCCACCGCCAGCGCCTCGTCCTGCCAGGGGAACGACGGATGGGCCAGGATGATCCGCAGCTCGGGGAAGTGCACGGCCACGTCGTCCACCAGCATGGGATTGCCGTATTTGAGCCGGATGCCGCCCCCGCCGGGGACACCCGCGCCGATGCCGGTCTGCCCGGTGTGGAACAACGCCGGGACACCCAGCTCCTCGATCGCCTCGTACAACGGGTACGCCACGGGGTCGTTGGGGGCGATGCCCTGGATGCTCGGGTGGAACTTGAACCCGCGCACTCCGTGCTCCTCGACCAGCCGCCGCGCCTCTCGCGCGCCCGCCCTGCCCTTCCAGGGGTCGACGCTGGCGAACGGGATCAGCACGTCGGCGTGCTCGGCGCAGCTCTCCGCGACCTCCTCGTTCGAGATGCGCGGGTGCCCGGTGGCGTGCTCGGCGTCCACGGTGAACACCACCGCGGCCATCTTCCGCTCCCGGTAGTACGCGGCCATCTCGGGGATGGCCGGCTTCCGGTGCCCGTGGGCCTTGAAGTAGTCCTCCGAGGCGCCGAACAGCTCCGGGCTGAGCGAGCCGTGCCCGTCCTTGGAGATCTCCGCGTGGGTGTGCACGTCGACCGCGACCAGCTCGGCGACGTTCATGGCCGCCATGTCAGGCCTCCTGCCCGTCCGAGGCGGGGACCTTGGGCGCGGGGACCCCGTACGTCTCCGGCTCGGCGCCGACACCCGAGTGCCAGGAGGCGGCGATCGCCTCGGCCGTCCACCCTCCGTCGGCGAGGGCGACGGCCTTCTCGCCGGGGTGGGACCACAGGGCGAGGCGGTCGCCGCCGATGCCGATCGCCTGGCCGGTCACCTCCGCGGAGGCGTCGGAAGCGAGGAACACGACGAGCCCCGCCACGTCCTCGACCGTGCCCAGGCCCTCGTCCTTGCGCAGCCAGCCGGGCAGCGGCCGGCCGGTCCGCTCGGATTCCTCGATGATCGGCGCGAACACGGGAATGGTCTTGGTCATCCCGGTCGCGGCCACCGGCACGACCGCGTTCACCGTGATCTTCGCCCTGGCCAGCTCCATCGCCCAGGTTCTGGCCATCGCCACGATGCCGGCCTTGGCCGCCGCGTAGTTGGTCTGGCCGAAGTTCCCGCGCTGGCCCGCCGGCGAGGAGATGAGGATCAGCCGGCCGCCGGTGCCCTGCTCGCGCATCTGGACCGCCGCGGCCCGCGCGCAGGTGAACGTGCCGCGCAGGTGCACGTCGATCACCGCGTCGAAGTCGTCGTCCGACATCTTCCACAGGACCCGGTCGCGCAGGATCCCCGCGTTGGTGACCATCACGTCAAGCCGGCCGAACTCCTTGACCGCTGTGGCGACCAGCCGGTCGGCCACCTCGGCTGAGCCGACGGGGGCCTCGACGCTCAGCGCGCGGCCACCGCTCCCGGTGATGGCGGCGACGGCCTGCGCCGCCGCCGCGGCGTCCACGTCGTTGACGATCACCGCCGCTCCGGCTGTGGCCAGCGCCTCGGCGTATGCGCGGCCGAGCCCGCGGCTCGCACCTGTGACAACGGCGACTTTGCCGGACAGATCCATTGCATTCCCCCTGAGGTGTGAGGCGGATGAGGCGAATATATGTCGATATTGTGACGAACGTCAAAGATTTGCCTAACGTCCTGAGGTCGGCCTACTCTCGTGCTGTGACGCGCACCGACGGGGACGACGACGGGCAGCCGGCTTCGGCCCCGCGGCCGCAGTCGCTGCTGTTCAGCTTTCTGGGGATCTACGTGCTGGGCCGCGACCTTGCCGTCTACTCGGGCAGCCTCATCGAGGTGTTCTCCCGCCTGGGCGTCTCCGAGGAGGCGGTCCGGTCGACGCTGGCCCGCATGGTGAAGCGAAACCTGCTGGCCCGGCACCGCCGTGGGCGCAAGACGTACATCGGGCTCACCGAACGGGCCGAACAGGTGCTGGAGGACGGGCGCCGCCGCGTCTGGGAGACCGGCGCGGTCAACCGCGCATGGGACGGCACCTGGACCCTCGTCGGGTTCTCCCTCCCCGACAGCCTGCGCACCACCAGGCACGACCTGCGCTCGCAGCTCGTCTGGGCCGGGTTCGGCCTGCTGCAGAGCGGGCTGTGGATCGCCCCCGGCACCAAGGACACCGGCGATGTCCTCACCTCCCTCGAGTCGGGCGATCTGCGGGTCGACGACCACGTCACCGTGCTGCAGGCCCGGGCGCTCAAGCCCACAGAGTCGGCCGACCTCGTCCGCAAGGCCTTCGACACCGAGCAGATCGCCGGCCGCTACCGGGCCTTCCTCCGCCGCTGGGACACCCCGCATCCGGTGCCGGCCGCGGCCGACGACCTCGCCCGCCAGCTTCTCCTGCACACCGACTGGCTCCAGCTCATCCGGCAGGACCCGCACCTGCCCGCCGAACACCTGCCGCAGGACTGGCCGGCGATCCGGGCCGAGCAGGTCTTCCACACGCTCGCCCGCGTCTACGAACAACCCGCGCGGGAAGTGGCGTCGGCGATCCTCGACACGTCCGGCGTACGGCAGGACCCACCCTGACCCCGCCCGGCGCGGAGCTCTACCCGGGTCGGGCCATGACGACGTCCTCCAGCCACCGACCGACGCGTTCGACCATGTCGTCGTCGAAGGTGCGGGTGTCGACGTTGTCGGCATGGATCTCGAGCACGGGAAACCCGGCCGCCTCCAGTGCCCTGGCGGTGAAGTAGCTGCCCCGGGGGTCGTCGGAGACCAGATGGACCACGCCGTCGACGCCGTGCGAGCGGGCCTCCTTCACGTACCACTCGCTCGACCACGGCGGGGTGTAGAGCTGATCGCTGAAGGCGGCGAAGCGCGCCGCCAGCGCCCTCATGGGGTCGTCGCCGTAACGGATATAACCGTCGGCGGCGACGGCGAGGTACATCGACCAGACGAACACCGCCCCGTACTCCTCCTGGAAGCGCTGGTAGAAGCCCATGTCGTACCAGAGGCCGCGGCCGATCCACATCAGCCTGGCCCGCTCCTCCTGGCACGCGCCCACGCCCGCGTCGACCCGGTCGCGCACCTCCTCGTAGAAGCGCCTGGCGAGGTCCCTGGCCCACTCGGTGCCGCGGTGCCACTGCGGGAGCATGACGCTGGGGATGCTGTCGACGACGCCGAGCGGCGCGGGCCGGGCGCGGGCGACGAGGGCACGCGTCTTCCTGTTCCACTCCCCCTGCTCGTTGGCCAGGGCCATCACCTCGCGGAAGCGGGACTCGTCGAACCGCCTGCCGGTGGTGGTCTCCAGGAACCTGACGAGGTTCTCCAGCTCCGCGGTGAGCAGGTCCAGCCTGGCCGGGCCGACGGCCTCTTCCCACCGGTGCGGCATGAGCTCCCACCAGTTGACGGGGACCTCGTTCTCGGCGGCGCTCTCCAGGGGGTAGAAGGTGACCCCCGGCTCCTGCCCCCAGATGTCGAAGATCTTGCGGGTGACGTCGCCGGAAGCGTCGCCGACGACGATGTCCGGCCCGGGCAGGCCGCCCCACGGGCCCGCCTCCGGCTCCGGGTCGAACGCGGAGCCGAGGGTGACCGCGTTGTACTGCTCGGAGTAGTCGGGGTAGCCGCGCTGCCGCACCAGCTCCAGGTAGTGCCCCGACCGCTGCTTGGCGGTCACCAGTGAAGCCCACCATTGGCTGACCGCGTACGGGATGTCCATCGTGCGGAAGATCTCGTGCGGGACGTCCGCGTTCAGCAGGGCGAACGGCTCGCCGGCGGCGACCCGCCCGCGCAGGTCGGCGAACCATTCGCGCTGGTGCCTGCTCGCCTCGGCCGCCGTGTCGAGGGATTTCACACTGCGCGATCTCACGTTGGGCATGGATGTTCCTTCCGCAGGGCGGCCAGATCGGCACGCCCGTAGTCCTGGTGCTCCAGCAGCACGGCGGGGATGTCCAGCGCCGCGCGCTGCGCGGGGAAGTCCCAGGCCGGGGCCTCGTCTCCGGCCCTGCAATAGGCGACGAAGAGCTCGGCCCCGCAGTGCCGTACGGCCGCCGCCGCGCGCGCGGCCCGCTCGCCCGCCGTGCCCCGGTGGGCGGTCGGGCCGCCGTGGTGGTAGCGCTCGGCCAGCGCGTCGAGGCCGCCCGCGCCGACCGGCTCGTTCACGAAAGGGCCGCCGAAGGAGTGGTCCTCACCGACGATCACCAGGCCCTCGGACTCGATGGCCTCGTACACGTGCGGCGTGTCGTGGTCACTGCCGCTCAGGAAGACGCGCCGCCCCGCGTGCTCCGGGAGCTGATCCGCCTCGACCAGCAGCCGTTCCAGCAGCGCGACGTGCTCGTCCACGGGCAGGACCGCATTGGCCACCGCGAGGAACTGCCTCCCCGTGAGTCGGGCGGGCACGGCCCTGCGCAGCTCGGCGGCGGCGGCCAGCAGCCGGCGCCGCACGTCGTGCGCCGCCACCGCCCCGGCCAGGTCGAGGGGGCGGCCGGTCCAGGCCTCGAGCCTGGCGGCGAACTCGCCGATCCTGCGCCGGTTGTACCGGGCGGTCGTGCGGTGCGGCAGGTGCAGGATGTCCACCAGGTACGCCTCGGGCAGCCCCGAGCCCGGCTCCACGCGGCACAGCTCGCGCAGCGCGTAGAACAGCCGCAGGGACGCCTCGCAGTCGCGCGAGACCACGATGCGATCCAGCTCGCCGAAGGAGCCGGCGAGCAGCCGGGCGAGCACCGAGCGGGCCACCGGGTCCACCCCGCGGCCCAGGTATCGGTCTCCGAGCGCGGACCCGGACCCCGGGTCGCCCGTGAGGCGGAACGCGCGGACTCCCGCGGCGGTCAGCAGCTCGACCGGCATGTCCGCCCCTACATAGCCGACGACCGCGGTCCGGCCGCCGGTCCGGGCCTTCGAGGCGGCAGGAGGCGCGCCGCGCCGGGCGTACGCCTCCTCCAGCGCGGCCAGGGCCGTGCGCACGTCAGATCACCCCTTCCTCGGCCAGCTCGTTCAGCTCGGCGCCGGAGTAGCCGAGCAACCCGCCGTAGATCTCGGCGTTGTGCTCGCCGAGGCCGGGCGCCGGCCGGTCGAGCGCCGCCTCCGAGTCGGAGAAGCGGATCGGCACGCCGGTCCCGTACAGGTCCGCGTGGCGGCCGTGGCGCGGATGCTCCAGCGGCACAACCTCCTCGCGCTCCAGCACCAGCGGGTCGCGCACGCCGTCGCCGGGCTCCCGCACCTCGGCTGCGGGCACGCCATGCCGGGTGAGCAGGTCGAGGACCACGGCGAGCGGCCGGTCCGCCGCCCACGAGCCCACCAGCTCGTGCAGCTCCCCGGAGTTGGCCACGCGCGCGTCCCGGGAGGCGAACCGCGGGTCCGCGGCCAGGTCGTCGCGCCCCATCGCCGCGAACAGGCCGCGGGCGAAGGCGTCGGTCGGGCCGCACAGCGCGAACCAGCCGTCCGCTGTGGGAAACGTGCCGAACGGCGCCAGCCTGGGCACGGTCGTCCCCGTGCGCATGGGCAGGCCCAGCTTCTCGTAGGCGTCGAAGGGCTCGCACGCGACCAGCGAGGTGAGCGCCCCGAGCATGGACACGTCCACGTGCTGGCCCTGGCCGGTCGCGTCGGCCCGCAGGACCGCGGCGAGCGTGCCGATCACCGCGTACAGCGGCGCGACCAGGTCACCCACCGGCAGCCCGAAGCGGACAGGCGGCTCGCCGGGGGCGCCCGCGGTCATCATCACGCCGCTGAGCGCCTGGATGATGGTGTCCATCGCCTTGCCCGAGCCGGGACCGCCCTGCGCGCCGAACCCGCTGATCGACGTGCACACGATCCGCGGGTTGATCGTGCTCGCCCAGTCGTGGCCGATGCCGAGCCGCGCCGTGACGCCGGCGCTGTAGTTGTCGATCATGATGTCCGACACCCGGACCAGACCGGCCAGGACGTCGCGGGCGCGGGGATGCTTCAGGTTCAGCGTGACGCTCTGCTTGTTACGGCCCCGCAGGAGCATCGACACGGACATGTCGTCGTCCCCGCCGCGGGTCAGTGCCAGCCCGTCGGCGCCGAGATAGGGGGCGTTGTTGCGGGAGCTGTCGCCGCCGGTCAGCGGATTCTCCACCTTGATCACACGGGCGCCGAGCCCGGCCAGCAGCAGGGTCGCGTACGGCCCGGACAGCGCGGTGGTCAGATCGATCACCGTACGGCCGGCCAGCGGGCGTTCAGCCACGCAGCACCACCTCGTCCCCCTCCCAGCGGAACTCCGTCTCCAGACCCGCCTGCCGCGTGATGCGCTCGATGTACGCCACGACCCGCCGTCCCTCCGCGTCGTCGCCGAGCGGCACCGGCCGGCCGGCGCCGTCGATCCAGCAGGGCACGAGACCGGCCGAGACCAGGCCGTTCCGGTCGAAGCGGCAGAGCGCGATCGCGGTGTTCCGGCTCTCGGGATGAAAGGGGTAGTACGGCATGTCCGGGTCCGGGGCGAAGCCGTACAGCTCGACTCTGCGGCGCGCCCACGCGGCCCGCTCGCCTTCGTCGCCTGTCGCGGGCGTCAACGCGTGGGTGACGGTCACGAAGTTGCCCAGCCCGTGGTAGATCGGCCTGCTGCGGTACATCTCGACGCCTCGCATGATGTGGGCGTGGTGGGCGAACACGGCGTGCGCTCCGGCGTCGACGGCGGCACGGGCGACGGGCCGCTCGTACATCGCCAGCACGGCGGGTGTGTGCCCGACGCCCTTGTGCAGCGACACCAGCACGACGTCGGCCTCGGCGGCCAGGGCCGCCACGTCGGCCGCCAGCCGCTCCAGGCACGCGGGGTCGGCGAAGGTGTAGACGGCGGGCGGCCCGCCGGGGCTGGCGTGGTCGAGCTCGTAGTGGGTCAGCACCTTGACGTACGCGCAGCCCGGCTTGCGGCTGGTCGCCCAGGACTCGCGCGGGCCGACGCAGTTGTAGCTCAGCACGCCGATCCGCAGCCCGTCGCGCTCCACGACCGCGGGACGGCGGGCCTGGCCGAGGGTCATGCCGGCGCCCGCGGTGGCCAGCCCGGCCTCGGTCGCGTACCTGATGGTGTCGGCCACTCCCTGGTCGCCGACGTCGTAGACGTGGTTGCCCGCGAGCGTCACCACGTGGAATCCGGCCTCGGCGACCGCGGAGAGCGCGGCGGGATCGGCGGGCGGCGCGGGTACGTCGGTGCTGACCTGGGCGGTGGACGTGCTGTGGGGCACCTCGATGTGGCCGATCACCACATCGCCCCGGCCCAGCGTCTCCCGTGCCGGGGCGAAGAAGGACGCGGGGTCGGGCTCGTCGACGACGAGGTCGCCGACGGCCATTACCGTGCAAGTCAAGAGGTGGTCTCCTCCTCGAGCGCGCGTTCGTCAGGGGTTGGGGCCGCGCGCCCGGAGAAGCGCGACAGGAAGGCTCGCAGACGGGGTGAGGCGGGATTGTCGAAGATCTCCTCGGGAGTGCCGGTCTCGACCACCCGGCCCTCCTCCATGAAGACGCAGCGATCGGCCACCTCGCGGGCGAAGCTCATCTCGTGCGTCACGATGATCATGGTCATGCCGCCGCGGGCCAGATCGAGCACGACGCTCAGCACCTCGTCCACCAGCTCGGGATCGAGAGCGCTGGTGGGCTCGTCGAAGAGCATGATCCTCGGGTGCGTGGCCAGGGCCCTGGCGATGGCGACGCGCTGCTGCTGGCCGCCGGAGAGCATCCGGGGGTGGGCGTCCGCCTTGCCGGCGAGCCCCACCCGCTCCAGCAGCCGCAGCGCCTCCTCGCGCGCCTCCTCGGGGGCGCGGCCGTGGACCGCCACCTGGGCCTCGACGACGTTGCGCAGCACGCTCCAGTGCGCGAACAGGTTGAACTGCTGGAAGACCATGCCCATGCGGCCGCGCTGGGCGGCCACGCGGCGGTCCGGCAGGGGACGCAGGTGGCCCCTGTGCATCTCGTGGCCGAGCAGTTCCCCGTCGAGGTACATGGCCCCGCCGTCGATGTTCTCCAGCTGGTGGACGCAGCGGACCAGGGTGGACTTGCCCGACCCGGACGGGCCGATGACGGTGACGACCTCGCCCTCGTGCACGTCCAGGTTCACCCCGTCGAGCGCCAGGTGGTCGCCGAACCGCTTGCGCACGTCATGGACGCGCAGGACCGGTGTCACCGCTGCCCCCTTCCGAAGTGCTGCTCCAGGCGCCGCTGGCCGAGCGACAGCACGGTGACCACCGCCAGGTACCAGGCGCAGGCGACGATCAGCAGCGGCACGATCTCGTAGGTCCTGTTGTAGATCACCTGCACCGAGTACAGCAGGTCGGCCATCGCGATCACGCTGACCAGGGAGGTGCCCTTGAGCAGGCTGATGAACTGGCTGCCGGTGGGCGGGACGATCACCCGCATCGCCTGCGGAAGCACGACCTTGACGAAGCTCTGCCTGGACGTGAAGCCCATCGCGCGGGCCGCGTCACGCTGCCCGCCGTCCACGGCCAGGATGCCGGCCCTGACGATCTCGGCCATGTACGCGGCCTCGTGCAGGGTGAGCCCGATGACGGCGGCGGTCAGCGAGCTGATCACGGAGTTGGTCGGCCACGAGACGAAGGTCGGGCCGAACGGCACGCCCAGCGAGATCCGCGGCAGGAGGTAACCGAGGTTGAACCAGAAGATCAGCTGGACCAGGGGTGGTATGCCGCGGAAGACCGCGACGTAGACGCCGCAGGCCCAGGCCACCGGCCTGAAGCCGCTCAGCCTGCCCGACGCGAGAAGCACCCCGAGCACGCTGCCCAGCGCCATCCCGATGACGGTGAGCAGCAGCGACATGCCGAGACCGCGCAGGATGTTCGGGTCGAACAGGTAGGTGCCGACCACCGGCCATTCGAACCGCGGGTTGGTGACGAGGAACCAGGCGAACTGCGCGACGAGCACGAGGAGCACGGCTCCGACCACCCAGCGCAGGGGGCGGATGCGGGGACGGGCCGAGGCGACGTCCACGACCTGCGGCGCCGAGCTCACTGCGCCGCCGCTGTGTTCATCCGGGGCTCTTCCACCGCCACCTTCTGGAGCCCGTACCTGTCCATGATCTTCTTGTACTCGCCGTTCTCGAAGATCTCCTTGAACGCGTCGAGCATGACCGGGCCGAGACCGCTGGACTTGGGCACGAGCATCGCCAGCTGGTCGACGCCGGCGCCCTGCTCGTCGGTCTGCGTGACGTACGTGAAGGCGTCCTTCTGCTTCACCATCACGTCGAGGGCCGCGCTCTCGGTCATGCCCGCCGCGTCGGCGCGGCCGGACGTGGCGGCGAGGATGGTGCCGTTCGTGTCGGCGAAGCCGATGAAGTCGATCTGCGGCTTGCCCTGCTTGGCGCACCATTCGGTCAGGCGCTTGGCCTGGTCCTCCACGATGCTGCCGGCGGTGCCGGCGACCCGCTTGCCGCACAGGTCACCCGAGCTCTTGATGGCCGAGGACCCCGCCTTGGGGATCAGATAGGAGGTCCGGGTGACCATCCAGACGATCGCGTCGAACTGCTTCTCGCGCTCGGCGGTGTCCTTGACCGGCCCGTTGAAGGCGTCGTACCTGGAGGCGAGCATGCCGGAGAGCGCCGCGGGCAGGCCGCTGACGATCGAGATCTCGGTGCGGACCCCCAGCGCCTTGCCGAGGGCGTCCTGCAGATCCTTGTCGATGCCCGTGACGGTCTTGCCGTCGTTGGCGACGATCCGGTAGGGCGGGTGGGAGTCTCCGGCAAATCGGATGACGCCCGTCTCCTTGATGGCATCGGGTAGGGCGTCGTACAGCGCCGTCGCGCCGGCCGGCCGCTGCGTCTCACCGCCGCCTCCGCCGCATGCTGCGGCGGAGGCGAGAGTCAATACCGCCGCACTCGCGAGAACGGTCCTGGGCAGTCTCATGGTGGTCCTCCCGCGACCGGACTAAGGCTGCAGTTAATTGTGCGGTCGTTGGGGTAAGTGTCACACCTAAGGGTGCACGCCTGTCAAGAGCCGGTTGTGCGGGGGAGCGATCAGGTGGGCGCGAGGATGGAACCGGTCCGGTGGTGGGCGACCAGTTCGGCCAGTCCGGGCTCGAACTCCGCGACGATCTGCTTGACGCGGAACTCGGCGAGCGGCCCGAGGGTGTCGTAGATCTCCACGAAGAGGTCCCTGGCCGCGGCGCGCGGCCAGTCGGCGGGCAGCAGCTCCGCCGGCAGGTCGGGATCGTGGTTGGGGAACGTCCGCCAGGTGTCCATGATCCCCGAACGCGCCACCAGCGCCTCGGACGCGCCGACCGCGCCCTTGCGGACGCGTTCCAGGAGGGGCGCGTACCGGGCCACGAACTCCTCGTAGGTGCGCCGGAGCTGATCGAAGTCCCACGCCTCCTGCGGGGCGCGCATGCCCGTCAGGTCCAGGGCCTCGGCGCGGAAGACCGTCGCCATCGGGATCTCCAGCTCGGTGAGCACCGCCGCCGCGCTGTCGGTGTTCGCCCGCGGCGAGACCCACAGCCCGTCGTAGAGCGGGGCGAAGCCGAGCCAGCGCAACCTCGCGCGCAGCGCGTGGCGCAGGTCGCGCTGTTCCTCGGAGATGGAGAAGGCCGCCATCACCCATCTGCCGTCCCAGGCGCCCTGCTCCAGGCCGAAGGACATGATCCGCTGCCTGCCCTCCAGCATCACTGCGGCGGCCCGGTCGGTCAGCCGGTAGTAGGTGCGCCGCCCGGACTTGGACGACTCCAGCAGATCCCGTCTGGTCAGGCGGCTGAGCGCGGCCCTGGCCGCCACGGCGGAGACCCCGAACTCCTCGGCCAGCCGCACCAGGGCCGCGGACGGCAGTTGCTCGGGCCGGCTGATCCAGTAGTCACCGAGCAGCGTCGTGATCAGGTGCTGCGGGGGTGCGCCGACCTGGAAGCGCGGAAAGTCGACGTTCCCTGCCTCGGGCAGCTCACTATCATTCACAGCGAGAGTATATTGGCAACGCTTGGACGTGCGCTCGTTATGGGAATGTCATGCTTCCATGGTGGGGTGGCTCTCGATGCGGGTCGTCAGCGGGCCTCGCCGCCCTCCTCCCGCCACGCGCCGGCCAGGTCGCCACCGGCGAGGAGGTCCAGGCGGTCGCGGTCGGTCGTCGCGTCGAAGCTCGTGTGACGGTGGGCCACCGGCGACTCCAGGCCGGACACCTGCGTGAAGGTGTGGTGCGCTGCCAGCCCGGCCAGCTCGGGGTCGAATCCGGCGAGGATCTCGCGGAAGCGCTGCTCCGCCGGCTCTCCGAGCGAGTCGTAGATCTGCACGCACAGCCGCCTGGCCTCGTCGCGCGGCCAGCCGGCGGGAAGCAGCTCGGCGGGAAGGTCGGGGTCGAGCGTGGGGAACACCCGCCAGTCGGTCATGATCGCGGTCCGTAGCCGCAGCGCTTCCGCAGGGCACGGGACGGACATCGCCAGCCGCTCGGCGACCGGCCGGTGGGTGCGGATGAAGCGCAGGTAACGTTCGCGCAGCGCGGTGACGTCGAAGGCGCGGGCCGGCACCGGGTCCAGGTCGTCGTCGGCGACCTTGCGGGCCCGGAACACCACCGCCCCGCGCACGCCCAGCCTTCGCGCGAGCTCGACGACGTCGTCCGTCATGTCGTGCGGGGACACCCACACCGCGTCGAAGATCATGCCGAAATGCAGGAGACGCAGCCCGTCGCGCAGCGCGCGGCGGGTGTCCCGCTGGTCCTCGGGCACCGAGAACGTGACGACCGTCCACTTCCCGTCCCAGCGCGGGGTGGCGGCGCCGAAGGTCAGCAGCCGGCGCATGTGCGCCACGATCACGTCGTTGGCCCGAGGCGGCAGGCCGTACGCGGTGGTGCGACCGTTGCGGGAGCTGGTCAGCAGCCCTCGCGAGGTGAGCCGCCGCAGGGCGGCGCGGGCGCTGGCCGCGGTGATGCCGAACTCCTCCAGCAGCCGCACCAGCGCCGCCGACGGGATGTGCTCCTGCCGCCAGAACCAGTAGTCGCCCAGCAGCGTGGTCAGCAACCGCTGTGGCTCGGCCCCTTGCCGAGCCCTTGGCAGGGAGCCGGGCTCCGGCGACGCGGCCACCTGGCGTCGGTCCATCGTCAGACTCCTCAGCCGGTGAGGGGCCCAGCAGGCCACGCCCGATCACGGACGGGCTGACCGGGCTCGACCTGGGTGAATTTTACGGCGTCCGGGCATCCCGGCGTGGTCGGTCCGGGAGGCGACGATCGCGTGAGACGCCTCCTTCAGCGTGGCACGTGAGGGCGCAGGAAACGGCCGGGGGAGTAGCGGACGAACTCCGCGCCGCCCAGGGCCGGGTCCTCGGCGGCCAGGCGTGCGGCGAGCCGGTTGAGCTGATGAGCGTTGACGCCCGTCCAGCGGCCGGTGACGACCCGGCTCCGCAGGGTCCGCACCGCGGCGACGAACTCGGCTCCGGTGTAGCGGCAGTGGCCTGGCCGGTCGACGAACGCCTGGCGCAACATCTCCCCGTTCCCGGCGCGCCGCACCACGTCGGAGTAGGCGCGGGCCTGGGTGACGGTGGGGTAGTTGTCGCCGCGCTCGTGCACCGTCAGGACAGGGACGCCCAGCGCGCCGCGTGGGGTGAAGTTGTCCTCCATGTAGGTGACGGCGCCGGGGTCGGCGGAGACACGCGGCGCCGCGCCCAGGGCCGCGAGGTCGGCGTCGAGGTCCAGCCCCGCGCTGCCGTAGAGGGCCCGCACCTGTTCCATGCGCCCCGACTGCCGTAGTGCCCGGCGGTAGTCCACGCCCGTGTTCCAGGAGAAGTTCCCGCCCGCCCGCTGTTCCAGCGGATGGCGGGGAGAGAAGACGGTCGCCATGAACGCCGCGTACTGCTGGGCCTGCTGTGCGGCCCAGTCGCGCGCCGCCGGTTCCGGGGTGCCGGGGACCGACCAGGTGGAGACCTGGGCGAAGGACGCGGCCAGGGCGATGCGGGCCCGGCCGGCCGGAGTCTGCTGGGCGGCGTCCAGGATGGCGCGGGCGGCCGCGGTGCTCCGCGCCTCCTCCTCCGCCGAGGCCAGCCGGACGAGCTTGACCGCGTCGTCGCCGGGGGCGAGCAACGTCTTGAACGCGAAGGCCGCGTCGAACGACTGGTTGAGCATCGCCACCGGCCCGGCGACCGAGGCGCAGTAAGGCAGCGCGCCGTCGATCAGGTCGGGCCGGCGTTCGGCCAGGCCGGCCGCGATGGCGCCACCCATCGAAGCCCCCCAGGCCAGGGTGACCGTGGGTGTCCCTGCCACCTCGGCGAACGTGGCGAGCGTGGCGGCGGAATCCCGCAGGGTCTCCGCGACGGCCCAGCCGTCCCCGTAGGGCCGGGTGCCGGCCAGGGCGTAGCCGTGGGCCAGCAGCCGGCGCCGCGCGGCGGTGTCACCGCCGAGGTCGGCCGGCAGGTGCTGCGGGCCGGCTCCCTGGCCGTAGCCGGGGCTGAACGCCAGCACGGTGCCGTTCCAGCCGCGCGGGACCTCGATCGCGTAGGTGGCGCCGCTCGGGTGGACGCCCGTGACGCTGATGGGACTGGCCCGGCCGGTCGTCGCCGAGGCGTGGGGCAGGCCGGCGGCCGGTGGGAGGGCGAAGGCCGTGGCCGTGAGCACCGTCACGGCAAGGGTCGCCCGATTCATCACTGAACGGGGATTGATGTCCGCCTCCATGGGTGGGAAGCTGCTGCGACGAAACTAGGCAACAGTTAGATGGACGGTCGTCAAGATTTAGCCGCTCATAATGTTCGACAGTAATCCTACGGTCGTCACAGAACCGTTGACAATGCTCGTGGACCTGCTTACTTTGGCCCGACCACCTGCATGTGAGGAGCCTCGATGTTCCGAAAGTCAGCTCTGGGCGTCATCGCGGCGGGTGCCGCGATCGCACTCCTGCCCGCCTGTGGTGCCGGTCCAGGAAGCACCCGCAGCGCATCCGCAGACGGTGGCCGGCCCGGCGAACTGGTCTTCGCCGCCATCCCGTCGGAGCAGAGCGACAACCTCGAAGCGTCGTTCGCCCCGATCGTCTCCGCGCTGCGGAAGGACCTCGGCGTACCGGTGCGGTTCCAGGCCGTCACCAGCAACGCCGCTGTCGTCGAGGCCCAGGTCGCCAAGCGGGTGGACGTCGCCGTCTACGGAGCCTTCAGCTACTACCTGGCCCGCAGCCGCGCCGACGTCGAGCCCGTCGCCGTCCCGCTGGCCGTCCCGGACGGCGACCCCGGCGCGCACGCCTACGGGGTGACCCGCGGTGACGACAAGAGCATCGCCTCGCTCAAGGACGTCGCCGGCAAGGACGTCTGCTTCACCGACCCGGGCTCCACGACCGGCTATCTCCAGCCCCTCGCCTCGCTGCGGGAGGCCGGCGTCGATGTGGACAACGACGTCAAGACCGTGTTCACCCACGGGCACGACACGGCGGTCGCCTCGCTGCTGGCCGGCGACTGCGACATCGCCTTCGTCGGCGACGTCTTCATCGACCAGTTGCTGCCCGCCCGCGGCCAGCTCAAGCCGGGGCAGGTCACCAAGGTGTGGACCTCGCCGCTCATCCCCGGGCCGCCGATCGTGGTCGGCACGTGGCTTCCGCAGGACGTCCGCGACAAGATCTCCAAGACGGTGACCGGCCTGACCGCCACCGGCGCGGCTTCCGCCGGGCTGTGCAAGGGCAACGAGATCAAGGGGCCGAAGAACTGGGGCCGGCACGCCGACGCCACGGCCTGCACCCTCGGCACCTCCACCGCCTGGACGTTCGTCAAGGCCACCGACGCCACCTACCAGCCGATCGCGCGCATCTGCGAGATCACCAAGGCCGAGGTCTGCACGTCCGGTGGCTGAGGAACCCGCCGCGATCGGCGACCCCGTGCTACGGCTGTCGGAGGTCGGCAAGGGCTTCCACGGCGTCACCGTGCTCGACGACGTCTCGCTGGACGTCCCGCGGAGCCAGTTCGTCGCCCTGGTCGGCCCCTCAGGAGCCGGCAAGTCCACGCTGCTGCGGCTGGTCAACGGCATGCACCTGCCGGACAGCGGCACCGTGCGCACCCTGGGCGAGGACCCGGCCGCCTGCTCCCGCAACCGGCTGCGCGCCCTGCGCGCCAGGGTCGGCTTCGTCTTCCAGCAGTTCGGCCTCGTCGGGCGGCTGTCCGCGCTGGAGAACGTGTTGATGGGCGCGCTCGCCACGCTGAAACTGCCCAGGTACGGGGTGATGAGCTACCCCCGCGCGCTGCGGGTCAGCGCCGTGGAACATCTGGACCGGGTCGGGCTGGCCGACCTGCGGTTCCAGCGCTGTGACACGCTCTCCGGCGGGCAGCAGCAGCGGGTCGCGGTGGCCCGGACCCTGCTGCAGAGCCCCGAGCTGATCCTCGCCGACGAGCCGGTCGCCTCGCTGGACCCGGCGGCGAGCGTGCTGGTGCTGGAGATCCTCAAACGGATCAGCGCCGAGGACGGCATCTCCGTCGTGTGCAGCCTGCACCAGGTCGAGTACGCGCTCTCCACCGCCGACCGGGTCGTGGCGCTGCGCGGCGGCCGGCTGGTGCTGGACGAGCCCGCCGCCGGCCTCACCGCCGAGCGGCTGCGGGAGATCTACGGCCCTGCGGCTTCCTGGGGGCCAGGCTGATGACCAGCACCACCCCCGCCACGCACGCCCCCGCCGCGCCGGACCCGGGCCCGCTGCGGCCGCCGTGGAGCGCCCGCGCCCTGGTCGCGGCAGGGCTGCTCGTCGCGGCCGTGGCCGTGACCTGGCTGACGTTCTGGTGGATCGGCCTGTCCCCGGCCACGCTGGCCGCCGGTCTCGACGACACCGCGCGGCTGCTGCGCCGGATGTGGCCGCCCGCCCTGTCCGGCGCCGGCGACGTCGCCTGGATGATCATGGAGACGCTGCTCATCGCCGTGGCGGGCACCGGCCTGGCGGTGCTGGCCTCGGTGCCGCTGGCCTTCACCGCCGCGCGCACCCACCGCGGGCCCCGCTGGCTGCGCCCGGTCGCGCGGGTGACCGTCGTGCTGACCCGGGCCGTGCCGACGCTGGCCTTCGCGATCCTGTTCGTACGGATCTTCGGCCTGGGTCCGCTGGCCGGCGCGCTCGCCGTGGCCGTGCACTCGGTGGGCATGATCGCCAAGCTGCTGGCCGACGCCGTCGAGGAGGCCGACCCCGTCCCCGCCGAGGCCGCCCGCGCGTGCGGGGCCGGCGAGGCGCAGGTGGCCGTCTCCACCGTCCTGCCCCGCGTCTTCCCCGCGCTGACCGCCATCGTGCTGTACCGCCTGGACATCAACATCCGGACGTCGGCCGTGCTCGGCGTCGTCGGGGCCGGCGGCATCGGCGTGGCGTTGCAGACCGCGCTGGGCAGCCTCAATTACCACCGGGCGGCGGGCATCATCTGCGTGATCGTCGCCCTGGTGCTGCTGCTGGAGCTGCTGTCGGTGGCGGTCCGCCGCCGCGCCAGAGTCGGCCGGTCCGCCGCGGGCTCGACGGGCCCCGCCGCGCTGCCTGCCGGGCGTGCCCCGCACGACGTCGGCTGGGTCCGAGGCCGGGTGCTGCGGGTGGCCGGCACGGTCGCCACCGGGGCGGTCTTCCTCGTGTCACTGTGGTCCCTGCAACCCGACCTGGGCCGGCTGTCCGGCGCCTGGACGAACCTGCGCGGCGTCCTCACCGGCATGTGGCCGCCCGCGTTCTCCGGCGACCTGGTCATGGCGGTGCTGGAAAGCCTGCTCATGGCACTGGGCGCCGCCGCGGTGGGCGCCGCGTGCGGGCTGGTGCTGGCCCTGCTCACCGCCGTCAACACCACCCCTTGGCGGCCGCTGTCCGTGGTGGTCCGGGTGCTGCTGGTGGTGGTCCGGGGCATCCCCGACCTGGTGTACGCGCTGCTGTTCGTGGCCGCGCTGGGGCTCGGCCCGTTCGCCGGCTTCCTGGCCCTGTGGATCTCCTGCACCGCGTTGGCGGCCAAGTTCTTCGCCGACTCGCTGGAACAGCTCGACCCGCTGCCGCACGAGGCGCTGACCTCGGTCGGCGCCCGCCG
The DNA here is from genome assembly GCF_052245635.1 of Nonomuraea sp. KM88. NCBI lineage: Bacteria > Bacillati > Actinomycetota > Actinomycetes > Streptosporangiales > Streptosporangiaceae > Nonomuraea > Nonomuraea sp. KM88. Next base: position 47,747 of record NZ_JBQQCC010000018.1, on the reverse strand, counting down.
GTGGCAGGCCTTCGCCGCCGGGACCTGGCCACAGTTCGTGCCGTCCTTCACCGGCAACGGCCTGTTCGTGGCCGACCTGGCGCTGCGCGAGTCGATCGTGCTCGGCATCGCCGGCGCGGGCGGCGTCGGCTACCTCATGCAGGAGTCGATCGCCACGCTGAGGTACGACACCACCGCCGCGATCGTCATCGCGATCGCCGTCGTCGTGTACGCCATCGAGACGCTCGCCCGGATCGCGCGCAGGCACCTGCTGTGAACGAAGGGAATTCACCATGACGACCACCGGCGACGGCCTCGGACGCGCCTCCGACTGGGACCCCACCGCACCGGAGACCTTCGACAGCTCCCACGAGACCTACGCCGAGCTGCGGCGGCGCTGCCCGGTGCCGTGGAGCGACGCCTTCGGCGGCTTCTGGGCCGCCACCCGCTACGCGGAGGTGGTGCGGGTGGCCAGGGACAGCCAGACGTTCAGCACCGCGGTGCAGAACGTCGTCCCGCACGTGCCGCGCGCCCAGCGCCGGCCGCCGCTGCACTTCGATCCGCCCGAGCACGAGATCTACCGCGCCCCCATGGACCGGGTGCTGCGCCGCAGCGTGGTACGGCGTCTCGAACCGGCCTTCGCGCAGGCGGCACGCGAACTGCTGGAGCCGCTGCTGGCCCGCGGCGGCGGCGACTACTCCCAGGAGTTCGCGCTGCCGTATGCGGCGCAGTGCTTCGCGATCTTCCTCGGCCTGCCGGTCGACCAGGTGCTGGAGATCCGCCGGATCGGCGTCGAGTACAGCTTCGCCATCCAGGAGATGGACCGGGCCCGAGTCATGGCGGCCAGTGACGAGTTGTACGCCATCGCCCGGGCCATCGTCGACAACCGCCGGGCCGACCCCCGCGCCCCGGACGAGGACCTGGTGAGCAGCCTGCTGCGGGCGTCCGGCGACCCGGAGCGGCCGATCCCGGACGACCTGGTGGTGGCCACCGTACGGCAGACCGTCGTGGCCGGCATCGGGGCGCCGCACGCCGTGCTGGGCAGCGCGGCCGTCCACCTGTCCCGCGACCCTGACCTCCAGGACCGGCTGCGCGCCGACCCCGGGCTGCTGCCGGCGACGATCGAGGAACTCCTGAGGCTGTACGCCCCCTACCGGGTCTTCGCCCGCACCGCCACACGGGACGTCGAACTCGGCGGCCGCACGGTGCGCGCCGGCGAGGCCATCGCGATGATCTTTCCCTCGGCGAACCGGGACGAGGCGGTGTTCGACGACGCCGACCGGCTCGACCTCGAGCGGCGGCGCAACCGGCACCTCGCGTTCGGCCGGGGCGCGCACCGCTGCCCCGGCGCGGCGATGGCCCGGCTGGAGATGACGGCCGCGCTGGGCGAGCTGCTCGCCGGCACCACCCGCGTCGAACCGGACGGCGAGGTGGAGATGTTCAACTGGCTGGAGTTCGGGCCGAGATCGGCGCCGCTCCGCCTGGTCCCCCGCGGCTGAGCCCGTCTCCCGGGCCGCCGTCCGGCCGGCCATCCACACCCCTGCTCCCGTCCATCAACCGTGGAGGAAACGCGTCATGTCAGCCCGCTTCATCACCGCGCGGACCTTGCTGGCGGTGACCGTGGGGGCAGCCGTCCTCACCGTCCCCGGCTCCGCCGCAGCATCGTCCGCAGTGGAGTCGTTCGCAGTGGCGTCGTCCGCCGCAGCGTCGTTCGCTCAGAATCCGCCACCGCAGGAGCCCTCCGCGGCCGGCGGCCCGACGCCGGCCGTGCTGCCCACGGTCCGGGAGGCCGCCGACGGGTTGCCCGGGCACACCGTCTACCGCCCGGCCGAGCTCAAGGCGCTGCGGAAGGGCAGCCTGCCCGTGATCGTGCACGGCAACGGCGCCTGCGCGACGAGCAACCTCGAAGGGATCACGTTCCTCACCGGCCTGGCCTCCCAGGGATACATCGTCGTGGCCAACGGCGGGGTGGACGAGTTCCCCGTCCCCAGCACCCCGGACAGGACGACGGCGCACCCTGAGGCGCTCCTCGCGGCCGCCCGTTGGGCCACCGAGTCGAAGCGGGCCCGCAAGCAGTTCGACGGACGGGTGGACACGACGCGGGTCGGCGTGCTCGGCCACAGCTGCGGCGGCATCGAAGCTCTCGCCGCAGGGACCGACCCCGTGATCGACGCGGTCGCCGGATTCAACACCGGATACCTCGCGGAGCCGAGCTTCGGCGGCTACGGGCGCGACCGGCTCGCCGACCTGCACACCCCCACGCTCCTGGTCAACGGCGGTCCGGACGACGTCGCCCAGCAGAACAGCGTCGAGAACTACGCCCTGCTCGACGTCCCCGCCGTCCTGGCCAGTGACGCGGCGGCCGGCCACGTCGGCCTGATCGCGGGGCTCCAGGCGACCATGGGCTGGCAGGTGGCCGCGGACTGGTTCGACTACGTCCTACGCGGGGATCGGGCCGCCGGGGCGCGCTTCGCCGGCCCCGGCTGCGGGCTCTGCACCGAGGACGGCTGGACGATCGAGTCGAAGGGACTGCCGCTGTGATCAGCCGAACGATCGTGTGCCTGGCCGCCGCCGCGGTGACGGCCGCCGGCTGGAGCGGAACCGCCGGCGCAGCCCTCGCCAGGCCCTCCGGTGGCACACCGTGCCTGCCGGACTCTCCCGCCCGCCCCAGCTGCGTCAGCGGCACCCTCGATGACGGCACGCCCTACGAGTTCGTCGTTCCGGCCCGCTGGAACGGCACCGTGGTGGTCGCCCTCGACTTCGCCGGTTCGGGCCCGAACGAGCCCCTGACCGCGCGGTTGCTGGCCGACGGCGTGGCCCGCGGCGGGACGAGCCGGGCGATCACCGGCTGGGACATCCGGTCCGCCATCGACAACCAGGCCGAAGCGCTGGCCCGCTTCGAGCAGGCCTACGGCCGGGCCCGCAAGGCGATCGCCTCCGGGACCTCGATGGGAGGTTTCGTCGCCGCAGGCGTCGCGCAGGTCCACGCCCACGCCTTCGACGCGGCCGTCCCGATGTGCGGCGGACTGGGCGGGTCCGTCGCCCAGTGGAACCAGAAGCTCGACACGCTCTTCGTGCTGGAGCGCCTGATCGCGCCGGGGTTGCCGGTCATCGACATCCCGGAGGACGTCGAGTCGGCCAGGAAGGCGTGGATCGACGCCCTCGCCGCGGCGCAGCAGACTCCCGAGGGCCGGGCCAGGATCGCACTCGCCGCCGCGATCGGCCAGCTGCCCGCCTGGGGCCGCAACCCCGACGGGTCCGCGCCGCCGCCTCCGGACGGCAGGGACGCCGGCGCGCTGGAGGAGGGCGCCTACCTGGCGCTCGCCGGTGGCCCTCTGCCCTACGTCGGGCAGGCCATGAGCAGCCGGCGCCAGATCATGGCGGTGGTCGGCGGAAACCCGTCCTGGAACACCGGCGTGGACTACGCGAGGCAGCTGCGCTTGGCCGATCCGGCACTCCGGCGTGCCGTCGGGGAACTGTACGAGGCGGCAGGCCTGGAACTCGCGGCCGACTTGAAGGACCTGGCCGCCGCGCCTCGCGTCGCGGCGGACCCGGACGCCGTCGAGCGGTTCTCCCGCGGCATCGTCCTGGACGGCGAGCTGCGGATTCCCGTGCTGACCCTGTCGGGCACCGGTGACCAGATCTCCACCGTCGCCCAGCAGCAGTCGTACGGGGAGAAGGTGCGCCGGGCCGGCGCGAGCTCCCTGCTGCGCCAGACGTACACGCAGACCGTCGGCCACTGCGACTTCTCGCCGGCGGAGCAGCAGGCAGCGCTGGCGACGGTACTCGACCGGCTGCGGAGCGGTCACTGGCCCGCGACGTCGGCCCGGGCGATGAATGCCCGCGCGGCGGCGCTGAGGGCCGACCCCGCCCCTCGGTACGCCTCGTTCAGCCCACCCCGGTTCAACCGGCCCTACCCGCGCTGAGCCGCACGGCCCGCCTGGGTGGATCGGGCGTCAGTGAACGATGGCGAGCATCACGTCGGAGGCCGAGGGGCGTTCGTCCGGGCGCTTGTTGAGGCAGGCGCCCACGATGCCTCGTAAAGCGGGCGGCAGCGGCGACAGATCAGGGTGGATCGTAAGCACCCGGTTGAACACGGCAGGCACCGTGTCCTCCCCGAACGCGGGCCGGCCCGTGGCCGCGAAGATGATCGTCGATGCCCAGCTGAACACGTCGGAGGGCGGGCCCACGGTCTCTCCTGAGAGCTGCTCGGGAGACATGTAAGGGGGAGTGCCGACCATCTTCCCCGTCGTCATGGTCACCTGGTCGAGCGCCTTGGCGATGCCGAAGTCGATCACCCGGGGGCCGTCGTGCCCGATCAGCACGTTGCTCGGCTTGAAGTCGCGATGGACGATGCCCGCCTTGTGGATGGCCGCCAGCGCCCCGGCCGTGGCCAGCGCCAGCCGGGTCAGCCCGTCCTCGTCGCGCGGGCCATGCTTCTTGACCAGCTGCTCGAGCGACGGGCCCTCGACGTATTCGCTGACGATGTAGGGGTGCTGGCCGGAGATGTTCACATCGAGCAGGCGGGCTGTGGAGAACGTCGCCACCCGCCGGGCCGCGTCCACCTCTCGCGCGAACCTCTTCCGCGCCATCTCGTCGACCAGGTCATGCAGCACCTTCACCGCCACCCGCGCCCCGTTGGGCGCGGTCGCCAGGTAGACCGCGCCCTGCCCGCCCCGCCCGAGCTCCCGGAGCACCTGGTAGTGGCCGACCCACTCCGGTTGCCCGGGACGCCGCCGATGCGGCGGGCTGGGGGAGGTGGTGCGCTTGTGCACGTCCATCGGCCGGTGCGGAGGAAGGGGCGTCGCTCTGAGGCGGGCGCGCACCATCTGGGGCACGAGGATGCCCGCATGGATGGCCCCTCCGCCCCAGCTGAGCAGCAGCCCCAGCGTGACCAGAACGGCCAGGAACTCCGGGACGTCCTCGAAGCTGGCGTAGGCGAGGGCCGAGATCGTGAACGAGCCGATGCCGACGAGGTAGACGCACGCGGCGACGAAGTGCCAGACGTTCCGCAACCAGTAAGCCGCGAACCCGATGCTGAACGGGGTCGCCAGGCCGCAGGTGAACAGGGGCAGGCAGGCCCACAAGACGGCGGCCGCCCACCTCCCGCCACTGGGACGGACTGTATGGCTGTGGTGCATGGCGGAGAGACTATCGTTCAAGTACCGGTTCATATCGGGCGAGTGCACAGGTTGTGGATAACCGCCTCTCAGCCTGTGGATAGCTGTGGAAAAACTGGGGACAATGCTCTGGCTCATTCACCTGCGAGGCCAAGTGCGTCATGATGTTGAACATGGGGCGGATACCGGGAGTCGGACTGGCAAAAGGGCTGTCCATCACCCTTCGCCACATGCTGCGTAAATCGGTCACGCAGCAGTATCCCGAGGTCAAGCCTGCTCTACCGCCGCGGAGCCGGGGCGTTATCGCCCTGGTTGAGGAAAACTGCACCTCTTGCATGCTCTGTGCCCGGGAATGCCCAGACTGGTGCATCTACATCGACTCGCACAAGGAGACCATCCCGGCCCCCGAGGGCGGCCGCGCCCGCCAGCGCAACGTCCTCGACCGCTTCGCCATCGACTTCTCCCTGTGCATGTACTGCGGCATCTGCATCGAGGTGTGCCCGTTCGACGCCCTCTTCTGGTCGCCGGAGTTCGAGTACGCCGAGGGCGACATCCGCAACCTCCTCCACGAGAAGGACAAGCTGGCCGCCTGGACCCAGACCGTACCGCCGCCGCCTGCTCACGACCCCGGCGCCGAGCCGCCGAAGGAACTCACGGCCGCCCCGCGCCGCCCGGCCGCCTCCCGCGCCACGCCGTCCGCCAGGCAGCCCACCGCGCCGAAGCCCGCGACCGCACCGGATCCCGACGGCGCGGCGGACCCCGCGCGCGGCACGTCCGAGCCCGCCGGGGAGAGGTCCACGTCCGGCACGCCGGAGCCGACCGCGGACGCGCCTACGACAGGCCCCGCGGCGCCATCACGGCCGCCCGCAGGCGGTCGGGAGCGTCCCCGCCGATCCATGGCCGACGTACGGGCCATCCGCCCCCCTGGCGCCCTTCCGCCCGGAGCTCAGGGCGACGCTCCAGCCGAAGGCCCTGACCCGGCGGACACCGGCGGACCGGCGGCTCCCCCGACCGGCCCCGAGAGCTCCGAGCCCGAATCTGCGGAGGACACCGGACGCTCCGAGGGGCAGGAAGCCCGCCCTCAGGGACCGGCTTCGTCCACAGACCGGCCGTCCCTGGACACGTTGTCCACAGCTTCGAGCCACCCGCAACCCGAGCCCGGCCCGCCGGAGCAGACTTCACCCGCGAGCCCCCGCAAGCGGAGGATGGCCGATCCACGGTCCATCCGTCCGCCAGGGCGGCTCGGTCCTGACGACACAAGGGAGTCCGAGGAGGAGTCGTGACCGAGGCGGTGCCCTCCTACCTGTCACCCACCGGGCAAGAGATCGTCTTCTTGCTGCTGGGCGCGGTAGCGGTCGGATCGGCGCTGCTCGTCGTCACGACGAGGCAACTCGTTCACGCCGCCCTCTGGCTGGTGGTCTGCTTCGGCGCGCTGGCCGGCGGCTATCTCGTCCTGACGGCGGAGTTCGTGGCATGGGTCCAGGTCCTCATCTATGTCGGCGCGGTGGTCGTGCTGATGTTGTTCGGCATCATGCTCACCCGCGCGCCCATCGGCCCCTCCGCGGATCTCGACAGCGGCAACCGGGTGGTCGCCGCCGTGGTGGCGGTGGCGACGGCGGCGGTCCTGGTCACCGTGGTGATCGACGGCTTCCGCACCGCCTACGCTCCGCTGCGCCCGGGCAAGGGTGCCGCCAAAGAGCTGGGCGCCAGCGTGTTCGCCACCTGGGTGCTGCCTTTCGAGGCGCTGTCCGTGCTGCTGCTCGCCGCGTTGATCGGCGCGATCGTGCTGTCACGCACCGACATCCCCGGCGGCTCACCCGCCGAGCCCGCGAGCGCTCCGCCCTCCGCCCGGCCGGGAAACTCCCGCTCCCCGAGCAGCCCCGAGACCGCCCAGCCGCCGGCCCGGTCCGGGAACACTTCGCCGTCCGACCAGACCATGGGCAGCACACCACCCGAGCAGACCGGGGGTCACTAGTGCACATCGTCTACCCGGCGGTCGTCTCCGCGCTCCTGTTCTCCGTGGGCGTCTACGGCGTGCTCGCCCGGCGCAACACGATCCTGGTGCTGATGTCGGTCGAGCTGATGCTCAACGCCGTCAACCTCAACCTGGTCGCGTTCGACGTGTGGCTGGGTGACCGCCTGCACAGCGGTCAGGTGCTCACCCTCTTCGTCATCGTCATCGCCGCCGCGGAGGTGGGCCTGGGCCTGGCCATCATCCTGGCGCTCTACCGCAACCGCCGCACCGTCGACATCGACCATCTGCGCGACCTCGCCGAGCCCGCCGACGACCCCGGGCGCCCGCAGACCGTGCCGAGCATGCCCGCCGGCGACGGGCTGCGGACAGCCCCGCGCACACTCACCGACCCGCCCGGCCCGCCGGCGCCTTCGGAACCACGCGCCGACGACCCCGGCCAGGAGCAGCCGGCCGCCGGTCGCGGGGGCGACAGGCCTGTCAGGCGAGGGGGCCCGCGATGACGACTTTTCCCCTGCTGGCGGTCCTGCTGCCGTTCCTCGCCGCCTTCGCGGGCCTGCTGCTCTCCCGCCTGCCCCACAGCGAAGACCCCGGGGCAGGAGCGGCGGGCGCGCGGGCGAACACCAGGGCGACCTGGATCGCCGTCCTGCCCACGGCCGCCTCCGCCGTCCTGGCCATCGGGCTGGCCTGGGGCCCCGGGTTCGCCTTCCTCAACGGGGAAGGCGCCACCACCTCGCCGCCCACCGGCCAGACCTACGGCACGATCGTCACCGGCGGCGTGCCGATCTCGCTCACCCTGCAGGCCGACAACCTGTCGGGCATCCTCGGCGTCCTGGTGACCCTCGTCGCCCTGGCCGTACAGATCTACTCGGTCGGCTACCTCAAAGACGACCCGCGCTACCCCTCCTACAGCGCGTTCATCAGCCTGTTCACCAGCGCGATGTTGCTGGTCGTCTACGCGGGCGACCTCCTGGTCCTCTACGTGGGCTGGGAGATCATGGGCCTCTGCTCCTACCTGCTCATCGGCCACTGGTGGGAAGACCGCGGCAACTCGCGCGCGGCGGTCAAGGCGTTCCTCGTCACCCGCCTGGGCGACGTCGGCTTCCTCTTCGGCATCTTCGTTCTGGGCCTGGCCGCGGGCAGCTTCCGCGTCGCCGACGTGCTGGCGAAGGTGCCGGAGATGTCGCCGGCCACCCTGGTGACGGCCACGATGTTGCTGCTGGCCGGGGTGGCGGGCAAGAGCGCCCAGGTGCCTTTGCACACCTGGCTGCCCGACGCGATGGCCGGTCCGACGCCGATCAGCGCCCTCATCCACGCCGCGACCATGGTCGCCGCCGGGATCTTCATCGTGGCCCGGCTCTTCCCCGCGTTCCTGGCCGCCCGGCCCACGCTCGACGTGCTGGCCGTCATCGCCGCGCTGGGCATGCTGGGCGCCGCGCTGGCCGCGCTGGCGCAGGACGACCTGAAACGCGTGCTCGCCTACTCCACGGTCAGCCAGCTCGCCTACATGGCCGGCGGGCTCGCCGCGGGCTCCGACACGTCGGCCGTCTTCCACCTCGTGACGCACGGGGCGTTCAAGGCGCTGCTGTTCCTCTGCGCGGGCGTGGTCATCCACCACGTCGGCTCCAACCTGATGGCGCGGATGGGCGGCCTGCGCCGGGAGATGCCGGTCACGTTCGTGGCGACCACGATCGGGTTCGCCGCGCTGATGGGCCTCCCGCCGGCCAGCGGCTTCTTCAGCAAGGACAGCCTCCTCGTGGCGATGGACGGCGCGCTCGCGACCGGGGTGCTCACCGACGCGGCCGCCCTGCTCCTGTACGCCTGCGCGCTCGCGACCGTGGCCGTCACCGGCGCGTACGCCACCAGGGCCTGGCTCCGCACGTTCTTCGGCGAGGCGACACCCGCGGCGCTTCCCGAGCCCGAGCCGGGCACCGCCCACGTCGTCGACGGCCGTGAGGCCCCGCGCTCGATGCTCGTGCCCGTCGCCCTGCTCGCCGTTCCCGCCCTGCTGCTGGGCTTCGCCGTCGAGCCGCACCTCGCGCTCGGCGTGGCGGCGACCAGCGTCGTGCTCGCCCTGCTCGGGGCGGGGGTGGTCTACGCTTTCTGGCGCATCGACCCCGCCGCCGACCCGGCCCGCCTGCTGGGGCCGTTCCGGGTGCCGTGCGAGCGGGCGTTCCACGTCGACGGCCTCTACGCCGCGCTCTTCGTACGCCCGGTCATGGTGCTGGCCAGGCTCGTGGTCAGCACCGACGACCGGGTCGTTGACGGCGCGGTGCGCGGGTCGGGCAGGTCGGCGCGTGGCCTGTCAGGAGTGCTGAGGTTCGCCCAGAACGGCAACGTGCAGCTCTACGTGAGCGGGCTGCTGGCCGGTGTCCTGCTGATCGTGGTCGGGGCGGTGGTGTTCACATGATGGGCTGGCTTCCCGTCGCGCTGCTGGCCGTGCCGCTGCTCGGCGCGCTCCTGCTGCTCCTCGCGCCGCGGGCGCTCCGTCCCCATCTGCGCGCGTACGGGCTGGTCCTGTCCGGCGTCACGCTGGCGCTGGCCGTGCTGCTGGTGGCGGCGTTCGACTACGGTCAGGCGGCGCGCCCGCAGTTCGAGATCGACCAGCCGTGGGTCCCCGGGCTGGGGCTCCGCTTCCACCTCGGCGTCGACGGGATCTCGCTGCCGCTGGTCGCGCTGACGGCCCTGCTGACGTTCCTGTGCTTCGTCTACCTCTGCTGGGGCCGCGCGCGGGCCGGCGAGCAGCTCATGACGGCGCGGCCGAGAGCGCTCCTGTTCACGCTGCTCGTGCTCGAGATCGGCATGATCGGCACGTTCCTCGCCCTCGACCTGCTGCTCTTCTTCGTGTTCTTCGAAGTCGTGCTCATCCCGATGTACTTCCTGATCGGCATCTGGGGCGGCGAGGGGCGCAGGGCGGCGTCGGTCAAGTTCATCCTGTACACCCTGCTCGGCTCGGTCGTGATGCTGCTCGGCCTGCTGCTCGTGTGGGCGCAGACCGGCACGCTCGACATCGAGGCGCTGGCCGCGGCCCACGGCGCCGGCATGGCGAGGTCCGTACAGATCCTGGCGTTCGTGGCGATCGCGGTGGGCCTGGCGGTCAAGACGCCCATGTGGCCGCTGCACACCTGGCTGCCCGACGCCCACACCGAGGCTCCCACCGTGGGCTCCGTGCTGCTCGCCGGGGTGCTGCTCAAGATGGGCACGTACGGCTTCGCCAGGATCGCCATCCCCGTCCTTCCCGAGGGGGCCGCGGCCGTGGCGCCGTGGCTCGGAGCGCTCGCCGTCGTCGGCATCGTCTACGGCGCCCTCGCCTGCCTGGCGCAGCGCGACCTCAAACGCATGATCGCCTACTCCTCGGTCGGCCACATGGGCTTCGTCCTGCTGGGCTTCGCCACGCTGACCCCCGTGGGCATCAACGGCGCCCTCTTCGCCAACGTCGCCCACGGCCTGATCACCGGCCTGCTGTTCTTCCTGGCCGGGGCGGTCAAGGACCGCTACCACACCGCCGACATGCCGTCGCTGGGCGGCGGCCTGCTGGCCACGGTGCCCCGGCTGGGTGCGGTGCTCACGTTCGCGTCGATCGCCTCGCTCGGGCTGCCGGGCCTGGCCGGGTTCTGGGGGGAGATGCTGGCGCTGTTCGGCGCCTTCCAGCCGGCGAACGCCCTGCCGCGCCCGCTGTTCCTCACCTACATGGTGATCGGCGGCCTGGGAGCGGTGCTGACGGCGGCGTACTTCCTGGTCATGCTGTCCCGCGTCACCCACGGCCGTCCCGCCCGTCCGGCGGAGCGGGTCCTCCAGGGCGCGGGCGGTCCGTCAGTGGGTGCGGGCCATCCGGACGCACCGGATGGCGACGCCCATGACGCCCCCGACGAGCGCCCGGTGGCGCCGCTCGACGCCGGCGGCGGGCCGGCCGAGATCGGGGACCGACTGGACGACGTCCGCACCCACGAGCTGCTGGCCTGGACGCCGCTCGTGGTGCTGATCCTGCTCTTCGGGCTCTGGCCGGGCCTGCTGCTGTCGCTCACCACCCCGGCCGTGCAGCTCCTGCTGGGAGGCGCCTCGTGATCCAGCAGATCGACTATCTCGTCATCGCACCCCCGCTGGTGCTCGCGCTGGCGGCCGGACTGGTGCTGCTGCTCGACGCGTTCCTCCCGGCCCGCCCGCGCACGAGGGGCGTGCTGGGGCTCGTCACGCTGGCGGGCGTGCTGGTCTCCCTGGCTTTCGTGCTCGTCCAGGCGGCCGGGGGCGGCACGCCGCGGTCGACGTTCTGCGTCCCGCCGAGCCTCGCGGACCCGGCGACGGCGCAGTGTTCGTTCGTGGCCGACCGGTTCACGCTGGTGTTCGCGGGCATGGTGCTGGTCGCGGCCGTGGTGGTCGTGCTGCTGTCGATGAGCGAGCTGGCCGGCGGCGGCATCCCGGTGGGCGAGTGGTATTTCCTGCTCCTGTGCACGTTCGTCGGCGCGGTCACCCTGCCGGCCTCCCGCGACCTGATCATGCTCGTGGTGGCGCTCGAGCTGGTGTCGCTCCCCGTCTTCGCCCTCACCGCGCTCAAACGCTACGACGGCCGCTCCTCCGAGGCCGCGGTGAAGTTGTTCGTCGTGTCGGTGGTGTCGACCGCCGTCATGCTGTTCGGGGTCTCCCTGCTGTACGGCATCGCGGGCACGGTCTTCCTGTCCCGCCTGGGGGCCGTCTTCAGCGGCCAGGCCCAGGCCCCCGGCGTGGCGCTCGTTCAGGGCGACCTGCCCGCGGTCGGCACGGTCGGCGTCGTCCTCGTCGTGGCGGGATTCGCGTTCAAGATCGCCGCAGTGCCGTTCCACTCCTGGGCGGCGGACGTCTACCAGGGCGCGCCCGTGCCCGTGGCCGCGCTGCTCTCGGTCATCTCCAAGGCGGCCGGGTTCGCGGGCCTGATCCTCGTACTGGCGGCCGCGCTGGCCGGGCAGGCCGCCACGTGGGTCCCGATCATCGCGGTTCTCGCCGCGCTGACCATGACCGCGGGCAACCTGCTGGCCCTGCGCCAGCGCTCGGCCGTACGCCTGCTGGCCTGGTCGTCGGTGGCGCAGTCCGGCTACATCCTGGCCCCGCTCGCCGTGACGGTCACCGCCGACGGCGGCACCGCGATCGGCGCGTCCATGGCCTACCTCGTGATCTACGCCGCGATGAATCTGGGCGCGTTCGCGGTCGTCATGCTCGTCTCGAAGACCACGACCCGCAACGAGCTCGACGACTACCGCGGGCTGGTGTTCCGCCGTCCCGCCGCCGGGCTGGCGCTGGCGTTCTGCCTGATCTGCCTGGCGGGGCTGCCTCCGGGGCTGGCCGGGCTCTTCGCGAAGGTGTTCGTCTTCCGCGAGCTCGTCGAGGGCGGCTCCGGCTGGCTGGCGCTGGTCATGGCGGTCAACACCGTGATCGGCCTCTACTACTACGCCGTCTGGACGGCGCGCCTGTTCGCCTCGGCCCCCCAGCCGGAGCCCACGCCGGAGCCCGCGTCGCGGCGCACGTTCCCGGCGACCCTGCCGGCCATCGGGATCGCCGTGGCGGTCGCCGTGTTGTTCTCGGTCGCGCCGCAGCTGGTTCTCGACGTGACAGCTCTGTCCGCGTTCGGTTGACGCGCGATGACATGCGGGTGAAAGGTCGCGCTCTGCCTTCAGCTGAGCACGCCGGGGAACGAAGAACCGGGTCATCATCGTTGGACTGAGGTGAACCCAGGCACGAAAGGGGGAGCCTTGCACCACAACGGTCTGCGCACCGCCGTTCTGCTCGGCGGATTGTCGGCGTTCATTGTGGCGGTGGGCGCGTGGTTGGGCGGCGGCACCGGTGTGCAGATGGCGCTGGTGCTCGCCCTGGCGACCAACGGCGTCGCCTACTTCTTCTCCGACCGCATCGCCCTGTCGGCCATGCGTGCCCGGCCCGTCGGCGAGGTCGAGCACCCCACCCTTTACCGGATCGTGCGCGAGCTGTCGACGCAGGCCAGGCAGCCGATGCCGCGCCTGTACATCTCGCCGACCGTGCAGCCCAACGCGTTCGCGACGGGACGCAGCCCGCGCAAGGCCGCGGTGTGCGTGACGTACGGGCTGACCCAGCTGCTCGACGAGGCGGAGCTGCGCGGTGTGATCGGGCACGAGCTGTCACACGTGTACAACCGCGACATCCTCGTCTCCTCGGTGGCCGGTGCGCTGGCCACGATGATCACCTGGCTCAGCTATGTGGCCGTGTTCTTCGGCGGGTCGGATGACGACGAGGGGCCGGGTTTCCTCGGCGCGCTGCTGATGATGGTGCTCGGGCCGGTCGCGGCCGGAATGGTGCAGATGGCGATCTCGCGCGCGAGGGAGTTCCAGGCCGACGAGTCGGGCGCCCGGCTCACGGGCGACCCGCTCGCGCTGGCCTCGGCGCTCCGCAAGATCGAGCTGGGCGCCCGCCGCCTCCCGCTTCCGGAGAACAGCCGCCTCACCTCTGCCTCCCACATGATGATCGCCAACCCGTTCAGCGGCTCCGGCTTCGGCCGCCTGTTCTCCACCCACCCGCCCACCTCCGAGCGAGTTGCCCGACTTGAGCGCATGGCCGGATATCGTCGTTGACGATGGGCCGATTTCCACGATTAACCAAAGCGGAGCGCAAGCTCTGGGACGCCTTCCCCACGGGCCGGCTCGTCGAGCTGAGCCCCTTGGAGATCAGCGCCGGCCGCCCGGCTGGGTCGAACGCACCCACCGACGGCCACACCTGGGGCCCCGACCGTACGATCAGGGCCGAGGTGATCACCCGGCTGCTGCTCGGCGCCCGTGACGACGGCGGGGGCGCCGCGCCGGCCCTGCGCCTGCGCGGCGCCAGGATCACCGGCCGGCTGTCGATCGTCGGCGGCACGATCCCGTACGAACTCGTCCTGAGCGGCTGCCACCTGGACGAACCCATCCAGCTCACCGGCTCCGCCACCCGCACCATCCGCCTGACCGACTGCCACTTCCCGGGCCTCAGCGGCGGCGGCATGCGGGTCGCAGGCCACCTCAGCCTCTCGGGCTCCCACAGCACCGGCACCGTCCGCGTGAGCCGGGCCCAGTTCGAGAGCGGCCTGTGGCTGGGCGGCACCAAGGTGGTGTCCGACGACGGGAAGTGGGCGCTCTACGCGAACTCCATCGTCGTCGACTCCGGCATGTACATGCGCAACGCCGACCTCACCGGAGGCGTCAGCCTGGTCGGTTCCCGCCTGAACGGGGGGTTCTTCCTCGACGGCGCCACTCTCCGTAATCCCGGCAAGGACGCCCTGACCGCCGACAACATGGTCGTCGAAGACAGCATGCGCTGCACCGGTGGATTCCAGGCATCCGGCTGCGTACGGTTGCGCGGCGCCCGCGTCAACGGCACGCTCGCGTTCGCCGGCGTCCTCAGCAGCCCCGACACCCGCTACGCACTCCACGCGAGCCACATGGAGGTTCGCGAGCTGTCACTCACGCCGTCGGAGCCCATCGACGGCGTTGTCACCCTCGCCCACACCACGGTCGGCACCCTGCACGACAGCCCCGACACCTGGCCGGACAAGCTCCGCCTCAACGGCCTCACGTACGACCGTCTGCGCGGTTCCGGCGTGGCCCGGCGCATCGAGTGGGTGACGCGCGACCCGGAGGGGTTCCGGCCGCAGCCGTACGAGCAACTGGCCGCCTGGTACCTCAGCGACGGCAACGACGCGCTCGCCCGCCGCGCCCAGCTCGCCAAGCTGCGCGCCAGGCGGCAGACACAGGGGCTGGGCGGCCGGATGTGGGGGCGGCTGCTCGACGCCGCCGTCGGGTACGGCTACCGGCCATGGCTGGCCGGCATGTGGTTCACGCTCCTGCTGGCCGTCGGAACGGTCGTCTTCGCACTCAACCCACCCAGGGCCCTCAAACCCGATGAGAGCCCCGATTTCAACTCGTTCGCCTACAGCTTCGACCTCTTGCTCCCGATCCCGGCGTTCGGGCAACGGGAGATGTTCGACCCGGCGGGCTGGACGCAGTGGCTCGCGTACGGGCTGATCGTCTGCGGGTGGATCCTGGCGACGGCGCTGATCGCGGGCGCTACGCGAGTCCTCCGCCCGCAGTGATCTTCCGCAGGATCTCCGCGAGATTCACGGGGAAGAAGACCTCGCGCGTGCTCTCGAGCTCCGCCACGCTCCACCACCGGTAGGCGGTCGTCGTGTCCTTCTCGATCTGCTCCATGTGCTCGAACGACACCGCCGCTTCGGATCCGACCCTGACCGCGAAGAACGTCTGATCCTGCGTGATGGCGTAGTCGGACCACTCGAACTCGATCACGCTGGATCCGTACGGACCGGTGAACTGGCTCACATCCGCCCGGATCCCGACCTCCTCGAACAACTCCCGCGCCGCCGCCTCCTGCAACGTCTCGCCGCCCTCGGCGGCCCCGCCGATCGTGAACCAGAACGGCTGATCAGGGCGAGCAGGATCAAAACCGTGAAGCAGCAGAACGCGATCCTGATCATCAAGGGGCAGGGCACGTGCCGTGAAGCGGCGCAGGGGGATCTTCGTCACGACAACTGAGCATAGGCGGGCCGGACCCGAGGCACAGGCGGGGTCACGCCGCCCTCGTACGAGAACGCCGCGCCCGGCCATGTGCCCCGTATGCCCCTCAGCCACCTCCGGAGCCGTCGCGGTTCCACGCCCGCGAACTAGCGGTAGTTCACGAACTGCAGGGCGATGTCGAGGTCCTTGCCCTTGAGCAGCGCGATGACGTCCTGGAGGTCATCCTTCTTCTTCGAACTGACCCGAAGCTCCTCGCCCTGAATCTGCGCCTTGACCCCCTTCGGCCCTTCATCGCGGATCATCTTGGAAATCTTCTTGGCGTTCTCCTGGTCGATGCCCTCCTTCAGGCTGACCAGCAGGCGGTATTCCTTGCCCGACAGCTTGGGCTCGCCCGCATCGAGAATCTTCAGCGACAGGCCCCGCTTGACCACCTTGTCCTTGAACACGTCGAGTGCGGCGTTGGCCCGCTCCTCGCTGTTCGCCTTGACCTCGATGTTCTCCTGCCCGGACCAGCTGATGGCCGCCCCGGTGCCCTTGAAGTCGAAACGGTGCCCGAGCTCCTTGACCGTCTGGTTCAGAGCGTTGTCGACCTCCTGTCGGTCGATCTTGCTGACGATGTCGAACGACGAATCAGCCAAAACACCCATCCTCTCAGCTGCGAAAGCACTCTCCGGATCCCGCCGGCACGGCGTACGCGGCGCGGACCCAGCGCACGAGCCTAGCCAGCATCGGCCCACCATGCAGGCCCCCAACCCGTCGCGCCCCCCACCACACCGTTCACCCGCTCCCACCGACGCCCCATCCGGCCCGTTTCCGCGGAGATCCACGCGCCGCCACCCCTGGAACTCGTCACCCATAGAGGTCCGTACGGCGTTCCCACCGCGTCGCGTCACCGATGGAGGTCTGAACGGCGCTCCACGTCGTGTCACGCGCCCTCACGCCCGTGACACCTTCCCGGCCCTCCCGGGGCGTTCCACACGACACGGCCGCGCACGGAGGATGTTGCGTGCGCCGAAGGACCGGCCAGCGCCGGTGTGGCACGCGACCGCGATCCGGCCCGGGACAAACCGGTGTCACGTACACCTCGGAAGTCCGCTATCCTTCTGTCTGTCGCCGCGAGAGCGGAAGACACGGCAGGTTGCCCGAGTGGCCAAAGGGAGCGGTCTGTAAAACCGTCGGCTCAGCCTACGCAAGTTCGAACCTTGCACCTGCCACACCAGCGGGAAGAGGCCCGTCACCAGCGAAAACGCGGTGACGGGCCTCTTTCGTTGTGTCCGGCTGTCCACGGCCGACACCGGCCGACTACGGCTGATCGTTCCCAATGCGTTCCCAAACGATCAACGTCTCGCTGGCTGGATTCGGTCCTCAGCGGCAAGCGTCGAGCGAACTTCCCCATCGGATCACCCCCACGGGCGTGGGGAGGAGGCCTGGCGGTGCCGCGCCCGGTGCCACATGCCCGGGTCACCCCCACCGGCGTGGGGAGGAGTCGTGGGGCAAGGGGCTCGGGCAGAGCTCTGGCGGGTCACCCCCACGGCGTGGGGAGGAGGGCTCGGCGGCGGCCCGCTGCCGCAGATGCGACGGGTCACCCCCACGGGCGTGGGGAGGAGGTGGTTCGGAGCTGCCCCGTGAAGGGGTGCGGCGGGTCACCCCCACGGGCGTGGGGAGGAGCAGCTCCGCACTCTCACGGTCCAGGGCCGTGTTTCGTCACCCCCACGGGCGTGGGGAGGAGCAGCAGGACCGTGCGCCGCCGGGTTGCCCAGCCGGGTCACCCCCACGGGCGTGGGGAGGAGGTGCAGCGCGCCCAACCGGAGCGGCTGGCGCGCGGGTCACCCCCACGGGCGTGGGGAGGAGCGCGACAGCGGGAAGAGGCAGACGTTCAGCGACGGGTCACCCTCACGGGCGTGGGGAGGAGGCGGCCTTGGTCTGGAGGGCGGTGTTCAGCTCCGGATCACCCCCACGGGCGTGGGGAGGAGCTGTTCAGCGTGGGGTCCATCGACGTGCCCGGCGGGTCACCCCCACGGGCGTGGGGAGGAGGCGTCACGCTGCGCGATCAGCACCGCTCCGACCGGGTCACCCCCACGGGCGTGGGGAGGAGCTGCCTGGCACCACCGAGGGCATCCACCCGATCGGGTCACCCCCACGGGCGTGGGGAGGAGGCAACTCCGCGTCCGCTCAGGCCTCCGCGACGGGTCACCCCCACGGGTGTGGGGAGGAGCTACGGTCGAAGCCTGTGCGGATCACGGTGGACGGGTCACCCCCACGGGCGTGGGGAGGAGATGTAGTTGGGCCGGCCGACGAGCCCGAGCGACGGGTCACCCCCACGGGCGTGGGGAGGAGGAACACGTTCTCTCGCAGGTAGGCGCCGAAAGCGGGTCACCCCCACGGGCGTGGGGAGGAGGATCGTGAGGGCCGCGGGAGTCCAGACGAGATCGGGTCACCCCCACGGGCGTGGGGAGGAGGATCGTGAGGGCCGCGGGAGTCCAGACGAGATCGGGTCACCCCCACGGGCGTGGGGAGGAGGCCAACCGGCTGGCGGAACTCGTCGAGGAGGGCGGGTCACCCCCACGGGCGTGGGGAGGAGCACCGCTCGCGCCGGCGTTCTGGGTCATATCGCGGGTCACCCCCACGGGCGTGGGGAGGAGACACTCAGCCACGCGATCAGCCGCACGAGCTGCGGGTCACCCCCACGGGCGTGGGGAGGAGTACTTCCGGATCGGGCCACTCTCTCGGACCGCCGGGTCACCCCCACGGGCGTGGGGAGGAGGGCCGGCGCGAACTGGGCGTATTCCGCTTGTAGGGGTCACCCCCACGGGCGTGGGGAGGAGACTTACTGAGCTGGGAAACTGCCAGCGACCTGCCTGTGCGGATGTCGGTGTTTGTCGTTGTTCGGTGAGGAGCTTGAAGCGAAGGTGCTGGCGTCATCGCGTCGCTTCCCAGATCCGGTCCATGGCGTCCCTTTGCTGACCGTAGATGCACTTGGCATAGACCCGCAACAGGACGTCAACGCTGTGTCCCGCCCACTCGGCCACCTGGGGAGCGGGGACTCCGGCGTTAAGCCATGTGGAGACGCATGCGTGCCGGAGAGAGTAGGGGACGTCCATGAGCGGGGACTTGGCCTCTACGGGCGTGAATGCCTCTGCTCTGGATTCGTGGAAGACCTTGAGGTAGGCGCGGTCGGTCATCTGGCCGCCGCGCGGGCCGACAAAGATGCGTCCATCGGGGCCGGTGCCGAACTGCTTGAAGTGTTCCCGGAGCATCGCGCCAAGTTCCGGATGTATGGGAACGGGCCTGACTTCGCCTTTCGCTCGGTGCTTGAGTTCGCGGCGCTCGCGGACCTTGCCACTGTTGGTCCAGCGGCTGCCGGCGCGCGGTTCGGCGTTGGTGAGCCGCATTTCTCCCCAGTCGCTTTCGGGGAGGCTGACCAGGTGCTCCTCGCGTAGGTCCACGACTTCTTCCGGGCGCAGGGCGGCGAAGTACATGCAGCCGAAGAAAGCCTTCATCCGTCTGCCTCGTTCGCTGTGCGTCTCGACGGCGTTGAGGAAGCGGCGTGCCTGGTGGATGTTGATGACCACCCGCGGGTCGACGGTGGTTAGGGTTCGAGGCTTGGGCCATTTCACCGCCTTGAGCGGGTTGGCGGGAAGGGCCCCGATCTCGACGGCGTACTCCATGGCGTTGTTGAGGACCATGCGCTTCCGGTTCGTGGTGTTGGCGGCGGCTGCCTTGCCGTCCTTGGTCTGGCTGATGCGCGCCAGGAGCCCCCGTGTGAGCACGGCCCCGGAGCCTGGCTCGGTGAGGGCGGTAATTGGCGTGGTGTGCGTATGCAGCCAGCGGACGGCATCAGCCAAGCCGGGAGGAGGCTGCTCAGCGTCTCGGATCCTGCCGCTGTAGGACCAGCGCAGGGCCGCGCGAAGGCTCTCGCGCGGATGTTCGTCGTTGGTCAGTAGTGCTTCGGTCGCGTCGGTGAGTGCCTCAGCAATTCCGCGCCGGTGATTCGGAGCTGCGTAAGGCCACTTCGCATCCACGTACGCCAGGGTGAAGGCGTACCAGGTCATCACCGGCAGGTCCCGTTTCCAGGAGATCGGTTGGCCCGTCCGACACGAGAAGGGCTCGCCGCGCCGGGCGGCTGTCATGAGTTCGGACCGGAAAGCGTCGGCCTGGGCTGCGGTGGAGAACCGTTCCTTCCACGTCTCGCGGCTGACCTTCCATGAGACGCGGTACGAGGTGACGACGCCATCGGCGTTCTTGCGCTTCTCAATGCCGTGGATGCGCACGTCGTAGGTGGTGTCCTGCATCAGGCAGCGTCCTCTCGTGCGGTGAGCCAGCGGTCGAGTTCGGAGCGGCGGATGCGGAGTTCGCGGTTCGCGAGGGTGATGCAGCGTGGGCCCTGCTTCTTGGCGCGCCAGTCGTAGAAGGTGGAACGGGCGATCTTTAGTTCGGCGCAGACCTCGGCGACGGTGAGCTTCTCGTCGGTACGGGTGTTCGTCTTCAAGGGCGGTTCCTCGGTCAGGCGGAGTGCTGGTGCAGGGTCGGGTGGACGGCGTAAGCCGGGGACGGGCGGCGGCCGGGGCCGGTGCGGGGTGGTTCGGGTTCGCGGCGGATCCAGCCGAGTTGTTCGAGCAGGTCGAGGGCGGGTTCCAGCTCGGTGACCTTGCGAAAGCGGTTGCGGGGTAGAGCGGTGAAGGCTTCGCGGACGGTGAAGCGAGCCGTGGCCGTGCGGTGCAGCCAGGCGTGTACGACGCGGGCGGCTTCGAGGTCGGGGTCGGCGCCCATGGCGTCGAAGGTGGCTAGGGCGTGGGCGACGAAGTACTGGCCGATGGTGATGGCGGCGGTGACCGTCTCGGCGATGATCGGGTGGCGCCAGCCGTCTTCGACGCGGCCGGCCAGGTGGATGAGGCCGGCGATGCGCATGACCGCGCCGTCGAACTTGCCGGCCCAGTCGGTGATGTGGCCGAGGTCGCCGGAGTCCTGGCGCAGGCGGCGTTCGGTCGTGCGGCGGTGTTCGGTGAAGAGGCCGGCGGCGTCGGGCGCGAGGACGAGGCGGGCGGGGTCGTGCCAGTCGTGCATGTCGATGGTGAGGCGTTGCAGGTTGGCGTCGTAGCGGCTCGCGATGTGGTCCGGGACGGTGGGTGCGTCGACGTTGCGGTAGCCGACGTTGGATTGCGGCAGGCTGTAGAGGATGCGGCCGAGCAGGCCCTTGCCGCGGAAGCCGGGCATGGTGGCGATGTCGGAGACGATTTCGGGCTGGACCGCGAGGCCCATGGTCAGGACGGCTTGGTCGACGCGTTCGCTGCGGCCTCGGCGGTCGATGATGAGCGGGTCTCCGGCGTGGCCCTTGAGGAACAGGTCCAGGTTGGGCGTGCCGGAGTAGCGGCCGGCGAGGGTGGCGAAGATGCCGCCCTCGGCCGACAGGACGGCCAGGCGTCCGCCCTGTTCCACGAGGATGGTTGAGGCGGTTTCCGGTGTGACGTCGTCGGCCAGGAGCCGGGGCTTGACCGGGATCTTGATGTCCTCGACGGCCAGGGCCGCGCTCTGGGCCTCGGCGATGGCTTCGGCGGCGGCTTCGCCGTGTGCCGAACTGGCGGTACGGGCGGCCTTCTCGGCGAGATCCTCGGCCAGGCGGCGGGCCACTTCGGCTTCCGTGATCTGCGGGCCTATGCGGTTGAGCAGGACGCTCTCGGCGTGCAGGAGCGGTGTGGTCATGGCGCGGAAGACGGCGGACTTGCGGGAGCCGGGTGGCATGGCGACCAAGACGAACAGGTTGACCGGTTCGATCCAGGAGCCGCGCACGTTGACGACGGCGCGTCCGCCGGCGGCGGTGGACAGGGCGGCCAGGGCGACGCAGCCGGCCAGATCGGTCGGGGTCTGCGTCTCCTCGGCGACGGCGCTGATGTGGTCGGCGACCCAGGACGGGAGTGCGTGCACCGGGAAGGGCGGCAGGTCGCCGCGCTGTCCGAGCGGGGCCGGTGTCTCCCAGGGCGTGGGTGGGTGGTGCAGGTCGGTGAGCTGTTGGGTGGCGTTGCAGGTGTTCAGGATGGCCTCTGCGGTGGTGGTCAAGCGGCTGTCCTCCGGGGTCGGCGTAGTCCGCTGTCGAGTCCGGAGCGGATGGTGGTGAAGGCTTCGCGGAAGTCGAGGCCGGTGGCCTCGGCGGCGTTCAGCAGGCACGCCTCGGCGAGGGCGCGCGGGAGCAGGCCTGGCGCGATGAGCTGGCCTAGAGCGAAGGCGGCCAGGTTCAACGTGTCGTTGCGGGTGCCGGGGACGGCGTCCAGGACGCGTTGGATCTCGCCGCGCAGCGCGGCCAAGGCGTAGCCGGCGGCTCGGTCTCCGCCGCAGGCGTTCAGCACCGCGCCCGCCGAACTCACCGACGGCTGGGTGGTGAGGTGGTCGGCCAGCCAGGGCGGAAGCGGGGCCGGCGGCGGTTCGTACAGGACGTCGTACGTGCCGGTGCCGTCCGGCAGCGTGACGGTGCTGCCGGGGGCGACGACGTAGCCGCCGCGGGCTCGGGTGTCGATCTTCCATCCGAGCTTGCCGGCGGTGTTGCGCAGGTCGAGCCCGGCGGGTGCGGTGAAGTACAGGTGGGTGCCGCCGCGCCGGGTGCGGACCATGAACGTCTCCAGCGGCAGCGGCTGCCCGGCCTGCTCGCAGAGCGCGGCCAGGACATCGGAGCCGTCGTTCACGCCGGGCCGGGCCCAGGCGGCGGGCGGGTGCTCGCCGGGCTTGGGCACGTCCAGGTCGAGGACGACCAGGCTGGACGGGCCGCAGGCGATGCCGATGTTGAACGGGCCCCGCGCCCACATGTGGCGGATGAGCGCGGTGTCGGTGGTGGCGTGGGTCTCCCAGGCGGTGAAGCCAGGCAGCGGGCGCTTGTCGTGCGGGGCGAGCGGGAAGACGTGCCAGCCGCGGGCTGCGGCGGCCAGGGCGTAGCGGGTGAGGTCGCGCATGCGGGTCTCCTGAGCGGTCATCAGCGGTCGCGGTACAGGCGGCGGGCGTGGACGTAGAGCTGCCAGCCGAGACGTGGCCGTTTGCCGGTGCCGTCGCAGGCGCGGCAGGTGCGGCTCCTACGGCCGTCGCGGCAGCGGGTGCAGCGGCCCCAGGGCGACGCGAGACACACGACGATGTAACTGAAAGTGACGAACGGTAGGCAGGTGGCTAGAAGGGCGATGGCATGGGCCATGAGGGCCTCCAGGGGCCGTTTCCAGGGTTTGCGCAGGTCGTGCTCTAGGCGCTAGAGCCCAGGTAGAACGGAGATTCGGGCTCTAGGGGAGCCTCTAGACCTAGAGGGGTGCGCCTCTAGGTCTAGAGGCGATCGGCGAGGGCTAGGACGCCTTGCCCTTGTCGCGCTGAGTGATGGCGGTGGTGATGTCGTCGCGGGCGATGCCGATGCGGTTGGCGCCCTTGCCGCCGCTCTCCGGCGTGCCCCAGACCTGCATCGTGCGCACCCCGTACGGCTTGAGCGCGGTGGTGAGCTGGGCCGTCTTCGCGCCGCCCTCCAGCGCCGCCCATGCGCCGTAGGCGTCGGGCCGCAGCTCGGCCAGGCGATCCACGACGGTCTCGTTCCAGACCTTGGCCTCGGACGGCGGGACCACGGCGAGGATGTCGGCCAGCAGGTCGAAGCTCGGCGCGGCCTGCTCGGGCGTCTCGCCGAGCGCGTGGCCGCTGAGCGTTCCGCGCGCCTTGCGCAGCGCGTACGCCCGGTCGGCGATGAGCTGCGTCTCCGGCGTGTTGAGGTAGGCGGCCTTGACCACCTTCGGCATCGGCGTCGCACCGACCAGGTAGCCGGTGCCGGCGTCCTTCTCCGGGACGAACACCGTGGCGCGGATGCCGTTCTTGTACGCCGAGGTGCCGAGGATCATGTCGTTCTCCAACTGGCCGGCCACCCGCAGGCAGAAGCGGATGGAGACGTTCGCGGAGATGCCGGTGGGCAGGCTGTCGCGGTCCGGGCGCTGGGTGGCCAGGATGAGGACGACGCCCAGGGCGCGGCCCAGCTTGATGATGAACTCGGCGTCATCGCCTGCCTTGTCGCCGTACTCGGCGTGGGCGAACAGGTTCTGGCACTCGTCGATGATGCAGACCAGCGGATGCAGGCCCAGCGAGCGCTTGTCGGCGATGGCGCGGGTGACGCGCTTGTCCGGGCACAGGTCCGGCGGCAGCGACTTCAGCGCGGCCGATCGGCGCATGACCTCCTTGCGCAGCAGGGTGAGCGAGTCGGCGGCGTAGGCGATGGCCTCGTCCTCGATGCCGGAGACATAGCGGTGGCAGACCTTGTCGTACGGGTCCAGGTCGCCGGTGCCCTTGAGCTCGTGGAACCACGTCTCCACCGTGGGATCGAGCACGACGCCGGCGGCCAGCTCGCGGATGGACGAGGTCTTGCCCTGCCCTGGCTGGGAGCCGATCAGCACGTTGTGCTGGATCAGCGGCACCGTGACCAGGCGTCCCCGCGGGTCGTTGCCGAACGGAACGCCCTTGAACACGTCGTGCGAACCGGCCCGCTTGAGCGGAGATCGCACGACCGTCTTGGACAGGTCCTTGTCACCCACCCACAGGATCAGCCGTCCCTCGTGTACGGAGGGGTCGCCCTCGGGCCAGATGCAGCCCAGCGGGCGGCGCAGCGCACCGGAGAGCTGCTTGCGCCTGTCCAGCACGTCGGCCACGGTGACGCCGTACGGCAGGTCGATGTCCGCGCGCCAGCCGGGGCCGTCGCGGGTGATCGGGGCGA
This sequence comes from Nonomuraea sp. KM88, assembly GCF_052245635.1. NCBI lineage: Bacteria > Bacillati > Actinomycetota > Actinomycetes > Streptosporangiales > Streptosporangiaceae > Nonomuraea > Nonomuraea sp. KM88. The sequence continues at coordinate 23,459 of NZ_JBQQCC010000018.1, read as the reverse complement.
CGAACCGGATGGCGTCCTTCGGGTTCTTGGACAGGGCCTGCGTGATGCCGGCGATGCCGAGCACGCTCAGTGCGCGGATCACGATGTCGCTGGTGAGCTTCTCCACCTCCGACGCCATCACCGCGCGATTGATCAGCGGCCGGTCGGCGGGTTTGCCGAGAACGCCCAGCAGGGCCATGGCCACGGCGAGCATCCCCCATTGGGCGGCGGTGGGCTGGTTGACCGTGACGATGGCCAGGACCAGCAGCGTGACCAGGATCGTTCCGGTGATCCAGGCACGCGCCCGGACACGAATGTCGCGTTGCCTGCTCAACTTGAGGTACCCGTCGTAGTCGGATTTGCGGACGGCGGCCATGCGCGCGGGCTCGCCCTCCAGGTCGAACGTCCACCGCACCAGGCCGCTCACCAGGCGGACCAGGCCGCGCGGGGCGCGGGCGACGATCCGCCCGGCGTAGAGCGGTGTGCGGAGGAGCTGGTAGCCGGCCACATGCGCGTAGTGGAGGCCGGCCCACCTGAGCGTCTCGATGGCCTCGGCGCGGGAGCGTAGCCACAGCGGGATGATCGGCTGGCGAGTGGTCGCCTTGCGCTCCAGGCCGGCCCGCCAGTCCGTACGGGCGGGGCCGGGCTGGTCCACCCTGAGCACCTCGCCCTCAAGGACGGGCGGCTCCGGCTCGGACCGGCGGCCGGACCGCGCGGCGTTGAGGTCGACGATGTCCGCACCCTTGTCGTCCTGCTGCTCGGTCCGGTCCGGTTGGTCGTCGTGGTTGGGGTCGTCCGGTGGCTGCGTCATGATGAAGGAACCTCTGCTGCCAGGTGGGCGGTGGAGTCCTGGGGCGCGGTCGTTGTCTTGGCGGATGAGGCCGCGTCCCAGTCAGTGGTCAGGGTCGAGGTGCGGTCGGACCGCGTCTCGCCCGGTCGGTCGTCGGCGGTCGGAGCGTGCGGTCCGTCCGCCTCGGTGATGTCGAGTTCGGTCCGCCAGCAGGTGGCGAGGAGCGCGTCGCGTCCGGCGGGCAGGGTCAGGGCCAGCAGCTCGGCGAGCAGCATGGCGGTGATGGCCTGGTTGCGGTCGAACAGCCGTCCGGGATAGCCGGTGACCGTCCATCCGCCGGCGCGGAGTTCGGCCACGTTCGGGCAGCCGTCCGAGGTCATCTGGGTGTCGGTGATGGTGAGGCTCATCAGGCGGCTTCTCCTTCCGGTACGGCTGCCGGGCCTTCCGCCTTGAGCCGGGCCAGGAGCGCGCCCGCGCGGTCGGTCGAGATGCTGCGGCCGGTGTTGCGGATGGCGTCGCGGAGGCGGTCACGGGTCAGGGGCTCGCCCTGTGCGGTCAGGTTGGCGGCGATGTGCCGTCCCAAGGGCATGAGGTCTCCCACGTTCGGCGTCGGTGTCGATCGAGCCCGCTGCTTGCGCGTGCGGCGCTTCGGCGGCGCGGGTGGTAGGGCGGCCTTCAGCGGTTCGGCCGGCGACATCTCCACGTGCTTGGGCGAGAGTTCGCCGAGGCGGTACAGGGCCCGCTCCCGCCTGGTGGCCTTCCAGCGCCACAGCCGGCCGTACCGGTCCTGCAGCTCCGTCTTGGCCAGGATGCGTTCGCGTTCCTGCCCGAGCGCCTCGGGATAGCTGCGGATCTCCCAGAGCACCATCCGGCGCCACAGGCACACCGTGGCCAGCGGGGCGAGCAACCAGCGGGAGCGGCGGATGCCGTCCATGTGGTCCGGTCTAGAGAGGTCGGCGTGCCTGCGTACGACGTGCGCGCCCACCTCGACGGCGATCACCCACAGCAGCGGCAGCAGGGCATGGGCGACGACGGCGAACCAGTCGGTCTGCCCGGGTGCGCTGAGGTAGGCGGCCACGTTGAGGTAGACCGTCGCGGCGGTCAGCGCCCACGGGATGAACCGCAGCCAGCCCAGCCGCATGCCGAGCCGGGCCAGGACGATGTCCAGCGCGGAGAACACGGCGATGCCGAGATCGATGCCGAGTGGAACAGTCCAGGCGAACCATCCGAACGACGGTTCCGCTGCAGTGGCGACGCGCTCGAAGCTGTTGACGAACCCCAGCAGTCCGAGCGCTCCTGTGACGACTGCGGTGGCGGTTATCGCGGTGCGCTCGCCTTCGGTCAGCGGGCGCGGGGTGGACGCGGTCATCGCGTGTCCTTCCATGGTCGGTACGCGGTCAGCGGTGGGGCCGGTCATGCTGCCGCCTCCTCCGCGCAGTCCGGGCACACGCCGAAACGGCGGTCGATGGTCTCGGTCAGGCACTCGGGGCACGTCCGGGTCTGTGTCTCCGTCGTCCTGGTGCGCCGGCCAGGTGTGCGCTTCGGCAGGGCGAGGCGCACGTCGTACAGGTAGGCGGTGCGAACTCGGGGCGGGCCGGGAACGCGTGAGCACCACAGAGCCTGTGCCTGCGGTCCCTGGCCGCCTGGCCGGAGCCCCTCGGCGGCGAGCTGGCGCAGCGTGCGCAGGTGCGGCGGGATCTTCTTCCTCGGGTAGGTGGGGATGCCGTACCGGTGGCCGGACGGGTCCCAGAAGCGGGTACGGGTGCGGCGTGCCATGTCAGGCCACCTCCATGTCTTCCAGTGCGCTCGTGCGGGTGGTCAGCTCGGCGGGCGTGTGGCCGGCCCAGATGCCCGACGTCGGGCGGGCCTGCCTCGCGTACAGCTCGCAGAGCTGCCGGGCCGGGCAGGTGAAGCACACGTCGCGCGCCACGGCCTCGCGGGCGGCTCGCTCTTCGGTGCTCTCGATTGTGAGTCGCGGCCCGGTGTGCAGCTCCGGGTCGTAGGTGCATTCGGGAAGCGGTGTCTCGCCGCCGCCTTGCCAGACGGTTTCGAGGTCGGCGAGCGACATGCGCGCCGGGTGGAGCGGGCGGTTCGGGTTGTAGGCCACTGTCGGGTCTCTTTCCTGGTGATCAGTTGCTGACGGTCTGGATGAACCGGGCGAGCGACTCGGAAGCGCTCATGACCAGGTGCGCCGCCGCCTTGACGACGGTGGCCGCGCCCTCCGGGTCCTTCAGGGCGTAGAGGGCGAGGCAGATCGTGATGACGGTCGGGAGCACCTTGCGTGGACGGACGAGCATGGGTGAGCCTCTCGGTTCTGACCTGCAAAGCAGGTACTAACAGACATAGAACATGTACAGCTACGGAGAGTCAAGCCCTAGGGACGGGTCGTGTCGGAGTCCTGCGGTGCTCGGCTCGGCCGCTCTTGCTGACTTAAGACTTCCGCGTCAGGCCCTGCGGCAACACCGTGCTCATGACCGGGACTGAATGCACAGGGGGTGATTTTTGGGGGTGATTCAAGCCTTGACCAGCAGTAATGCGGGCTCGATTTTCTTGTTATAACGCGGGCGCTCGGGGCCGTGTTCGCGTCATGATTGTTGGGCGTGCACGTGCGGAGGTGAAGATGTCCCGAATGCCTAATGTGGGGCTTGCTGACGCGATGCGGCGTGCTGATTGCTCTAATTCGGGACTTGCTTCACGAGTGCGGCAGATTGCTGAAGAAAACGGCATAACGCTGAGCTGTACGCACGTGGACGTCAAGCGCTGGCTCAGCGGGGTGAAACCTCGACCGGCCACCGCACGGTTCATCGCCGAGGCGCTCAGCAGGAAAGCGGGCGTCACGTTCACGCTGGACGACGTCGGGTTCGCCAGCGTCGTGACTCCGGAGACGCTGGAACGCACGCTGGCCCACGGCGGAGGCGTCTCCGACGTGGGAAGCCGGCTGCTTGGCCTGACGCGGCGCGACCTCGCCGACGATCCGGTGGCGATCCAGTCGGTAGTCGTTCCCGACGCCTGGAACGAGTCCCTCATCGCGTGGCTGCTTTCGCGGCCCGAGCCCGTACCGGTGCGGGAGCACGCGCGGCCCTCTGTCGGCCCGTGGGACGTGCAGACCATCCGCGCCACCACCGAGCTTTTCGCCAACATGGGCTTTCAATTCGGGGGCGGACACGCGCGCTCCGCGCTCGTCCAGTATTACAACCGGGAAGTCGTTCCCATGCTCGACGGGAAGTTCGAGGAGTCGGTGGGGCGGGCTTTGTACGCGGCGGCGGCCGAAATCACGGAGCTGGTCGCGTGGACGGCGTACGACCTCGGCCGGCACGGGCTCGCGCAGCGCTATTTCCTGCAAGGACTGCGCCTCGCCCAGGTGTCCGGAGATCGCATGCTGGGCGGCCTGATTCTTGCCGACATGAGCCACCAGGCCAACTACCTGGGCCGCTACGACCAGGCCATCCAACTCGCGCGTGCGGCACAGGAAGGCTGCCGTAACGCGTCCACCGCGACGCCCATGGCCCTGTTCTTCGCCATGGAAGCCCGTGCGCACGCCGGGAACGGCGACGAGGCCGCATGCGCGCGAGCTCTGCTTGAGGCGGAGAAATGGTTCGCCAAGCGCAACGTGGACGATGACCCCTCGTGGGTTGGTTACTTCGACGCCGCCGAGCTGGCCAGCGAAGGCGCGCATTGTTACCGCGACCTCCAGAAGCCGTCCCAGGCGATGGAGTTCGTCGGCCAGGCGGTCGGGCTCTGCGATCCGAAGTACGTGCGGACCCTGGCCTTCGACCGGCTGGTCCAGGCGGCGAGCTACGTGCACATGGGCGAGCCGTCACAGGCCGCGGCCGTCGCGTTGGAGGCCGTCGACCTTGCTGGATCGCTGAAGTCGGAGCGCTATCTCCGGTACATCCGGGACCTGCAAGCGAACCTGAACGCGTACGCGGACGATGGCCGCGTCGCGGAGTTCAACGCCGTCGTCGCCAGGAAGTATTCGCCGGAGAGAGATTAGAAAGCGCGCCAGCGCCGGGGTTCGTCGGGATTGCGCAGAGAGTGCATGCGGTTGCGGAACTCCTGCGCTATTGCCGCGTCCTCGTTGACGTTCTGCATGAGCCAGGTCGTCATCTTCAGCTCGTTGATGTCTCTGAGCACGGGGTAACCCTCCCAGGCCAGGACATCGAATCCGTACCGCTCCGCGAACCGGTCGTAGTCGGCTCTCGTCCCCCATCCGACGGAGTGCTCGATGGCGGTGACGGCGAGGTCTGTTTCCGGCGGGCCGAACGCGAAGCGTTCGAAGTCGATGAGCAGGATGTTCCCGTCGACGGTTCTGATGAGGTTCTCGTTGTGCGCGTCGCCGTGGACAGCGCACGGTGTGAGGGGGAAGGCCAGCGCGTCGTAGGCGCTTTGCAGCTCGTGTCGCCGTGTCAGCAGGAAGTCTCGGTCGTCGTCGGTAAGGACGGATGCCGCCTCGATGCGTTCGGAGACGCGGCTGAGGATGTTCATCGACGGCAGCCCCAGGTCGGCGGGGACGTCCAGGCTGTGGAGTTCGCGCAGGACGCGGGCCAGGTCGTCGAGAGTGGCCGGCGAACCGCTGTCGGGGATGAGGTGCCAGAGCGTTACCGGGCGGCCCTTCACGATGAGCGGTTGTTTGTGCGCCGTCGTTCTCGCCGCCGGCAGCCCGGCGTCGTTGAGCCAGGCTGAAACGGCCACTTCCTTGCGTACGTCGTTCAGCACCTCGACGCTGCGCGCGATCCTTACGACCACGTGCTCGGCGGGAAGCACGAACAGGGCGTTCTCGCCGAGGCGGATGAGGCGGGCGTCCTGATCGGACAGTCCCGCTGTCTCGCAGGTCTCCTGTAAGGTCGCCAGCGCCTCAGCGGAGGTGAAGGGGATCGAGGGCGTCTGAGATACGGTCACGTGTCACCTTTAGCTCGTGCTTTGACGACGCGGCCCCGGCCGGGCCTCTTCTCGATGACTCCTTCAGCTTCCAGGAGCGCGAAGGCGCGGCGGATGGTGACGCGGGCGACGCCGCGCTCCTGGGCGAGCGTGTTCTCTCCGGGCAGGACGGAGCCCACGGCGAGCTTGCCCGTGGCGATGTCCTGCCGGAACTCGGCGGCCACCGCGTCGGCGCGGGTCCGCGCGTGCTCGGGGCCGCCGACGAACCAGCCCTTGCCGTGGACGGCTGCGATGAGCTGTTCGCCGGCCAGGAGTTGCAGCGCCTGGCGGGCCGTGCCCTTCGACACCCCGAACTCCACGGCGATGGCGGCTTCACCGGGCAGTTGCTGGCCGGCGACGAGGTCGCCGCTGTCGATGCGCTTGCGGAGTGTCTCCGCGATCGTCTCGTACTGGGTGGCCGCCGCGCGGGTGGCCGTCGCCGGGTCGCTGCCCATCACGCGCCGGCCCCGGCCGGCCTCGCTGGCCACCAGCCCCGAGCGCTCCAGCTCGGCCACCGCCTGGCGGACTGTTCCTCGCGCGACGCCGTACGTGCGGGCAAGTGCGGCCTCGGAGGGCAGCATGGCGCCGACAGGGGGATCGCCTTGAAGGATGCGGGTGCGGATGTCCTGGGCTATCCGAACGTAGGTAGGGGCATCCGTCGCCTTGCTCATCGCGCTCCCTCGCCGAGGCACAGTGTCTCCAGGGTAGGGCTGGCGCGTGACCGGCGGGGTTTACCGGCCTCACGTCCCCCTATCCCTTTCCCGTCATGAGGGGGCGGACGCGGGGTGACACCAGGTTGTTGCCGGGTGGCGACGAGCTGCGATCTTGTCGGTACGGCCGCGGAATCCGCACAACTTGCTGAAGCACTCCAGGGCAGCCCACGGGATGGCTCGGAAGCGCGATCTCAGGGCCTCGCGCTATGCCGCAGAAATCCGCAGATTGTGATCAGAAATGGGTGGGGCTGCGCGTCGCATGAACGCTGACGTGACTCAGGCGGCTCGCTCGTCGTGGGACCCACGAGCATGGTGTTGTCTCTTGGCGGCGGCGCGAGCAGCTTCTTCGTGCTGGTGCCGGAGCGCATGAAAGGTCAGGTGTGCCGCCCAGACCTCGCGTGCCTGCCGGTACAGGCCCCTGGCCGTCTCCTCGTAGCGGCCCGGTTTGCTGGTGGGGCGCAGGACGAGGAAGTGCCCGCCCTGGGCGGCCCATTCGTAGGCCCCGCAACACGAGGTTTCCGTGATCCGGGCCTTGCCGCGGGACGGACCCTGGTACGGCTCCCATCGCACCTGCGGCGGCTCAGGGGGTTGACTCAAGGGCCGCGCTCCTCTGGGCATACTTCTGCAGGTAGCGATGGACTTTGCGGCGGCTCCGCTGCCACGTGCACTTGTAGGCGAGCTGGATGGGGGAGTCGGCGACCAGCTCCGGCAGGATCCGGTAGGCGATCTCTTCGCTGGTCAGCTTGGGGAGCGGCCTGGCGTGCCATACGCCGTCGGAGTCGCGCCAGACGTAGAACCGCCTGAACGCGCCACGAAGACCAGGGTCAGACAGTGCCTCGCGAGCCGTAGTCATGTGGTTTGCGTCTTTCGTCCTGATTTCGGATAAGCTGTTCCTTGAAAATGCTTGCCAATGGCCGTTTGCCCACGTTAACGCTGGGGGCTCATGGCCACAAGGCTCATGGCAATATGGCCCTGTGACACTTGTCTGCCGTGATCGACTACAGCTCTGGGGTGCCGGTCTACCGGCAGGTCGCGGCTGCGATCCGCGACGACATCACGGCCGGCCGCTACCGGCCCGGAGCGTGGTTGCCCTCGGAGGCTCAGCTCTCACAGATGTACGAGGTGGGCCGCGACACCGTACGCGAGGCTCTGGCCCATCTGCGTGCCGAGGGGCAGATCACTACGGTGCGTAAGCGGGGGTCGATGGTGGCCGTTGAGCCGACCCGCGAGCCGTACCCGGTGCCGGCCGGGGCGCGGGTGATCACACGCATGCCGACGCCGGACGAGCGGCGGGAACTGGCCACGTCCGCTGAGCTGCGGGAGTTCGGTGGGATGCCGGAGGGCGTGCCGGTGTTCGAGGTCGTGCCGGGGCCGCGGAAGCATCGCAAGATTCTGCGCGGGGACCAGGTGGAACTGGTCGCCGAAGACGCGTCGGCGGGGGAGTGACGCTCGGCGGGCGGCGGTTCTGCGGAATACTGCGGCGATCTGCTGACTGGTCGGGCGCATTGTGCGGTAGCCGGCGACGAGCCGGTTGACCTGGAGTAGACGCCTCGAAGCGTCCATTGTGCGGATTCCGCGGAACAGGGCTGCGGTCAGCGCCCGAAGAAGAACGCCTTGCACACGCGTGCCTCGACGCCCTTGGTGTGGGCGCAGGGGCGAGGGTGCTTGGTGTGTGGTCGAACTCGGGTGCGCGGCCTGGCCGGCTCGGCCACGCGGGGCTTGCTGTCCCTTCTGGAGATCGGCACTGTCTGCTTGTCTGGCGAAGGTCGTTTGGAACGCGTGGGCTTGGCCGTGGGTGTTGCCGCAGCCTGCGTAGGCGGAGCGGGCGAGGGTTGTGTCACGGCGATGTGGACGGCGACCGGCGGGGGCACGGGAGGTGCTTGCTGCGTGCTCCGCCCGAGTGCGAAGCCACTCGCGGCGCCCACGGCGAGTGCGAGCCCGACCCAGATCAGGCCGTAGCCGTGCCTCGGGTCGGATGGTGACCTGCGTAGGAACGCGGACGGTGGAAGGTTGCTCATGGTCGCCCTCACGGTCGTCGACGTGGCTGCCCGACGCTAGGTAGGACTTCGGGGCAGGGGCGCTCGTTGCCGCCTTGACCAAGGCATGGAAGAAAGATCCGCAGTCGATGACCCGGTTTGAACGTGCGTGTGGAGGACGACTCTGCGGCGCGCCGCCACCTGCCGCGCCGGATCACCCCCACGTGCGTGGGGAGGACTCGCGCAGGATCCACCGCTCCATCTGGATGCTCGGTGCACCCCCACGTGCGTGGGGAGGACTCGGGCTCGCCAGTCGGAACGGAAAGCAGGGCCGGTGCACCCCCACGTGCGTGGGGAGGACAACGACGCCAGCAGCGACCGCGCCGCCGCCACCGGTGCACCCCCACGTGCGTGGGGAGGACCCTCGCGCGAACCGGCCGGCCAGGATGCGCGTCGGTGCACCCCCACGTGCGTGGGGAGGACGCCTGCGACACCTGCGCCGCCCGCTCGCTCACCGGTGCACCCCCACGTGCGTGGGGAGGACGTCGACTGGGACAGGCCCGACGAATTCGGCATCGGTGCACCCCCACGTGCGTGGGGAGGACAAGCCGGGCGCAGCCCGAATATCGTCGATCCCCGGTGCACCCCCACGTGCGTGGGGAGGACGTGGCCCTGTCCACGTCATGGCTCCCCGCGGCCGGTGCACCCCCACGTGCGTGGGGAGGACGATCGTGCGCAGGCCCGGCGACAGAAGACCTGCGGTGCACCCCCACGTGCGTGGGGAGGACCGCCGCGATACTGGGTCCGCCCACGTCGAGTCCGGTGCACCCCCACGTGCGTGGGGAGGACGAAGACGGGCTCTGCCCATACTGCTCCCACGAGGGTGCACCCCCACGTGCGTGGGGAGGACGGCCTGAAGTCGAACGACAACTACGCCTACATCGGTGCACCCCCACGTGCGTGGGGAGGACCAGTACTGCGGACGCCACCGCTCCACGTGCTGCGGTGCACCCCCACGTGCGTGGGGAGGACTACGTCCCAAGCGTCGTAGAACCACTGTTGGGCGGTGCACCCCCACGTGCGTGGGGAGGACGAAGAGGTCGAGAAGCGGATCGGGCGGCTGAGCTGGTGCACCCCCACGTGCGTGGGGAGGACATGGGCGCGTCACCTACGGCTATGCCCGACTGCGGTGCACCCCCACGTGCGTGGGGAGGACCCGACCAGCACGGTCGGCGCGAACCTGGCTTCCGGTGCACCCCCACGTGCGTGGGGAGGACCGACCCCGACCTGCAATGACCTGGACTGGATCCGGTGCACCCCCACGTGCGTGGGGAGGACGCCAACTCGGCCAATATGACCAAGCGGATCGACGGTGCACCCCCACGTGCGTGGGGAGGACGGTGGTGCGCCGTACAACGGCAGCATGGACATCGGTGCACCCCCACGTGCGTGGGGAGGACTCAACGTAACTCGGCCCCACCAGATAACGAAACGGTGCACCCCCACGTGCGTGGGGAGGACGGCACCTGCTTTCGTTGAGCTCGGTGAGTGATGGTGCACCCCCACGTGCGTGGGGAGGACCGGGCCCCGGGCTGTCTCCTCGACGGTGCCGTCGGTGCACCCCCACGTGCGTGGGGAGGACGCGCCGCTGCGCTGGCGCGAGCCGCGCGTGGTCGGTGCACCCCCACGTGCGTGGGGAGGAGCACAGCACGCTGACCTTCAGCACACCCTTGAACGGTGCACCCCCACGTGCGTGGGGAGGACGGCAATCGCGCGATCGCAGGCAGCGCGAGGAACTGGTGCACCCCCACGTGCGTGGGGAGGACAACTGCCGCTCAACAGCGACGACTCCACGATCCGGTGCACCCCCACGTGCGTGGGGAGGACCTCGAGCGGACCGGCGCCGTGCGCAGCAACCCCGGTGCACCCCCACGTGCGTGGGGAGGACCGGGGTCAGGCGGCGTCAGCCCAGACGATCACAGGTGCACCCCCACGTGCGTGGGGAGGACGCGCCCATCGTGTCGCAGATGTATTGGATGGCCGGTGCACCCCCACGTGCGTGGGGAGGACGCGCGCTGCGGCGGCGGGAGCTCAGCCAGGGACGGTGCACCCCCACGTGCGTGGGGAGGACGGCAACGGCAACAAGGGCCCGTGGAAGGCATTCGGTGCACCCCCACGTGCGTGGGGAGGACAGCGAGCGCGTCAGGCCGCTCGATCGGTCCTGGGTGCACCCCCACGTGCGTGGGGAGGACAGCCGCAGCGGGGCCTTCCCCTCCCCCAGCGACGGTGCACCCCCACGTGCGTGGGGAGGACTCCCCCGCGCGGACGATCTATCGAGAGGGCTTCGGTGCACCCCCACGTGCGTGGGGAGGACCCTGGCCTCTGTGCCCACTGCTCGGGATGCGGCGGTGCACCCCCACGTGCGTGGGGAGGACACTTCGCGACCTGCGGTTTCACAAGTTCACTTGCGCTTCTTCTTGATCGCTTCCGGTGCCGCGAGTGTCGGCGGCGAACTTGATGAGTTGGAGTCCGTCGAAGTCGACGACGTGACGCCGTCGCTGTCCTGATGTCCGCATGGTGAACCCTTGCTCGTTGTCAGCCGGATGGATCAGGACGGCCATGCCGTCACCGAGGCTCGCGCTGACCGCTGCCCACAGTTCGTCGCGGACCCGTGCGGAAACTGTGCCGACGAAGAGACCGGGGCAGGGTTCGATGAGCCAGCGCGACAGCGCTCCACCGACATGGTCGGGGATGGCGGTGGTGGATATGACGATCATTGATGCCATCAGTCACTCCAGCGGGACATCGATGAACTCGTACCCGTAGTTGACTCCTGCGGGCAGAGCGCCGACATCGGGATCCCAAAGATGGACCAGGTCCGCCGTTCGGTCGCTGGACTTGGCATCGACGTTGTCAGGGTCCAGCAGCGTCTGGATATCCGCGACGATCTGCGGCATGAGCTTGAGCGCTCGGAACTCCTCGCGCAACCGCCGACGTGCCTCTCGTTCGGGATCCGGCGACGTGTGCAGCGAGAAGGCCATGGGGATAGTCACCCGCGCCTTATACAGGTCAGCTACGTCGTAGACGAACGCCATCTGGGTGCCGTTGTGGATGAAACCAAGTGCAGGGGAGCAGCCCAGCGCCAGGACAGCCGCGTGAACAACGCCGTACATGCAGGAATTGGCTCCAGACAGCGCCTTGTTCACCGGGTCCTGGTCGTCCCAGGAGTCCGGATCGTAGTCGCGTTTGAAGCGCTTGATCCGGTACTTGGTGGCCATCATCCGGTACAGCGCCTTAATCCGCTGTCCTTCTAGACCGCGTAGCTGGGCGAGCGTCGCGCCTGCGGGAGCTGACGACTGCCCGAACCGCATCTCGTACATGCGTACTGCCACTTGCAGGCGCAGGTCGTCGCTGGCCCAGGCGCGGACCTGCTTCTCCAACCAGGTAGTGGTCAGTGAGGACGGCACGATGCCCGCATAGCTACGCACCCCGCCGGCGCCGACGCACACGAGTGAAGTGCCGTGCCGGGCGATCGTGGCCATGGCGGGTTGCGTGATGGACGTTCCTGGGCCCAGCAGGATGCACGCCAGGGAAGCCGTCGGAAGATAGACGCGATCGGTCCCGTCGTGAGAGGCGACCTGAGCACAGACCCCGGTGTCGTCCTGCACGATGCGCACCGCTTCGGCGTACAGGAATGACAGAGAGTCGGCCACTCGTGGCAGCATGGCCAGCGTGGGCGAGGCCAGTTTGCGGCGCGCGTTGGCGCTCACCGGGCGACGGCCAGACTGAGCAGGCCGCATCCGTAGCTCTTGCCGCGGCCGATGCCGGTCAGCATCGCCTCTCGGAGGGCGGTTGGGTCGGTGACCACGCCGCTGCCGTCGAAGCGGACCACCGCGTGGCGGATGCCGCCCTTGGCGCGGATGTCGCGCTCCGACAGCGCCTGAACCGTCGCGACGGCTAAACCGTGGCCAGCGGCCTTGGCTACCCACCACTCCTCGGCGTCCGCTCCGCGCAGCGCCTTGATCTTCCCGGCGTTCTCGCCGGCGGATTTGCCGAGCCGCTTGGAGGGGTTGGCGGCGATGCGGTAGTGCACCCGTACGCCGGCTCGAAGATTGCCGATCAGCGTGTCGAGTTCTTTCACGCTAATCTCGCCGTAGCCATCTGGCAGCCGCTCCAGCTCGGGTTTCATGAGGGTCTGGACCAGCAGGTGAGTGCCCTGGCGAGTCTCATCGACGCGGAACAGCACTCCGGCGGTGGCCCGTGCCTGCTTGCCTATGTCGTCGGGTACGAGCGACATCAGCCGCTTGTGCAACAGGTCGGGGTCGCGCAGGTCGCGGCCGACGTCCCGACGCTTGAGATCGGGGAGGATCCGCATCAGCCAGGCCGTCATCGTGCTTCCTCCTCGTGGATGTAGGTGGTGAGGAGGCTCCAGTACTTCTCGTTGCCGACGAACAGCTCCTTGGAGATGGGCTGGGTGATGATGCTGACCGTTCGGGACCGGTAGCGCCGGTCGTAACGGCTGAAGCTCTCCGGTACGTCGGCCAACTCGGTGACGGCGTCGGCGGCCTCTTCGGTGGTCTCCGTGACGAACTCCGCCTCCGGTGGTTCGTTCGGGCGCAGTGCTCGGGCTACGGGCACCCGGGTACGCAGGTCAGTCACCGGGTCGGTGGCCGTGCTGCTCAGCAGCAGCGGCTGGTCGGGCGGGCAGGAGCGTCTACCCAGGTACGGCTGCCAGCGTGGTTGACGCAGTGCCTGGGCGATCTCGGCCAGCCGGTCCTCCGGGCCCTCGACAGCGACCGTGAACGCGGCGTCGGACAGGTACTGACGCCGGGTCACCATCGTGGCCGTTCCCTGAGGTCGCTGGCTTCCGTCAGGTCGCGGCACCCCACGACGCATGCCGCCGCCGATCGTGTGGAAGTCCAGCATGCGCACGCCGGGACGGTCGATCCGTACCGTGAAGCGCAGGTGCTCGTAGCCGGCCAGGGACCGGCCGCGCTCCAGGCCCTCGGCGGCGGCCATAAGGCCGATGAGGCCGGACCGGGTGGGGAAACGCAGTGTGTCCCGCTGGGCGAAGACGCTGTGCTCGCCCCAGGACTGCAGCGGCCCGGCGAGCCGCAGCACGAGACTGCTCATGCCGCGGCTCCGCTGTGGGCGGCGGTCACCGCCCGCTCGATGAGCTGGAGGTAGGAGTCCACCTGGTCTCCGAGCCCGGCCAGCGGCTTCTCATCGATGCAGGCGTACGCGTGGTCGATGATCCCCGTGGTGTTCCAGAGCCTCTGCAGGCGGCCGGCGTGGCGGCTGAGCTGGTCACGTGAGGGAGCGGCGAGGCCCTGCTCGGGACGTACCGGTGCCTCGAAGGCGGCGGCGAAGGAGATCGGCCGGTCAGCACGTACGGCGACGTGCACCAGGTCGGGCAGGGTGTTGGCGGCCGACGCCGTCTGCTTCCCGGTGGGGAGAGAGGAGATGAACGCGGTCAGGAACGCCTTGGTCAGCTCCTCGGCCATGGTCGTGTCCCCGCCCAGGTTGTCGCGCAGGCCGGCGAGGTCCAGGCTGGCGTAGCGGTAGAAGACTCCCGCGCTGAATTCGGCGCTGTTCATGTGTCCGCTGCCTACCTCGTCCGCGGGCAGGCAGTCGTCCACTGCGGTGAAGAAGTCGATCTCGGGGGCCACCTCGTGCGTGGTGAAGGCGTGCGCGACCTGGACGGCCCCCGCGACGCCGGCGCCGGGAAGCTCGGCCAGCATCCTGCCGAACATGTTGATCACGCCGTTGCGCTCCGACAGCAACTCGCCGACCTTGTCCACGGGCAACACGGCCTTAGGCTTCTTGACCCCCACGGTCTGCTCGATGGTCTCCCGGTGCTCGTCGGCGAGGTCCGCCAGCGCGTCCAGGGTAACTTTGGGCAGGTACAGCAGCACCGACGTGCCGCCATTGTCTTCGAGCTTGAAACCCTCCTTCTTGTTGGCCGACAGCACGATCTGGGCGCCGGCCGCGTTGGCGGCGTCCTCCGACCAGCCTCGGGTCTTGAGCCGGTCGGCGACCTCGGTCGGAACGCGCCGTGTCCGGACGGCGGGATCGCCGATGACTCGTTGTACGTCAAGGCGGACGGCGCGCTTCCAGCACTGGCTGGAGACGCGGGTACGGGTTGCGCCGCCGTAGACCAGGCTCTTGGGAGATCCGAGGTCGTCGCGGTTGAGGTTCGCGAACGGCACGGTCTGGAGGATGTGCGCGTCGAGGTATCGGGGGATGGTCACTGGTCCTCGCTCTCGGATCGGTCGTCGGTGTCATTCGGTTGGCTGTGGCTTGGTTCGGAGGCGACCGTGATGCGGTAGAAGTCCTGAAGCCATCTCTTGGTCACCAGGTCGCGGTCGCGCTCCCATCGGCTGAGGTCGCGGAGCAGCCGCCCCCAGTCCGGTTCGATCTCCTTGGCGGCCAGCTGGCCCACCACGCCGGGCAGCTTGCGGTGCAGGCCGGCGACGTCCTGGCGGCACAGCAGGTGGAGCCGGGCCTCCACCGTGTCGTGCTTGAGCTTCTTGTCGATGACGGCCCTGCCGAGGGCGGCTCCCAGGCTGGTGGACGGCCGCTCGTAGTCTTTGCGCGCTGCTTCCGGCTCGTTCGCTGATTCGTCCTGGATGGAGGAAGGAACCTCCTCGGCGTCCTCCTGCTCACCACGTCGGCGGGGCTGAGCCGCGATCATGGCTGCGACTCCGTAGTAGGCGTTCTCGACGGCCGGCCGCGTCCGCCCGGACGGCAGCCACGCGGCTACCACGGAATGAGCCTTGCGGGTCGCGGCGTCGTCTACCGGCCGTCCCACGCTCCGGCGCAGTGCGGCGCGACTGCTGGGAGCCGTGATCTTCTTGCGGATGTAGGTGACGTACTTGTCCGCTGTCTCCAGCGAGACCGCCATCACCTCACCTCCTTCCGTTGTTGTGCTTCAGTGCCAGGCGGATGAGGCTGCGCTTGAGTTCGACAGCGCGCCGGACACGGGGAAGAACAGAAGCCTGATCGGTCACCTCGTCGTAGACCGCCAGGGCCAGCTTGAGGAACTGCTGCGCGGCGCCGTCGAAGTTCCGCGTGCGTACCCGCTCCCAGAAGAGGCGTTCCGCTCGGGGCCAGTAGCGGAAGGAACCGTCAGTCGGCCAGGGGCCCTCGGAGATGTCCTTACGCGCCGGCTTGCCGTTGCCATTGGACGGATCGTTGATGGCTATCCATACCTGACGCAGCGCGTATCGAAGCTGCGACTCCAGCCTCTCGGCTGCCTGCCGCATGGTGCTGATCGCCGCCGGCACGCCGTCTTCGTTCGCCAGGGTGAGCAGGGCCGGCGTGGAGCCGACCGTCCATTCCTTGTCCCGCGTCTGGCCATCCTGGTCGAACCCGAAGGCACGGGCTCTGAGGCTCGGCAGCAGGAACAGCCGCAGGTCCTCGACATTCGCCAGGACCAGCGGGCGGCGCGCATGGTTGTCTCCGGTGTCCTCCATGATCAGCGCGTCGAAGTCTCGCCACAGCGCGCGGTTGCCATCGGCCTGGCGGGCGTAGCGGTTGCCGTCCTTGTTCTGCTGATAGACCAAGTAGGGGTCCTCCGCCGGGAAGTCCGCATCGCGCCAGGCCCAGGTAATCCAGGCGTCGGTGACGTACGCGCCGTCAGGGGAACCTTGCAGCAGCACCGCGTGCTGGAAACGCCCCGTCAGCACTCCGCCGACCCCACTGGGGCGGGGCACCGCACGGGTGGGATCGGGCAATTCATCTGCTTCCCACGGAGCTTGATCGACACCACCCGTTGCGTAGTGATGCGAGGGCGGGATGCTCGCCACCAGGGATTCGAAGACGTTGGTCCCCACAGGGTGGAACGAGATCGTTCGGCGTAGAGGGCCCGCTTTGCTGTTACCGCCCGACAGCGTGCGGGCCGTGCGAGGAGTGCATTGCCCGGAGGGACCGTAATAGAGCTGCGTCAGCAGGTGGAGGATCGCTTCCTCAGTGGGCAACGGAGGAGGATCCAGCGCCGTCGCATGGTTGAACCACACCTGGTTGTTGCCTGCTGGCCTCGACATGACGAGCTTGTTCACACCGGAGCTCGTCTTGCACTGGGTCCGCAGCCGTGGATCCTGCAACCACGGTCGGCTCAGGTCGAAGAGGTCGAAGCGGTTGGCGTACCAGTCGAAGTACTCGTTCACCCTGTCCAGGTCGAAACGACCCCGCGCCAGCACGTCGGCCTGGTACTGGCTCCACCGCTGGCTCCCCGCGGTCATGTCGTCCAGCCCTGTGATGCGAGCGGCGATCACCGTGAGGACTCGCCACAGCCCTGCGGCCCCGGGAGGAGGCGATGTCTCGACGTCCGTCAACTCGTGCGCTGTACTGAACAGCTCCCGTAGCCCGATCTTGCGCCGCTGCCCGCCTACTCGAATGGGCAGCCAGGAACGCTCCAATAGATCGTAGTGAGTGGCCGCGGGGGGAACATGAGACCGCTGTGGTTCAGCGACCGAGTGAGATGGCACGTGCGGACCGCCTTTCGATCGACGGGATAAGGATGTGGCTCTGGGTGATGCTCATGCGGCGTAGGGCGGCGCTATGGTTTCGATCGTCAGTGCTGCTTCGTTACGGTTCGTCGTCACGGGTGGAGAGGGCGTGCGCAGCCACCTCACGGTGGTCGCCGCTGAACTCTGACAGCCCCAGTTCCCGGGACAGCCATAGCTCTCGGTCGCCGAGCATCCCGGACGACTGCGGGCCGGCTAGGCGCACGACGACGAGGTCGCGCAAGTGCGGGCTGTTATCCCAGTCAGGGGGAGTGTCGTCCGGATCGGAGCGTTCACGGAGCCAGTTGCCGGGGACCGGCACGGCATGCATGAGGACCTGCCGGACCTGCTGCTTCGTGAACCATGTACGGTCACCCTTCTTGCCGTTCGGCTTCACCGGCAGGGGTTGATCTCCGAGCATGGGCTGTCCGCCAGAGTCGGCCGTGCAGCACACGACACGGCCAGAGTCCGCGCCCAGCCGGGTCGAGTACTCGGTCACGAAGTCGTCGCCGGTGAGCTGGCTCAAGTCGTCCACGGCACTGGGCACCGGAATTGCGGCCATCTTGGCGTACAGGTCCTTGGTCTGCTCGTCCGCGAGCCTGGCGAGGTCCTCCTCGGTGGGGCGTGACGCTTCGTCCCCGAAAGCCTCGTCGTACACCTGGTCGACGAGTTGCTGCACGTCGCCTGGGATGGCCACCCGCCCTTGGGGCAGGCCTTTGAGGGCCTGCCAGGTGCGGCGCAGCAGCGCTGCTGGATAGACGAAAGGCCATGATCGTGGAATCCGCAGCCCGCCCGACTCATCGACGGGTGTGAGTACGGTCAGCCTCATCGTCGGTCGCGGCTGCGTCTTTGCGCAGGCGTTCGCCTCGTCAATGGCCCAAGCTGGCCGCCATTTGTCGTGCTGCATATGCCGCTGGCACCGGCCGGCTCGCTGGAGCAGCATGGCCATCGGTGCCAGGTCACTGATTACGAGATCGAAGTCGAGATCCAGAGACTGCTCGATCACTTGCGTTGCGACCAGGATCGCCGCGTTCGGCCGGGCGCCTTCGTCCTTGCCGAACCAGCGCACAGCCTCTTCGGTGATCTCCGCTCGTCGGTACGCAGGGAAGCGCGAGTGCAGCAGGCGCAGTGCCGGGACCTCACCGGCGCCTACCTGCTCGCCCAGCCACGCCTTCAACTCCAGGTACGTCCGTTGGGCTTCGGCCACTGTGTTGCAGATTACGGCCGCACACCCGCCCTGCTGGACAAGCGGGCGTAGCGCTTGGCGGAGCGCCGTCGTACGCATCGGACGCTGCTCCCCATCGAGCGGAACCCCGTGCAGCTCGATGTGAAGCGTCCGTTCACGGCTCCTGACAGGCATGGACGTAGCCGCAGTCGGGCTGACGTACAGCCAGCCTGGATACGTCAGCTCGGGCACCTTGCTGGTCGCACAGCCAGCACCGGCCAGGTATGCCTCCGCCAGGCGCCGTCCCGTGGCCACCGGCAGCGTCGCTGACAGCAGGACAACGGGCACCTTCAACGACCCTAGCCACTCCAGGAGGACCTTCAGCAGACCCTGCATGTAGGCGTCGTAGGCGTGCGCCTCATCGATGACCAGCACCTTGCTGGCCAGGCCGAGCATCCGGAGCACGTTGTGTCGTCCTCGCAGCACGGCCATGAGCGCCTGATCAATGGTCCCGACCGAGAGGTTCGACAGCAGCCCTCTCTTGCTCCCACGCAGCCAGGGCGTCGCCATCGGGTCGCCTGTCACCACGCCGGCTTCGTCGCCTTCGGCGGTGTAGGCGCTGTTCAGCCAGGCCATCCCGTGCAACAGCGTCAGAGAGTCCGCTCCCTGGACACGGCGGCGTCGGAAGTCGTCCACCCGCCCGAGCATCTGATCCGAGGTCGCCATCGTCGGCAGGCCGATGAAGTAGCCCGGCGTCTGTGCCGCTTCACCCATCAACCGTCCCGCGTGCAAGGCGGTCTCTGTTTTGCCTTCACCCATCGGTGCCGTGATCAGCAACAGACCGGGGTCAGTGTCGAGTAGGTCCGGCAGTCGCTCACTGACCGACTGTTGCAGGTCGTTCGGTGCGAAGGGGAAGTCGTCGCGGAAATCACCCGCGGTGAAGGCCAACTGTCCCAGGCCGGCAAGCCGCAGAAGGTCCGGTGCCATCGTGCGGCTCTGCTGCAGGTGCGCTCGCAGCGCGGTGGCGTCTCCGCGAGTAGGAATCCCTGCGTTCAGCCTCTGCGCCAGGAAGTTGTCCTGACTGGCAAGCCAGTCGGCCAAGATGACCACAGCGCAGGCCAGCGCTCCACCGGCGGCGGACACCGTTGCGGGTGGCGGTGGGCCGCCCAGGAGCGTCCGCATCAGCGTCGCGAGCGCCTGCCGTTGCTCCTCCCATTTCCCTCGTCCCAGCGCGGGGAGCGCGTCCAGGGGCTGGGTGAATTCCCGGTGGTTGAACGGAGCGAACGTGCCGTGATGGCCACCCAGCAACTGGGCCACTCGGAAAGCTGGAGAGTTCTTCCTGACCATTGCGTAACCGTCGGCCAGGAGGAAGCGCCCCAGCCAGACGTGAGCAGCGAAGTCGTGCCGTGCATAGGGTGCGGAGACGCTCTCGTATCCAGACAATCCACTGCAGGCCGTTTTATCTTGGTCCTGAAAACAGGGCATGCATTTGCAGACATCGTGCAGGGCCGCCCAGTACGCCAGCAGGTTCCTCGCCTGCTCGCTGCTACAGCCGAGTTCTGCCGCGAGTGTTGTCCGGAGGCCGGGCGACAGGTAGCCGTCCCACAAAGCCTCCACTGTCGCCGCAGCGTCGAGCAAGTGGCAGGCCAGAGGGTAGGGGGACGGCAGTCCCCGCGACTTGCCCCATAGAGCGAGATCGACGTCTGTTTCGCTCATGCGAGCCCCTCAACTCGGCGACACGTGTATGACGATTAGTGCGCGCTGCACCGATCGCTAATCAGGATCCACACTGTAGAGTCGGGCCCCGACAATTTGACGAAGGTCGGAAAACATGAGGGGAATTCGTCTTAGGATGGGTTGAGAGGTGGGTGTTTCAACCGTCGATCGCAACGCCGTCAAAGGCCGACATCAAGTTGCGGAGCTCCTGACATATCCGCAGGTCGGCAAGTGTCCTCTCCACGCACGTGGGGGTGAGCCGCCTGAGAACGCGCGGCCCGGCCGGGGGCAGCTGTCCTCTCCACGCACGTGGGGGTGAGCCTGGGACGAGATCGCTCGCCTCGCGGGCTGGAAGTCCTCTCCACGCACGTGGGGGTGAGCCGGGAGGGGCGCGACCATGGCGCTCCGCATCAACGTCCTCTCCACGCACGTGGGGGTGAGCCGCCCCCAGCTCACCCGTGCGACGATGCGTTCACGTCCTCTCCACGCACGTGGGGGTGAGCCGCCGACATGTCGGTCTGGGATCACATCACCGGAGTCCTCTCCACGCACGTGGGGGTGAGCCGCTGGCCGACCCGGAGCAGGTACGCCGGTCGCGGTCCTCTCCACGCACGTGGGGGTGAGCCGCCCCTGTGCACCCTCAACGAGCGGCAGGCAGCGTCCTCCCCACGCACGTGGGGGTGAGCCGTCGTCGGTCGTGGCTCTGCACCGGGTGACCTTGTCCTCCCCACGCACGTGGGGGTGAGCCGGCGACGGTGGCGTTGGACGCGGGGACGATCGCGTCCTCCCCACGCACGTGGGGGTGAGCCGCCGTACAAGCATCTGGGCGTCGAGTGATCATCGTCCTCCCCACGCACGTGGGGGTGAGCCGGACGCGTTCATGCTCGGGTGCGCCGAGTGGTCGTCCTCCCCACGCACGTGGGGGTGAGCCAGAGGGGGAGCCCGTTACCGTCGGGCTCCCCCTGTCCTCCCCACGCACGTGGGGGTGAGCCGGCACAGCGGCCGGCCACCTGCTCATCAGCGGCGTCCTCCCCACGCACGTGGGGGTGAGCCGAGGACATCCTCCCCCGTCTCGAACCGTCCGAGGTCCTCCCCACGCACGTGGGGGTGAGCCGGATGCCCTGGATCAGGTACGGCTCATCGGGCCGTCCTCCCCACGCACGTGGGGGTGAGCCGGTCGTTTGAGGCGCTCTACCGGTCGGCAGTTGGTCCTCCCCACGCACGTGGGGGTGAACCGGGCGCACTAAACAGAGCTGCTCGCTCAGGTATGTCCTCCCCACGTACGTGGGGGTAGCCGGACGACCCCCTGAGCACCGCTGAGGGCTGCAGCCCTCCTCGTTGTGCTGATGATCGTTCCCAATGCGTTCCCAGTAGGGCCGTGGAAAGCACAGAGGTGCAGGTAGAGGGGCGTTTGCGACGGGTCTGTAAAACCGTCGGCTCAGCCTACGCAAGTTCGAACCTTGCACCTGCCACACGCAGTAAGCGCAGCTCAGAGGCCCTACGGGGCCTCTTCTGCATTTCAGGGGTATGCAGCCGGATGCCGCTGTGAGCGGCCGTTTGTCGGTGGTCACGGGATATACGCGGGATGGATCCGGGGACGTTTCCCCAGGTCGAGGCCCATGATCCGGAGTATGCGCGGGATGACGTGGCCCCAGCAACGCCGAAAGGCCCCGGGGAAACCGGAGCCCTTCGAGTGGTGCCGTCCGTGATCTCATGCAGTGAGTACGTCCGCGATCCGCTGGTTGACGATCTCCTCCTGGCCGTCGATGCACTTGGCATAGACCCTGAGCAGGACGTCCACCCCGTGGCCGGCACGGGCGGCTACCTCTGGAGCGGGTACGCCGCCGTTGAGCCAGAGCGAGACGGCCGCGTGCCGCAGGTCGTACGGCCTCCTGGCGAGTGGTGAGGCGACCTGGGCAGGTGTGAGGGCGAGGGTGCGGGCTTCCTGCCAGACCTCGGTGTAGGCCGTCGAGGCGACCACGCCGCCGCGCTCGCTGCGGAACAGTCGCCCGTCAGGGGCGACGCCGAACTCTTCGATGTGTTGCCGAAGGATCTTGACCAGTTCCGGAGGGATCGGGATTCGACGGACGTCATCCTCCCCTCGATGCTTGAGCCCGCGCCGTTCGTGAGCGTCACCCGTGTCGGTCCACCGGCGGTTTACCTCAGGGCGGGAGCCGTCGAGGGTGAGCCGTCCCCAGCCCTCGGGCGGGAGGTAGCAGTCCTGCTCACGGAGACTGACCGCCTCGCCGGGCCGGAGAGCCGCGAAGTACATACAGGCGAACATGGCCATCAAGCGCCGGCCACGTCCTTTCCCGTCGCGCTGGCGCTTGCCGACGTAGGTGAGCGCCACGAGCAGTTCCCTGGCCTGACGGGGATTGACCACCACGCGCGGGTCCACGGTCTCGGTCGTCTTCGGTAGCTTCCACTTGATCCGGTGCAGCGGGTTGGACGGCAGCTCTTCCAGCTCCACCGCGTACTCGAAGACGTGGTGGAGGACGGCGCGCTTCCGTCTGATCGTGTTGGCACCGGCCTGCTTGCCGTCGAGGCGAAGTGCGAGGGCGTCGAGAGCCGGGCGTACGGCCTTGGTCTCGTTGAGGTCTTCCATGTTGAGCGATGCCGCCTCCAGCCAGCGGACGGCCCGCGCGATGTCGGCAGGCATAGCGCGCCGCTTGCCTTCAGGCATCAGGATGTACTGGCGCAGGGCAGTACGGAGAAGGGCAGCTTCCGGCCGCCCTGCCTTGTCTGTCGTCAGCGCCGGGAGAGCTGTCGCGAGGGCGTCGGACATGCTGTCACGGCTCTTGGCCGCCGCGTACGGCCAACGTGCTTCGACGTACGCCTTCACGAAGTCGAGAACGGTCCTGGCGTCCTTGGCTTTGATCATCGACTCCGGAAGACCGGTCTCCAGGTCGAACGCTTCGCCCCATCGTGCGGCCTGCCGTAGGTCGGTCAGAAAGTTCTCGCCGAGGGCCTTGGTCTTGTAGGTCTTGGACTTCTCCCGGCCGCCGACTTTCCAGCGCACCTCATAGGAGGGCGACTTGCTGGACTTGTTCCGGCGGATCTCCCAGAACTTCACGTCGTACGAGGTGGTCATGCGGCGCTCCTGAGGGATTCGAGCCAGCGTCAAAGTCGCTGCGGTAGATGCGCAGTTCGCCGTTGGGCAGGCGGATGCCATCCGGTGCCTTGCCGATCTCGCGCCAGCGGTAGAAGGTGCGGCGGGAAACTCCGCCGAGTTCGTCGAGGACCTGGGCGACGGTGAGGAGTTCGTCTCGCCTACTCACGCGACCCTCCCCATGTCCTCGGTTGCCGAAAGATCTTGTCCGGCTGCTCTGGCTTCCAGCTCTCTGAGGTGGGCTCGCCAGCGCCGCCGTTCGTGGACGGAGCGGAGTAGTCGTACGGCCAGCGGTGGCACGTTGGCGTCTCCGGCCGGGACGGGTCGCCAGATGTAGCGGTGTGGGTCGGTGGATTCGTCGGTCTGGCCGAGGGCTTCCATGACCCAGGTGCGGCGGTCTTGCTTGTGCTCGGCCAGGGTCTTGTTGGACCACTTGCGGGAGACCAGGACGCGGCGTCCGGCGTAGCCGAGGTGTTCGGGCTTGTGCGCCTTGGAGCGGCACCGGCCGGGAGCCATCCCGGGTTTGGCGTTCTTGGGCTGGATGCCGTAGCGCAGCCAGTTCGGGCAGGTGGGGGAGCAGGGCTCGT